>JAKISY010000089.1 GCA_021648365.1 Verrucomicrobiales bacterium
GTTTCGCCGTCTCGGCATCGCCCGCCCACAGCTCATTCGAGACGGAAAACAAAACCATCGCTGCTGCCAAAACGTGAAAAAAACTCGTGCGCAATTTCATTGAGCCTAAAGCTACAAATTTCCAAGTCCTAAGTCAAGCCTCTCCAAAAAACGGATTTTTCATCCGCGTTCCATTATCTGTGGGAGAGGGATTCCCAGACAAGTTCGTATTGAATATGAAGCGCCGCTGGCTATGTTATGAGCCGTGGCAATGCGGGTGAGAGGATCTTTTTTTAAATCACAGGCTACGAACTTTTTTGAAACTCTGGACGAGGCTTGTGAGATATCAAGATGCTTGGTTCACAAAAACACAAAGGTGCGTATTGCTTGGATTGCAGCTGAGTCCTCCTTTAATCGTCACGGTAGCGTTTATGCACCCTTTCCAATTCTGAAAATTTGTGACACCATATTATATATGAGATATTTAAAACTACTAATATTGGCAAAGATCGCATTTTTTCTTTCCCCGATTGATCAAATAAACGCTCAAACTGAAAGCCCTGCACAAACAGTCGTTCTAGAAATTGTTCAACCTGTGACGCCCAAGAAAATCGCGGCGAATGTGACTCCTTTATTTTGGAAAGCCGAAATTAATGACTCGAAAATCACGCTCCCACTTAGAAATATCGTATATTATGGAGTTCAAAACTATGTGATCGATGATTTGATCAAAGTCCGGGAATTAACGATCTCTACCAATGCACAAAGCTTAGTCCGCATCTACCACATCCGACCACTATCCACTGTGAAAAAAGCAGCGGAAACATTAAATTCCGCTAGTAAAATAGAGAACTTGCAAAATATAGTGGCAGGTAAAGCCGGTGCAGATGATAAACTTCCCGTAAAAGTATTTCCGACTACGACCCATGCCAACATGGTCGAATACCGTGTCAAAGACGACAAGCAAATCGACGAACTGTATAGCCATCTCGAATCAACTATGATCGAGTATCACGCCCGCACCCTAATACCAAGCCAACGAAACTTAACGGTTCGGGAAATCAAAATTAAAGACTGATTCTTCTATATGAAAAATATGATCTGCGTCCACAAATCTGGACCATGATTGGAAAGGTGCTTTGCTTGAATATCAATGACTTGAACAGCACCGCAGCCCCAACACTTATACCAAGGCAGCCAGCTTTTTATGATTTCCTCTTTTCTTACTTCGTGCTTTTGTGTCTTCGTGTGAGATCTTCATGATTTAGCATTTATATCAAAAAGTGGCCACTAGAGAAAGGGCGATGAGCAAGACTTCTGTAAATAAAACACAAGCAAGTGAATGGGGCGGCCGGATCTGGATGGGCATGCTCGGGCTCTCACTTTGCGCGATGGGGTTCGCGGGTTGCACTTTTTTGTGGCTCTCGTTTCAAAAAGCACGAAGTACAGATCACTGGGTTGAGCGCCCAGCTAAAGTAATCGTCTCGATGGTGGATCACAGTCGTCGCACGCAGCACAACGATGTTAAGTTCCAACTGCAGCTTCATTACCGCTATGAATTCGAAGGCAAAAGTCACCTTTCCTCTAAGATCAAAGTCCGCCCCATCGCCAGCAAAGTCGAAAAAAAAATCGTCGCTTGGCAGCGGCTCTATCCCGTTGGCAAGGAGTTGATTTGTTACGTGAACCCAGAGCAAGCAGATCAAGCTATTTTGATCAAACCAACCAAGGCGGCTATCTATTCTCTGTGGTTCCCCGCCATATTGATACTATTTGGCATTCGCTTGATCAGCGGTATATTTTCAACAAAACCACGGGAGAAAGTTTGACCTTCTTCAAGCAAGCTTCAAGCTGTGATATGGCACCTACATTATTTTCAACACTCAAAAAAACCTTCACCGATCAGGGCTGGGCTTACTCAGAAGTAGAGGATCAAGAGGTGATCTTGGCAGGATTCGAAGCCCAACATTTAAAGGTTCAAATACATGCGCAAGTTTTTGCTGAGATTGGCGCTCTCTCTGTGGTATCCGAGTCAGATAAATCAAGCTATTCTCCAGCCTTGCGTGAGCGCATCGCCGAATTGATTTTGCGCACCAACCAGATCTTGACGGTAGGAAACTTTGAGATGTTTTGGGATGAAGGGCGGGTGGTTTTCCGAGTCAGCAACCTCTTCCCAAAAGGTGAAGGCGATAGCGACATCATCGTCGGTATGGTGCTTGCTACGATCGCTGAAGTAGATCGACTAGCCCCTATGTTAAACACGCTTTTTGATGCAGAAAAATGCACCGACGGAGAATTAGCCGCTTTAAGCATTCCTTTATTAATGGAAACTGATTTGGAAAGCGCGACATTGCCAGATCCTACTCGGCCAGAAGCTCCAATGCCACAGGAAAATGAATGACAGGTATTACGTTTTCAGACACGGTGCCAAATCGGGTCCCTTTACTCTGCATGCGCTGCTGGATGAAATCGACGCTCAACGAGCAGACTACGAAGACCTCTGTTTGCGCATCGGCTCCGACACTTGCGAAAAATTACGCGAAGTTCTCGATTGGGATGATCACGACATCGTCTCTCCCTCGGCCACTGTCACAAAACCAGCTACACAAAAAATCTGCGCTGATCGAGAAAACGAAAGCGAAGGTGAGAACGAAAGCGACTTAATTCCAGACGTAGCCCCCTCAGAAAAGCAACAAGACCTCGATAATCAGCAAACAGATTTGCTCGATGAAGACTCTTGGGATACCTCTACCCCGTCTAGTTCTGACGAAGAAATCGAAGACAATGATCAGGATATAGATCACGAAGAGACTCAGCGCCCTCTCAGTCGCCCGCCTAGGGATTCCACCACCATCCTTTATTCTGGCAGACCCTCTCTATGGAGTTACCCCAATAGTCTTTTATTCATCGCCATCAGCTTAGCTCTTGGCATTTATTTTCGACCGCAGTATGACTGGGCATTATTAGCAGGGCTTTGTAGCGCGTTGCTATTTTTCATGCAAATGCAAATGCGCCGCACTCGCCATCAATACTACATCACCCCTAAACAGATCGAACTCATTCAGGGGCTCATATTAGTCAACTCACGAGAAATCCCCATTGATTATATTGGCGCTATCCATATCCGGCAGCGTGGCTTGCAAGGTTTAGTCGGCTTAGCTAACATCGAATTTGCTACCCTCGAATCCCCCATGCCTATCCTAGTTTTCCACAACGTACGCGCGGCTCGGCAAATCAAAGACCTCATCCGCAGACTACAAGATGCTCTCGAATACGAGGATTGATCTAGCGCTACTCGCCCCCACTGAGCGTGATCTGCGCTTTGGTGACTACAGTCTTTCCACCGTCTCCATCCACCACCAAACTCACTTGCCCATCTGCTTGAATCAGCCCCCCCATCGCAGCTGTGATACTGACTTGAATTTCCAGCTGATCGCCAGGACGTGCAGGCTGCAAAATTTTAGCTTGGCGAACCGCCGCCAATCGCAGATTCGCAAATGACCTAGCCCCTGCATTTTGTGCCGCGATACCCGCTAATTGCGCTATCGCTTCGATCAAGATCACCCCCGGCATCATCGGATCACCCGGAAAGTGATGGGCAAGAAAATCCTCCGAACCTTTGACCAAATATAAAGCACTCGCCGATTGCCCGGCACTCAGCTCGGTCAATTGATCGATAAATGTAAAACCCTCCCCATGAGGGAGGGCTTGCAAAGCGTGATCTAAATCTTCAGCCATACAGACCTTGAAACTACTGTTTACCGTCAGCTTTACGCAATGCCTGCGATGCCAAGATCGTAAAGCCGGGGTTAGATTTACTTTGTTTGGTCACAGCCTCACTGGTGACTACCACGATCGATCCAGGGTGCAGCAAGGTGTCAAGTTCACGAGCAAAGCCAGGTGGGATATGGAAAAAGTCGGTCAACGGCTCTGCGTGCATGCCTTGAGTTCCGCCGATCCGCATCCACTTCGCAGAAAGCTTGCCGTCGGGCGAATGAACCGCGCCGTTGCCTCGATTGAGCAAAGAAAAGGCTTGGGTGCCTGAGAATTTCCTCCCACTACGCGTCACCGCAATCGGGCTTTCACCAATCGGAACCCCATTGCGCAACACATAGATCTTTTTATCCGTTTCGCTGACCAATACTGAAACGGGCCCTGATGGTGATTTTTCTGGCGTCCACATCCAACTGACATTGTTCTGAAACTGATTGGGACGATGCCCCGAAACTGGCGCGCCGTGATTATTGGTGACATAAGCCTCCGCGTAATCTTTGGTCACTACCACCGTCACACCCTTTTGAGTGACTCCAAATAGCAACTTTGAAAACTCATACGGCAAATGAATGCAGCCATGGGATTCAGGATATCCCGGCAAGCCCCCAGCATGCAAAGCCACACCATCCCAAGTCAACCTCTCAGAATAAGGCATCGGCGCATTATTATATGTCTTAGAACGGTGATCCTTGTCTTTATTTAAAATATGAAAAATGCCAGTTGGTGTTTCATAACCTTTTTTTCCCGTGCTAACCAGGCAGCGTCCAATCCTCACCCCATTTCGATAGACCAGCGCCTCCTGGCGCGACAGGCTCACCACAATCGTGACTGCCCCTTGCGGAGAGAGTTCCGGCTTCCACTCAAAAGAACGGGGATCATGCTGCATATCTTTAGCTTGACCACTGGAAATCAAACCAGCAAACAACCATGCAATAACTACTAAGGGAAACTTAAGCTTCAATTGTATTCTCATAGAAGGATATATGACACCTTTTCATCAAAAAAAAAGCCTATTCGCTAAAAAAAGGAGCCGACGCCCCGAGCTACGGGACGCCGGCGGTATCACATGCCCCGTTCACTAGGTCGAGGGCGAACGAACTATGCTGTCACTGATTCTCCCGAGCAGATTCAGCAGTAGTCCATGTGAATTGGTATCACCATAAAGGCTAGGGCCATTTACAGTTGAAATTCTATTTTTCTAAGTGGTTTTATATCTAGCTTAAAATGTGCCAATGTCTCGAAACTTTCCTAAAAAAAGGAATTTTTCATATAGTTGTTTCGAGACACTGGCGTTACCACACCCTCGACACTTAGTCAAGGGCTGACTGGTCATTACTGACGCCGATCTCCCGGTCGAGCGCTGTTATTTCCAGGTGAAGTTTTTTATTCATGTTGAGTAAATTAGTATTGCTTTGTTGAGCGAAAATCTTGTAACTTGTTGATTAGGAGCCGATGCCTCACAACTTCCCGAATGGGGTTTTTCCACTTCTCCCGTAATGGAAAAAACAGTTGCGAGACACCGACGGTATCACCCCCCGCTCTTTAGATTGGGGGCTGGCTGGTATTTGCTTTCACTGATTCTCCCGGTCAGTTTAAGCAGTTTCCAGGTGAATTGGTTTCCATATTTGCCATATTGGCGAAGAAATTCTCTGGGTGGCAATCCCGCATCGGTGATCACGTCTAAAATGCTAGTCGATGGCACCGCTACTGGTGGCACGCCCCAGCCTGGCAAACAGGCTGCACTTGCAGCAAAAGCTGAGGCATACATCAATTGGTGAGCCGCCGCTAGATTTGCCATAGAAAGTCCGTCAAAACCCGAAGGCTCCACTCCAAATTCATCCTGTGTCCACTTTGACTCCTCGCGGCCATGCTGATAAATCTCACGCAGCGCCTGAGGGTATTTTGTGATGCCAAGTTCCAATTCCTCCAGCATGGAAGTCATCGTATGAGCACAAATTTCTGGTAGTTCTTGGACCATGATCGTTAAGGTTTTGAGGTTAAATGAAAAAGAGATGAAAAAATCTACATGACAGACAAAATATAATTTCTAAGAGCCTGGCAAATGCACGACTGAAATCACTGGAAGCTGCAGATCGTAAAGCGAGTTCAAAACACCCGATAAGGCGGCTTGATCCTTCAATGGACCTGTCAGAACTGTCTCGGCAGTCTCCATGGTCGTTTCGAGTTTCAGACCCCCCAATTTGTCAGACCAGCTTTGATCGAGATTTCCGCGAACTTTGATTTGATAAATGGCAGGTTCTCCCATGGTGAGAGCGGGAAACTCGCTATGCCTCCCTGGGCTTGGTTTTAATGTGGTGCTGCTCTGTGTCATGATGAAACTACTATTTCATCATTATTGGGGGTACACATCAGCCAAAAAGGTACATTATGGGGTGTAGATGCATTTTTTCCTATTTTTCCTAAAAAGAACAATCCTGCCCGCTCAAGCCCCTTAATTCCTCAATCTGAGCACTTTGAACTGCCTCCCCATCATGCCTGGATGGGTGAGCGTCTGAAATTGACGCAATCTTTTTTTGTTTTCAGGCTCTTGAGTCACCTGTTGCGCTTCCATTTTCAACAACCATGTTTTGGCGGATCGAATAAGGAAATCATGTTGATCTTGCAAAACCTCACTCTTCATCCCCAGCGTCGCTGCGAACTTGGCTAAACGAGAAAAATTCACATGCGCAGTGATGTCCAACTCTCCTGGATCGACAAAAGCATCGTCTGTGGCTCGGTGCTGATGATAACACCGCAGCGTCCCCGCAGTGCGTTCGGGTGAAAAGTAATCTTCTTCGCGATGCCCGTAGTCGATGATCCACCAGTGACCGCCGCCCGGTTCAAACAAAGCACTCACACTCTGTAACCAGGGCCGCATCGCCAGATTGATTTCTGTAGTGTAGCCCTCTCGCAGCCCGTCAAGGTCAATGGCTGCCACCTCGCGCAACAGCCTTGCATCCTCTATCTTGCGAGCTTGGTATTCAAATCCACTCTCCGTATCTGCACGCTTGACCCACAATCGCTTCCACTCACCGCCTTCTAAGCGGATGCGCTCTACCGCAAAAGCATCCACCAATTCGTTGCACAAAAAGATACCTCTACGCGCGGCACTCTGCTCTGGCGCTATTTCTTTCACCTCAGCTACGACCTTAACCGTAGCTCCATGCGCACTGTTCTCTATTCTTTGTTGCAGGAAGGCTCGGCGCCCCTCGTGTGGCTCGATCACCCAATAAGACAAGACTTTTAACAGCGCACTATCCCGCTGCTGCAAGGCATCGAGAATGTCGAATGCCAGTTGACCATCATGCGCCCCTTGCTCGATCAATAGATAGTTTTCCACTGAGCCACCCTTTTGCCATTGCTCTTCGATGGCGTAGCTCAACAGCAGCCCAAAACAATCCCCCACGCTCACACTGGTATAAAAGTCGCCGCCATCCCTGCCAATCGCACGCCCAGCTCGGCTATAATATCCCAACTCTGGCTCGTAGAGCGCCAAATCCATGAATTCGGCAAAAGAAATTGCCGCTAAGGGATTTTCCTCGATTTTTTGAAAGATACGCCGCTTTAAGCTCGTATCACTTTTGTTCTCGTCATGCATCAGAATGAATTCACACTAAAAAAAGGTATTTTCTGTCACTTGCTCCTAGCCAAATTGAGTCCATATTCCAGCTTGGGTATCCAGCTAAATCTTGCATCGGCACTATTTCTGCTCTCATATCACTCGTAACACATCCAACATCTATTATATGCGTCGTCGTCGGAGATTTTCCAGATTTTTTCTCAAGCTGTTCGTAGTCCTTCTTTTCATGGGGATTATGGCAGCAGGTATTGGCGCGGGTGTTCTATACCTCTACGCCAAACCTCGTTACGAACTAGCACAAAGCTTTGATCTTGAAAAAATTCACGATCTGGAAGCCGCGAGCATCATATTTGATCGCAATCACATAGAGATCGGACGCATCTTTGTGCAAAATCGCCGCCCTGTGAGCATCGATGACGTATCTGAGAATGTCGTCAACGCACTGGTCGCCACAGAAGATGCGAGATTTTTCGAACATGGCGGTGTCGATTATTTGGGTATTCTACGCGCAGCCATCAGCAACTTTCGTGCAGGCGGAGTGACTCAAGGAGCTAGCACCGTGACTCAGCAGCTTGGGCGTAATGCTTTTGAAATGCGCGAACGCAGCATCAGCCGTAAAGTAGCCGAAGTTTTCCTCGCTCAAAGGATCGAAGCTAAATTTAGCAAACGCGAGATTCTCGAATTGTACCTCAATCGTATTTATTTTGGCAGCGGCTATTATGGTATCGCAGCAGCATCCAATGGCTATTTTGGCAAAGAACCCATCAACCTTACCATCCCAGAGGCAGCTACCATCGTCGGCTTGATCAAAAGCCCCAACCGTTTATCCCCCTTCAACAACCCGGACAAATCTCGCACCACTCGCAACTACGTTTTCCAGCGAATGCACGCTGAAAACATGATCAGCAAAGAAAAAATGGTCGAGCTGCAGCAATTGCCCCTCGTCACCATCCCCAAAAGCTCCGCTTTCGCCAAATCCAAATACGTTCACGAACAAGTTCGCCAACGCGTTATTGAAGTGATCGGTTACAAACTCGCTTCTCAAGGCGGTTTCCATATCTACACCACGATTGACAATCGACTGCAGCTCAAAGCCGAAGCTCACCTAGCCAAAGGACTGGATGCGATCGAAAAACACCCAGGCTTCGAGCACCAAACCTTGGCAGATTATAAAATACTCAAAAGCGAATTTCGCAACAAACAGAAAACCACCGAAGTCAAAGCCGTGGGCGAAGGCGAAGACGGTTCGCTACTGAAGATCCAAGCCAAATTACCTCGACCGACCTACTTGCAAGGCGCAGTGCTCGCCATAGATAACAGTGACGGCGGCATCGTCACCCTAGTCGGTGGACGCGATTTCAACGACAGCATGTTTGACCGCGCGGTGCTAAGCCGCCGCAAACCCGGCACTGCATTCATGCCTTTTGTTTACGCCGCCGGTTTCCAAAGCGGACGCTTCCCTGGCACTCCGGTCGAAGATCTACCGATTGATAACCGCCGCGTGATGATTGGAGGCATGAGCGGTATCCTCGGCGAATGGGGCACCGAGAGCCTGACCAATGTGCATGTCGGCAGCTTGCCAGCACGCCGCGCCTTAGCCCTTTCAAAAATCGCCGCCACCGTGCGCTTCGGCATATCAACCGGCTTGAGCAAAGTCATCGCTTTAGCGGAGGGTGCAGGCATCAGCTTCGAAGGAGACATCAAAAACTTCAACGCATCGATGTTAGGACGCTCCCCCGCCTCGATGCCAGAAATGTGCTTGGCGTATTCCATTTTCCCTAATCAGGGGGTTCGAGTCGAGCGCACCCACATTTTATCCAGCATCAAAGACTCCAAAGATAAAATCATTTATTCGACCAACATCCGACGTTTGAAAAAACCCTTGATCGACGCCTACACCGCTTGGCAGGTGACCTCCTGCTTGACCGACGCACTCAAAGACGGCACCGGGCGCAAAGCTTACCAACTGTATGGACTCAAAAAAGACATGCCCCTCGCCGGCAAAACCGGCACCGAATACGGCTACACCGATAACTGGTTCATCGGCTACAGCAGCAAAATCACCTGCGCCGTGTGGGCAGGTTTCGATACCCCTTCGCCGATTTACCCCGAAGCTTTCAGCAGCGACACCGTACTGCCTATTTGGAGCGAAGTGATGAACGACGCAGCCGAGTATTTCAAACCGCAAGCCTTCGCCCCACCCAAGGGAGCAACGCAAGTGGAGCTGTGTCGCCTATCAGGGGAGCGCGCCACCGATCAATGCCACGACCTCGTACCGGGCGCGCCAGGCCAACCGCCCAAAAGTGTGCGCACCACCTACATCGAATATTTACGACCAGGCACCGTCGTGCATACCTCCTGCACCGTGCACGGCGGAGCCGTGACGCCTCACCTAGTGAAAAATGGACCACAACCTTTCGACCCATCCTTCCCCTTCAGCTCATCCCCCTCCTTGCGCGCGCAAGTAGCCCATGCCGAACCCATTCATCCTCTGAGCCCGATCCTGCTAGGACACGATCCCTACAATTCAGTGATCCCTAGCCTCAAAGCCGTTGCCGTAGCTGTGCCTAAAGCTGTAACAGAAGGTGATACGTCCGAAGGCGAACAAAAAACACCTCTCAAAGCCGTGCCCATTGCCGTGCCAGTCGAAGGTCTCAAAGCCGTACCCATCGTAGATCCCGTCATCGTGAACGAAGTCCTAGAACAGACCACTGCACCGGTTGCCAAACCCGTCAAAAAACCTCGGCCACGCCCTGCTGGAATATTTCCGCCACCTAGAAATCAAAATAGAGTGAAAATCAATCGCCCTGAACCGATTCGTTTTAATGATCGGTAACAGGCGAGCTTTTGACAAAACGACTCACCGTGAAGCCCGCTAAAGCGCTTGAACTTCACCCCGCCCTCGGCTTAGTTCGGGCGCAACTTTATCCATCTATTGACCCATGAGCTCACTATCCGACCAACTGGAAACTTTAATGCACGGCACCGCTCAGGTGCTGAGTGAAAAAGAGCTGCTCAAAAAGCTCGAACGCGGCAAACCGCTGCGCGCCAAACTCGGAGTCGATCCCACCGCGCCCGACCTGCACCTAGGCCATAGTGTGCCTTTAGAGAAATTGCGTCAGTTCCAAGAGTTCGGACACACCGCCGTCTTGATCATCGGCGACTTCACCGCCTTGATCGGCGATCCCAGCGGACGCTCCAAAACACGCCCGCAGCTCACCAACGAAGAAGTGCTCGAAAACGCCCGCACCTTCACCGACCAAGCCTTTAAAATCCTCGACAAAGACAAAACCGAACTGCGATTCAATGGCGATTGGTTCAAAAAAATGACCTTCGAAGAAGTCATCCGGCTCAACGCACGAGTCACCATGCAGCAAATGCTGCAACGCGAAGACTTCAAAGCCCGCATCGCCGCAGACCAAGAAGTGCGCCTGCATGAGATCCAATACCCCATCGTGCAAGGTTGGGATTCCGTCATGGTCAAAGCCGACGTCGAACTCGGCGCCACCGACCAACTCTTCAACATCCTCGTCGGGCGCGACATGCAGAAAAGCGAAGGCATGGAGCAACAAGTCGTCATGCTCATGCCCATCCTCGAAGGTCTTGATGGTACCCAGAAAATGAGCAAAAGCTTGGGTAACTACATAGGTGTGACCGAGCCCGCCGAAGAAATGTTTGGCAAACTGATGAGCATCTCCGATCAACTGATGGGACGCTACTACACCCTCCTGCTGGGCGTCGAACTCGATGCCACCCAACACCCGATGGAAGCAAAAAAACAGTTGGCAGAAAAAGTCGTCACCCGCTTCCATAGCACCGCAGCAGCCAGCGCCGCACGCAGCAACTGGGAGACCAAATTCAGCAAACGCGACCATGACGCCGCCGATATGCCCGAGATCACCCTCGCAGAAAGGCGCGACATCTTAGGCGTGCTCGCTCACGCCTACCAAACCGGTTTTGACAGCAAACGCTCCGGCTCCGATCTACGCCGCCTGATCCAGCAAGGCAGCGTACAGCTCAATGGCGAAAAAGTCACCGATCTCAAAATGCAACCCGATTGGAAATCCGGCGACGTCCTCAAACTCGACAAAAAGAGATTTGTGCGCTTAAAATAAGCCAGATTGACGTTGAAACGTTATGACGTTATAGTGACCTATGGTAACCGTGATCACAGCAGAAAAGCCCAAACGAGCGACCGTCTATCTCGACCCTCAGCTGCATAAAGCCCTCAAACTACAAGCCGCAGAAACGGGCTGCAATGTTTCTGAACTGATCAACGAAGCTGTTCGTCGAGCCTTAATTGAAGACCGTGATGATTTGAGCGTCTTTGAACACCGCGCCTCAGAGCCAACCCTTTCTTTTGAAAAATTAGTCAAAAATCTTGATCTCGATGGAAAGTTATAAGGTCGTCTTCAGGAAGTCAGTTGAGAAAGACTTGAAAACTATCCCCAAAAACGATCAGATCCGCATATTGCAGCGAATTGCCAAACTTGCAGAAGACCCACGCCCAGCCTCTAGCAAACAACTTTCAAGCCAACAGCGATATCGAGTGCGGCAAGGCAATTATCGCATATTATACAGCATCGAAGACGATAGACTTACCATCACTGTAGTAAAAATCGGACATCGCGGCGACGTCTATCAGTCAAAAAAATGAACCAGCCAAATACTAACAAAGACCCTCTGCACGGGGTCACGCTCGAACAGATCATCAAAAGTTTGTTAGAGTATTATGGCTGGGAAGAGTTAGGCATGCGCATCGACATCCGTTGTTTCAACAGCGACCCATCGATCAAATCGAGCCTCAAATTTTTGCGCAAAACACCTTGGGCAAGAAAAAAAGTCGAAGCGCTCTACTTGCATGTGCAAAAAATTGAAAACGACCCAGTCTAATACCAGTCATGTCATCCATTCGTAAAAAATTTAAAATGCCACCCAAGCGCTTTCACCCCAAAGGCTTGTCGATCATCTATGAGGATCACGACATCCTAGTAGCAGACAAAAGCAGCGGCTTATTGACGATCAGCAATGACAAAGTCAAAGAAAACACCGCCTTCTATTTGCTCAACAACTACGTGCGCAAAGGCAATCAGAGATCCCACAGTCGAATCTTCATCGTGCATCGCCTAGACCGCGATACTTCTGGAATCATCCTTTTTGCCAAAAGCGAAGAAGCTAAGCACTACCTGCAAGACGAATGGCAGAATTTCACCAAAAAATACTACGCCGTCGTATGTGGCAAACCCAAACAAGAGCAAGGCGAGATCTCGTCTTACCTCGTTGAGAACGCCGCCTTTCGCATGTATTCAGTGGATGACCCCAGTAAAGGTAAATTTGCCAAAACCGGCTACCGAGTTTTACGCAGCTCAGATCAATACAGCCTACTAGAGATCGATCTCTACACCGGACGCAAAAACCAGATCCGCGTTCACCTAGCCGACTTAGGTTGCCCGGTAGCGGGAGACAAAAAATATGGCAAAAAAGAAAAAGGCATCAAGCGCCTCACCCTTCATTCCGCGTCACTGAGCTTCACCCACCCTTTTTCCAAAGAGCCGATGATCTTTGAAACCAAAATCCCAGGTTACTTCAAATCGCTAGTCAGCCATAAGCTCAAGGCGAGTCCAGAAGAAAGCTCTACATGAAAATATCCCTCGACCCAGCTCACTGCGCCGAGCGGATCGCCTGAATCATCATGCTCACACTGACTCGTCCACGGTATTCATTGCGATCGATCGTATAAGCGATATCCCAAGGAGTCGGAGGCAACTCCAATTCTGCCGAATTAAAATAGATCGCATCGCGAGTGCAGCCATCCTGGATAAACAAAAACTTGAGATGTTTGTCCTTCAACACCCGAGGGTCACATTTCAAATGAATCCCACGAGACAACAACACCGGCTGCGCATTGCCCTTGCCAAAAGGTCGCAACAGCTCATAACTATCGAGCAATTCCAGATCGATATCCTTTAAGCGAGCTTCTATATCCAAACGAACTTTTTGAGTGAGTAAATTTTCACCCTCGCTAGCTCGGTCCGCCACGTAAGCATTGAATTTTTTTCTAAACGCACCAATATTTTCTTTACGCACGCTCAACCCAGCAGCTTGGTCATGCCCGCCGCCCGCCTCCAGCAGATCGCGGCAATGATCAAGCGCCTTCACCAGCGACAAGCCCTCCACACTGCGCCCGCTACCTTTACCCAGCCCCTTCTCATCGCAAGCGATGATGAAAGTCGGCAAGTGGTATTTCCTCATCAAGCGACTAGCGACAATGCCCACCACCCCAGGGTGCCACTCATCCCCCGCCACCACGATCGCAAATTCCTTTTCATCCGCTGGCAAATCAGCCATTTGAGCTTCGGCTTGGTCGCGAGCCTTCTGCTCGAGATCCTGACGCTCACGATTGAGATCATCCAAATGCCTCGCCAATTTCATGCACTGCTCTGAATCGGTCGATAAAAGCAAATCGAGCGCATCCTGCGCCGTGTTCACCCGCCCCGCAGCATTGATCCTAGGTCCTATTTTGAAACCCACATCCACCGCATCGCAAGGCGGGCGCAAACCCGATACCGTCTTCAAAGCGATCAGACCCTGATTACTCGTGCGATCCAACTGTTGTAAACCACGCCGCACAATGATGCGATTTTCATCCACCAAAGGCACAATGTCCGCAATCGTACCCAACGCGACCAAATCCAAATGCTGACGCAAATCAAAACCCTCCACCGGACGCTCTTTGAGCAAAGCATGCGCCACCTTAAACACCACCCCAGCCGTGCACAGGTAGTGATAGTCCTTCCCCAGCTTAGGATTGACGATCGACACACAATCAGCCACCCCCTCCAGCGCCGGTTCATGGTGATCGAGCACCAACAAGTCGATGCCCTGCTCACGCAGCCAATCCGCCTCATCACGAGAATTGGTGCCACAATCCGCAGCGATCAACAAAGCCGGCTTGTTGCCAGCAATCGCCTTTTTGATACCACCAAGTGACAGACCATAACCCTCCGAAAGACGCTGCGGAAGAAATGTGATCGGCTTCAATCCATAAGCCTCGAGCACAAGAGTCAACAAAGCCGTCGAGCTGACCCCATCGACATCATAATCCCCGTAAAGAACCACCCCCTCCTGAGCATCAACCGCCTGCAACAAACGATCCACCCCCGCCCGCATCCCCACCAGCTCAAAAGGATCATCCAAATCTTGTAAACGCGGATGCAGGAACTGAGCCAGCGAATCCGCTTGATCAAACCCCCGCTGCATCGCCAACTGAACCGCCAGCGGCCTAAGCCCAAACTCTGTCGCCAAAGCCTGAACACGGTCAGCGTCTGGCACTTCGGCTAACAGCCATTTGGACTCGCTTGTCATTGTATTAATACCCACAACCTAAAGCTACCCCCCGCCAATGTAAAGGGCACTTCCCTCGCCCTTTCAAACTTCACCCTTCCAACTTCAAACTTCTTCCACCCTACCCCGCCAGCTTCAACATCTCAAAAATCAACTTTGCGAATTTTTGAGATTTACCCGGATCGCCTAAAAGTTGAAACATCTGGTTCTGATGCGCATCGCTGCTGTCCATGATCGCCTCATCTATCGCCTTGGGGAAATCGCCCAACATCGCTTGTTCGTCCGTGTTGTTGGCGATCTGCTTCATCACACCTTCGTTCTCCATCACTTTGTCACGAATCGTTTCAGCGTAGTTGATTAAATCCTTCTCGCTGAGTTCATCGGTGATGAACAGCTCATTGAGACGCTCGATTATCAGGGACAGCGGTTCTTCCTTGGGATCCTTGGCTTTGGCGGTGCCGGCAGCTTCGCCGCCTTTGATTCCGTAGTCACCGGACTCCTCTCCCATCATCAAATCCTGCTGTTTGATCTTACTCAGTCGGTAATGGCTCATCTCCACATTGCTCAGGTCGATCGCGTCATCCTCTTCAAAACTCTCCCGGAGTAGCGGGCGCAGGTTGCGGGCGTAGAGGTTCAGCTTCTCCAGGTCTTTATCGTCGTAGTCAACGATCTGCGACATGAACTCGTAAAAGCGCACGAAGGTTCCCAGGTCTTTCTTGAAAATATCGAGTTTATCCTTGGCTTGTTTGATCTCTTTGAAGCGCTTCTCCGCGTTGGCGATCAACACAGCGTCGCCAGTCTTCTTGGTGCGTTCAAACTCATCTTTCGTCTGCTTGTATTGGCTCACCGCCTCGGTGTATCGTACCTTCCAGCGTTCAACTGCCGGTTTGCAGATATTGCTTATCGCGGCACTACTCTTGGTTTTGACAAAAAACGCCTCGCTGAATTGCTCGACCTCTTTCCACAGAAAAATACCTACCGCCTTCAGCTTCTCGAACAAATCAAATACCAGGTCGGGATCTGACACATCACTGAGTTCCGCCGTCTTGTAATACGGGAGGAAGGATTCCAGTATCTCCTCGGGTTCGTTGAAAAAATCCAGAATGAAGGTGCCGGTCTCAGCTTTGCCCGGATAGTTGCGGTTAAGACGTGACAGCGTCTGCACACACTCAACACCGCCCAACTTCTTATCCACATACATGGCGCAGAGCTTGGGCTGATCAAAGCCGGTCTGAAACTTGTTAGCCACGATCATCACCTGGTAGTCATCCGAATCAAATGCCTTACGCAAATCGCGCCCCTTCAGGTTGGGGTTCATGTTGTGCTCGGTAAATTTCTCACCGAGCAGCCCTTCGGAGTTGGGATCTTTGTCGGTGAACTCCACTTCCGAGGAAAATGCCACCATTGCGTAGAGTTTGTCGTAACCCTTTTCGATAATGTATTTGTCAAAGGTCAGCTTGTATCGCACCGCTTCTTTGCGCGAACTGGTCACCACCATCGCCTTGGCATGTCCACCGAGCAGCCCCATGACATTCGCTCGGAAATGCTCGACGATGACCTGCACCTTCTGCGCGATATTGTAATCATGCAGCCGCACCCATTGGTTGAGCTTCACCTTGGCTTTCTTGCTCTCGACATCCGTATCAGCGGCCTGAACTTTGAGCGCCAGATTGTAGGCCACCTTGTAGTTGGTGTAATTTTTCAGCACATCAAGAATGAACCCTTCCTCAATGGCCTGACGCATACTGTAAACATGAAAGGCCTCCGGCTTGTTGGTCTTTGACGGTGCTTCATCGGGATTAGGCAAACGCCCGAAGAGTTCCAGTGTCTTGGGCTTGGGAGTTGCTGTAAAAGCAAAATAACTCAGATTATTCGACACCCGACGCGAGGCGACCATCGCATCGAGAATATCATCTGGGCTGAGGTCTTCATCCTCATCTCGCGCTTCCACCATCAACACCTCTTTTAGCTGACGAGCCGTTGACCCGGTCTGCGACGAATGTGCTTCATCCGCGATGATCGCGTAGTTACGCTCTTTCAGACTCACACTGTTCTCGATTGCTTTGAGCACAAAGGGGAAGGTCTGAATCGTGACGATGATGATGGGCTGTGACTCTTCCAGTGCCTTGGCCAGCTTCTCTGATTTAGATCCCTCGCCCACGTCCCGGTTGATCCGCCCGACGATGCCATCCGTGTGTTCAAACTGGTAGATCGTCTCCTGTAACTGATCATCGAGCACAGTGCGATCCGTTACCACGATGACAGAGTGAAACTGCTTCTCCCCCTCTGCATCGTAGAGCGATGACAACTGATGCGCGGTCCACGCGATGGAGTTCGACTTACCCGAACCCGCACTGTGTTGAACCAGATACTTCTGACCGGGGCCTTCGCTGTGCGCACCGTCGATCAACTGATTGACCACATCCCACTGATGATAACGGGGGAAGATCATCGTCTCTTTCTTATACTTGCGCCCCTCCCAGTCTTCCATCTCTGTGATTTCCAGATGAACGAAGCAGGCCAGAATCTTGAGTAGATTATCCGGCAACAATACCTCGTTCCAGAGATAATCCGTGGCGTATTGGTTCACATCCCCCGGCACATCGTTACCCGAGCCGCCGTCCTTCGTGCCTTTGTTGAATGGCAGGAAATACGTCTCCTGTCCTTCTAGGCGGGTAGTCATATACACCTCGTATTGGCTAACCGCAAAGTGGACCAGCGCACCGCGTTTGAAAGTCAACAGCGGCTCCGCCTTTTTGGCAATGGGATCCACCGGCGGGCGTGTCAGCTTGTATTGTTTGATGGCGTTTTGCACCGCCTGCTTGAACTCCGACTTCAGCTCCAGCGTGACGACCGGCAGCCCATTCACAAAGAGCACCAGATCTATCCTCCATGCCTTCGCTTTTTTACCCGAAGCCGCAAAATGTTCCTCCGTCGCCCAGGGACTGTAAACCAGCTCCGGCACCACCCGCAGCCGGTTCTTCCCGTAACTCGCCAGCGTATCTGGGTTCAGATCATGCTCCGGCTTAAACTGACAGAGACTGAAGCGCGTGCCACGGTCTTTGATCTTATGACGCAGCACTCCCAGAGTCCCGAAGGTGCGCAGTGTGCTGTGCGCCGCATTAGGATCGGCCTTGTTGAGCTGCTTCGCCACCCGTTCTAGAAGCTTCTGTTCCGCATTACCCGGATAGAGTCCGCAGAACTTCTTCCACTGCTCCGGCTGAGTATCCTGGACAAAACCCAACACATCTTCCTCATACAGAGCCAACTCGCGGTTGTAGCCCTCGGGCGTGCCGAGTAGCCAGCCGTTCGCGAGCAGCTGCGCGATCATGTCATTTTGAAAAGTGAGTTCGTTGGATTTGTCGCTCATTGAGGAAAGTTTGAAGGGTGAAGTTTGAAGTTTGAAAAATGAGTTACTTTTCTATTTTCTTGAAAATTTGCTCAGCGGCTTGGATGAAATGCTTATCGACTTCGGAGGGAGCTTCGAGTTGCGCGGTTTTGTATTGCTGATATTGCTCGTGTGCTTTGCTCAGTGCTTGATCGTGACTGATTTTTCCCGCGTGGGTGAGTATACCTCTGCCGGTCATGCTGAGGAATTGTTGAAGTCGATCGACCCAGTCATTCATGGTCATGGGAGCCTGGTTCATGGCTTGGATCTCAGCGAGTTCCAAATACGCCGTAACCATCCGATTAAGCATATTGAGCTCTTCTTCCTTGAGGTAATTTTTAGCAACCTCCACATCACGTTTGAGCAATACGTTGCCAGGGAAGTTAGTAATTCCCATCTGAGGCTGCTTTGCGTCGGCTCGATCAAAAATGACTTCAGCAGCAGTGTGGCCATGAGCCGCCCAGTGCAGTTGATTCTGCACCTTGGCAAAAAATGCCCGTGAAGTTTCAGCCTGAGGATTATAGTCAATACTGGTGGCATAAATATCGAGCACCTTGCGCCAAAAAACCTTTTCGGATGAACGGATATCCCGAATGCGTTGCAGTAGTTCCTCAAAGTAACGTGAGTTACCCGCCTCTTTGAGCCGGACATCATCCATGGCAAAACCTTTGATGAGATATTCACGTAACCGCTGCGTCGCCCAGATCCGGAACTGAGTGCCTTGTTGGGACTTCACCCGATACCCAACCGAGATAATGACATCAAGATTATAATAATTGGTTGGTTTTACAGCAAATTCGGAAATTCCGAATTTGCTAATTACCTGTTGTTCCTGAAGCTCCCCTTCTTTGAATATATTTTTAATATGCTCATTAATCGTTGAAACCGCCTTACCAAAAAGCCCCGCCATTTGCCGTTGAGTGAGCCACACCGTTTCGCCATCCGCCCGCACTTCCATTCGGAAGCCAGCTTCCGCTTCGTAAATCAAAACTTGGTTTTGTTCAGGATCATTCATTTTTGAAGAGGAACTGGATGAAGGCTATCGATGATGTAAGGGATGTTCAAGTGATAGCGAGTGCCTTTGAGTTGGCCGACCTTTACCATCAGGCTCTGCTCTTGCAGATCCGTCAAATCACGCAAGGCAGTGCGATCCCCGATACCAGTCATTTTCTGATACTTGGTATTATTCATGCCTCCTTTGAATCCCCCGCGCAACTCGTAGTCGATCAGTCGGTGCAATACTTTTACTTGTCGCTCGTTC
>JAKISY010000090.1 GCA_021648365.1 Verrucomicrobiales bacterium
TTGCGGAACTCCTTTGTTTTCATTCGATACCGTCTTCTTTTTGCCGTCTTTGTCCTCTTCGATTACTGGGACTTTGAGAAAGCTTTTGATCAGGGCTAAAATAGCTCCATCACTCACCCTTCCCTTGATAAGCTTCATCAGTCGGTCGTGGTCTATTGTATCAAAATATTGACTCAGATCCGCTTCAATTGCCATCGTTTTCCCAAAATAGAGTGCTTTGCTTATACTCTCTACCGCCTCTGTTGGCTTTTTTCCTCGTCTGTATGCATAACTTTCGTCATGAAAATCAGCCTCAAAAATTGGCTCTAACAAAAGCACAAGTATCATCTGCACCACTCTATCTTTCACTGTCGGAATTCCCAGCTTGCGTGTGCCTCCATTATCTTTAGGTATGCTCACTCTGCGCACTGGACTAGGACTAAATGTCTTATCCAACAGCTCCTTTTGGATGCGGTCTCGGAACTCTTCCCATTCCGCATCCATGGCTTCTACTGTGTAACCATCCACTCCGCTGCTACCTTTGTTTCCAAGGACTCGGCTCATTGCCTCCTCAATGAATTCAGGGCGGCATAGATCAGAGTAGAGGCTCCACGCTTTCCACTTTGGGTTCTTCTTTGCTTGTTGATATAGTGTCCGTTGAAGTTTCCGAACTTTTGGCGACTTGCTTACTCGCAAGTTCACCTTCTGTGTTGTTATCTGGTTTCCAGCCATCACATGTCCTTCCCTTCTCTGTTCACTTCTACTAAGTAGGGCTCCTTAGCTCCGTGCTTCATTACAAAGCCGTCATCACTACTACGACCCCCTCCGACTTCCTCACAGACCCGCACACCCTTGCTGTTTCTACAGCTTGCGATGTGGGTTGCTTCAGGCTCTCCGTTTCCAGATGGGCTTAAAGCATCTGCAAGGACCTCCCTGCTTGTCTCTATCACACTTCTCAGCATTCCGACCTCGCGGACCCCGCCATGACGATGGCTGGACACATAGCACCTATTGTTCTTGGATTCTGGGACACTCCTCTTTAGCAGAGACGCATCGTTGCCAAGTTTCATCCAGCCCCTGCGACCTTCTCCTGGGGTCAAGAGGATCGGTTTCATGGTGTATGGATTATCGGGGCTCATTAGATGAGGTTCACTTTCATTTCGGACTGCTGATTAGAGGTTGGGTTACTCCCCACCAGATGTTGCCATCTCGCAGTTACCGCCTCTTTCTAATCGAATAGGTTAAGGATTAGAGTAGGACTTTCACCTACCTGTTGATAGCCTTCACAGGCGTGCTGACCCCTTTTCCATCCATCTTTTCCATTTGTCAAAATATGCTGACTGACCCCTTTTCCACTAAAGTCAATATTTGCTGACTGACCCCGAAGATCAAATAAGTGCTCAACACGTAACACTTCAGCGAGATAACTTTACTTTACGCCCTTCTGAGCGCACCCGCTCTTTGTTCCATTTCTGAAGGCTTTGATCGGTTTCCAACAAGATATCAATCAACTCTTTGCTGACTCGCAAAAAAGACAAGCCATCCATTACCAAAAACCTCTTTGAATACCTAAAGTCACCTTCATCAAAACCAACACCAGCACCCATAGAGTAGGGTAATGCATCGGAAAAAACCTCATACCTCTCTCCATTTTGATCCAGATCCATTTGCAAATCAAAAAAACAACTCACTTCACCGCATTTCTGTAATCTCCTACGTGGATATCGACCCAAGTTTGAATTATCCATCGTATATCCAGTTTCTTCACAAAACTGTAATAAAGCTGGGTCAATTTGATCCAAGTGTTCAGATAATAATTTATATTGTTCTTTGTCCATACTCATTGGCACTAATCCGAAGAATCTGGGAGAGGGCGAGAGGGAAGGATGTCTTCTGGTGAAATTCTTTCTGGATTGTAGAAATTACTAGCCCCACCGTCTCCGTTTTTATGTTCAGGCACTCTAGCGGGAGTAGTCGGCTTAAAACGACCTTTATCCTTAATTGGCACAACTCTAGTTGGCGGCTTCGTAGTACCAGTCCTATCCACCGCCTCTTCCGAAGTCAAGCCGCCTTCGTCTGTAGCGTGTGATTCAGACCACAAACCTTCTTTTTCAATTTTTTCAGCTGTTTTGTCGTCCGTGTAATGATATTTTACATCCTCCTCTGATTTCTTTGAGATACCCTCAGAAGTCTCACCTCCTGGCTTGGATTCTCCTGAACTACCATCATCTCCCCCCAAGTTTGAGATGACTCCTACAGCAACACCAACTGCCTTGTTGATAGCGATATCTGGTGCCAATGTAACAAGAGCATTTTTCGCAGTTGCAACAGGATCGGAACGCACCCCAGTTTCAGTCTCCGCTTTATCCAGAGCCTTATCTTGCGCCTTTAAGCCACGCTTAATAAAAAACTCCATGAAGGTAATTTTGGCAAATATCCGCAAAGGAAGAGAAAGATTTTGTGGAGAAAATGCGTCATCAATCGTCTGCACATTCTTTGCATCCAACCCCAGCGGATCAAATTTACTCCAAGGGTTCTGAACTACATAAAAGGCTAATTTGAGGTCTTTCAGATCATAGTTGCAATTGAAGCCCCCGTCCACCTCAACTATTATGAATGACACCAGCGAAACTGCCATGAAAAAACTACTCAAACGACAAAAATCACCGTTGCAACAAGGACGTAGCTCTTCATCAACGCCTCTCAAGCCCGCATGTTCACGTTTGCCGCCATAAGTGTAAGTCACCGCCTCCACGGCCTGCTCCCTGCTATTAAAGGCACGATCCAAGGCAGCGTAATCGTAGTCACCGTGAGTATGACGGTTCCCCTCACTTGCTCGCCAAACACTGCCTACTTCGTGTCCCTTAGTGAACTTCGTGGATAAACCATCTGCAACTCTCCCCGACACACTGGCGTAGCCACTCAAGACACTCGTCCACGCGACCACGCACATCAGCAGCCAAGCACCAAGCTTAGCTAACATGGACGGCATCCTCTGTTCAATCCTACGCACGTCCACTTTTTAACAAAATCGCTCAATCACCACAAGCGTAAACAACCACGATTACCCCTCGATCCCTCGATCCCTCGATGAAATCCTAACGCCTCTCAAAAAACGCCTATTTACCAATACAATAGAGCGCGTTGTGGGATCTGGCATAGAGGCGCCCATCTATCGGAGCTAAGGTGGCACGAAAAATTTCACCTTTATCCGCCCCCAAACTATTGATCGCTACCACGTTCAACTTCTTCCCTGGCTTGATGATGATGACCTCTCCGCCATTCACATTTTGCAGATAGAGCAAACCATTCGCGACCAAAGGCGACGCGGCAAGCTGCAAGCCTTTGTGATCAATTTTCTCCGACCATAAGGTATCGCCACTTTTGGCATCATAACAAGTCACCACACCCGACATGCTGGCTACCATAAAATAATTGCCCATCACGGCGGGTGATGGTAGATCGCGCCCTCCTTGGCGTTTGGCGTGCCACTTCATTTTGCTTTCGGTGACATCCCCCGATCCGCCTAACTCAACCGCGTAGGTATCGCCAGGTTTGCCATTCACCACATAGACCACATTATTGGCATAATCTGGCACTGGAGCTCCACGTCCATTGAAGGCTTTGCAAAACCACAACTCCTTGCCGTTTTTCGGATCATAGGCTCTCACTCCAAACTCGCCATTCAAGACTAAAATTTTCCCTTTACCCGAATCAACAACGATCGGAGTGCTCCACCCTCCGCGCGGTTTTTCTTCACGCACGGTCTCCCATACTTTCTTGCCTGTTTTTTTATCAAAAGCCACCAAGGCAGAAGGTCCACTACAGTCGGTATTTTGAATCACCAAATCCCCCACCATCACAGGCGAAGCGGCTACTCCCCAGATACCTGGGAAATCACCCAAGTTCTGCGACCACAGTTTTTTGCCATCCAGATCAAAACAATGAATGCCCGCTGGACCAAAAAAAGCGACCACACGTTCACCATCGGTCACGCAGGATGGGGTCGCCCAACTATTCATTTTGTGAGCCTTCTCCGGATTCTCACAAGCGATGATTTTCTCCCAAATCACCTTGCCGTCATTTTTTGACAAACAAATCACATAACGCTCTCGCCCATCATCCGACGAGCTAGTGACAAACAACTTATCCCCCCAGTTCACCGGCGAAGATTGTCCTGTGCCTTTCAGTGTCGTTTTCCACATCACCGATTTTTTATCCCATTGGCTCGGCAAATCCTTAGCAGTCGAATGCCCAGTGCCTTGTGGCCCACGGAAGCGCGGCCAATTCTCTTCTGCGTTCAGTGAAAAAAACGATCCCGCCAAAGCAAAAGCTCCAGTCAAGATCATCATCGAAAAACCGTGGGTGTATAAGGGAGTTCTCATAATTTTGATACCGTTAAGAGACACTCTGCTCCAAGAGTGGCAACTAAAAAATACTTCTCCATCTCCTCCCCCCCCAGGCATCCTACCCCTGGCACTTCGCTCAGACTTGTCAGAGCCGCCGACATCGGCTAGCCTATCGCGCTTTAAGACCTACCATGATCATCAGACAAAAATCATACGCTCGCGCCGGATTGATCGGAAATCCCTCGGACGGCTACTTTGGCAAAACCATCTCTTTCATTGTCAGGAATTTCCAAGCAGAAATCGTGCTGTGGGAAAGCCCACACTTGGAGATCCTGCCTGCGGCGAGAGATCACTCGATCTTCGATAACATCCAAGCTTTGAAGGAGGATGTCACTGCCTTTGGCTACTACGGCGGTGTGCGGCTGCTCAAAGCTACGATCAAACGCTTCTACGACTACTGCGCTAGCTCTGATATCCAGCTAGCTCAACGCAATTTCACGCTTCAATATCAGAGCAATATCCCCTCTCAAGTAGGCATGGCGGGTTCCAGTGCGATCATCACCGCTTGCCTGCGTGCTTTGATGGAATTTTACGAGGTGCCAATTCCCAAAGCTTTGCAGGCAAAACTGATCCTCTCGGTTGAAAACGATGAACTTCAAATACCCGCAGGTTTGCAAGACCGTGTGATCCAGGCCTACGAAGGTGTGGTTTTTATGGACTTCAATCGGCAGCTAATGAAAGATCAAGGCTACGGGGACTATGAAGAGCTCGACCCAGCTCTACTGCCCCCTCTTTACATCGCCTATTCCAATGGTCTCTCAGAAGGCACCGAAGTTTTCCACAACGACATCCGCGGACGTTTCAAGCGAGCAGAGCCGAACATCACCGAAGCCATGGACACTTGGGCAGATCTAGCTCAACAAGTGCGCGACTTATTATTGCAAAATCGAGGTGAAGAAATCGCTCCGCTCATCGATGCTAACTTCGATCTACGCATGAAGAATTATCAAATGAGTGATGGCAACATGCAGATGGTGCGCGCCGCTCGCTCCTGTGGCGCATCGGCAAAATTCACCGGATCAGGAGGCGCCATCGTCGGTACCTACGAGGGAGAAGACATGTATCGATCCCTCTGTGATCAACTCGAACCGCTTGGTTTGCAGGTGATCAAACCGCTGATCTCCGAACCCACTTGTTAACTTAATCCATTCGACCCTTTTCTATGAATCTCAAAGCCGTCACCAAAGCTGTCATCCCCGCTGCGGGTTTTGGCACCCGTTTTCTGCCAAGTGCCAAATCCATCCCCAAAGAGATGCTACCCATCATCGATACCCCTACGATCCAACACGTCGTAGAGGAAGCGGTCGCAGCTGGCATCACTGATATCCTAATGGTCATCGGCAAAAGCAAGCGCGCCATCGAAGAACACTTCTATCCTAATCATGATCTGGAAAGAGAGTTATCGCAAAAAGGCAAACATGAAGAATTGGAAAAAATCCAAAGCATTTCGCGGATGGCAAACATCCACTTCATCTGGCAGCAAGAACTGAAAGGCCTCGGCGATGCGGTATCTTATGCACGCAGCTTCGTCGGCGATGAACCTTTTGCGCTATTGTTAGGCGACACGCTACTAGGCATCCCCGGAGAAGACCAATCGGTCACTGCCCAGCTGATTGAAGTTTACCAACAATACGGACAAAACGTGGTTGCCCTAGAAGAAGTGCCCGAGGAGAAAGTCAGCCGTTATGGAATCGCAGGAGGCGACTGGGTCGCTGCTGGCAGTACCACTCTGAAAATTCATACCCTAGTTGAAAAACCCTCGCTAGCTGAAGCTCCTTCCAGACTCGCCATCGCCAGCCGCTACGTTTTTCGTCCAGAGATTTTCGAATACCTCGCCAACACCCCGCGCGGAAAAAACAACGAGGTTCAACTCACCGACGCTATGGTTAGTATGCTGAAAGACCAACCTATGTATGGACTGCAATTGAGCGAAAAACGTTACGACATCGGCAACAAACTCGACTTCATCAAAACTAATATTGAGTTCGCTCTACGCCGCGACGACATCGGTCCAGAGCTGTCGGATTACATCAAAGAACTTGCCAAAAAACTGTAGCTTCGCACCGTGACTACCAGCTCCACCTGTATCACTCGCTTCGCGCCAAGCCCTACAGGCTTCCTTCACTTGGGGCATGCTTATTCTGCGTTACTCTGCCAACAAGCTGCTGAGAAACAGCATGGTCGTTTTTTGCTGAGAATCGAAGATATCGACTTCACTCGTTGCCGCAAAGAATACGAAGACGCCATCTACGAAGACCTCGCTTGGTTAGGATTGCGATGGGAAGATCCCGTGCGCCGGCAATCTGAACATCTGGCAGAATACCAAAACGCCCTTGAGCTACTGCGCTCGCGAGGCTTGCTCTACCCATGTTTCTGCACCCGCAAAGACATCCAGCGTGAACTTGGAAATGCTAACCCCACTCCTGCAACACCCGACGAAGCGCTCTACCCAGGCATCTGTCGAAACCTTTCCGCAGACGAAAGCCAAGCGCGGATCGCAAAAGGGGAAACTTTTTCTCTGAGACTGAACCTAGAGCGAGCTTTACACAGCATTGGTGATCAAGATCTCAGCTGGCATGACCAAAAACTAGGGCAACAGCAGAACCGAGCGCACTTGTTAGGAGACGTGATCTTAGCTAGAAAAGACATTCACACCAGCTACCACTTATCCGTCGTGCTCGATGACGCGCTGCAACAAATCAACCTCATCACTCGCGGGGAGGATCTCTTCACCGCCACCCACATCCACCGCCTACTGCAAGCCCTACTGGATCTACCTACTCCCAACTACCACCATCATGCCTTGATCAAAGACGAACAAGGCACTCGCATGGCGAAGCGCAAAAAATCCCTCAGCTTGAGAGATCTGCGCCATGCAGGCCACAGCCCACAATACATCATCGACCGCTTTGCAATCGACGACTAGATCAGTCCACTTGAGCTGGCACATTGCCATACTTCCAGCCCGTGCCTTTGAATGGAGCGAGCCGCTTCCCTTCAGGCGCAGCATCAGCTTTCATTATTTTTTTTCCGCTGCCATTTTTTCTGCTTGTTTACGACTCTCTGGCTTCAATTTATTCATCGGATAAGTCATCTGCTTGCCATTTTCTAACTTCAGTACCACCGCATCAGCCTTCAAACTCACAAACACCGCCTTGATCGTCTGCCCCCCGAGATTGGTCCATGCAAGAACCTTGCTCTCTTGCTTGTCCTGCATCTTCGCCACAGGTGCAGCCTCATCCGTCGGCGTCAACTTAGCGCCTTCCGTGATCCACTTGGAGACCAGTCGCAACTCCCCCTCACTCATTGGCGTGCCTCGTCGCAACGGAGGCATGCCATCTGGATGATTTTTTTGCCCCTGCGATGCCTTGATAAAAAACAAACTCTTCACCGGACTACCTGGAATGATCACCGAATCGGTGCCCTCCTTGATCCACTCCTCAATCACCTTCGTTTTGTCCCACCTCAAGCCCTTCTTCGCTTTGGGGCCCGAGTGGCATTTGAAACACTTCTTCTTGAGAATCGGTTGAATGTCCGTCTCGAAATCTAAAGACCAAGCCGAACTTGGTAATAGCAGCGCAGTGGACAGAATGGTAAAAAAAGAAACACGTATCATCATAAGTTTTAGCAGGAAGTTTGAAGACTTAGCCACAATAAAGCCAAAGAAACACGCAAAAAATCAATAAATCACCGCAAAACCGACCTTCAAAAGCGCGATCACAGCGCTTTACCTTGAGTCTCCCCTCATTCCCGTCTATCGAAAGCGATGCAAAAAGAATGGGATCTGATCGTTATCGGTGGCGGCGCCGCTGGTTTTTTTACTGCCATCACAGCAGCCAGCGAACTCGACCGCCCTGCCCGTATTCTTATTTTAGAAAAATCCTCCCACTTTCTAGGCAAAGTCAAAATATCCGGTGGCGGACGCTGCAACGTGACCCATGCCTGCTTCGACTCCAAAGAATTCAGCCGAGCCTACCCTCGTGGCGAACGCGCCCTGCTCGGTCCGCTTCATCACTGGGGAGCTACGGACACGGTCGACTGGTTTGAGTCTCGTGGCATCCAACTCAAAACCGAAGCGGATGGTCGCATGTTTCCAGTCAGTGATGATTCCCAAAGCATCATCGACTGCCTGATTGGCGAAGCTCGAAAAGCTGACATCCAAATGCAGTGCTCTTGCGGAGTAGTGCAAATACACCTACTACAGGACGATGACAGCCAAACCGAGTCGCCACGTTTCCAAGTAAATTGCGATACAGGAGAGAATCTGACCAGTCACTCTTTACTGATCGCAACAGGAGGCACGCGCAATGCCATCGGCGAAAAGCTGGCACAGAGCTTGGGGCATCACTGTGAGCCAGCCGTGCCTTCTCTGTTCACTTTCAAAATCAACGATCCGCTTATCGAGGGACTTCAAGGCCTGTCAGTGAATCATGCCAAGCTTAGTTGCCAAGAAATCCCCAAGCTCTCGAGCCACGGCCCCCTACTGATCACCCACTGGGGATTGAGCGGCCCCGCCAGCCTTCGTTTATCCGCCTGGGGAGCACGCCAGCTCGCCGATAAAGATTATCAGTTCACCTTGCGAGTCAACTGGCTAGGCGACTCGAAATCAACTCAAAATCAACTCGATCAAGCACGTCAACAAGGTGGCAAACGACGCGTCTCTGGCGCTTCTGTCATTGCCGAGATCCCAAAAAGATTGTGGAAAAGACTCTGCCATGCTGCTGGCGTAACGGAAGGTGTCACTTGGTCACAACTACCTAAATCCACCGAACGCAAGCTGCTCGATCAATTGCACGACAGTCAGTTTCAAGTCACAGGCAAAAGCATGAATAAAGATGAGTTTGTCACCTGCGGCGGTATCGTCTTGAAGGAAATCAATCTCCGCTACATGGAAAGCCGACTCTGTCCCAAGCTTTATTTCGCTGGTGAGATCCTCAACATCGACGGTATCACCGGTGGCTTCAATTTTCAAAACGCATGGACCACTGGTCACCTAGCAGGACAAGCTATCGCAGAAAAAATCCTCTCCTGAACTCCTCTTTTACCCTTTTATAAAACTCAAACTCCCATCCGCCACGCTCACCTTCACCACATCTCCATCACTGAAATGACCTTCCAAGATCTCCATACTTAATGGATCAAGCAAACGCCTCTGGATCACTCGCTTCAACGGACGAGCACCATAAGCAGGGTCATAACCCTCTTTTGCTAACAAATCCATCGCATCATCACTGAGCGACAAACTCACCCCTTGTGCTTCCAGACGCTCCAACACACGCTTGATCTGAAGACCTACGATCTGCCTGATATCCCCTTCGCTCAAACGATCAAAGATGATCGTCTCATCAATACGATTGAGAAACTCTGGACGAAAATGTCCCCGCAAAGCCTCTGTCACCAAAGCGTCGCGTTTGACCGCATCGTCCTCCGTCATGATATATTCACTACCGATATTACTCGTCATGATAATCACCGTATGGCGGAAATCCACCGTGCGCCCCTGACCATCGGTGATGCGTCCATCATCTAGGACTTGCAGCAATACATTGAACACATCGGGATGCGCCTTTTCGATTTCATCAAACAAGATCACCGAATAGGGTTTGCGCCGCACCGACTCGCTCAACTGACCGCCCTCTTCATAACCCACGTAACCAGGAGGCGCTCCGATCAGACGCGATACCGCATGTTTCTCCATGTATTCACTCATGTCGATACGCACCATCGCCTGTTCATCATCGAACAAAAACTCTGCCAAAGCACGACTCAACTCCGTTTTACCCACTCCTGTTGGCCCTAGGAATAAAAACGAACCCAGTGGTTTAGCCTCGTCCTGCAAACCAGCACGCGAACGCCTAACCGCATTCGACACCGCCACCACCGCCTCACGCTGACCGATCACCCGATCTCCCAAGCGATCTTCCATCTTCACTAACTTTTCGCGTTCGCCCTCCTGTAGCCTCGATACCGGAATCCCCGTCCAAGACGCCACCACTCTGGCGATGTCCTCCTCCGTCACCTCCTCTTTGAGAATACCGGTCTGCTGTTGCAAGTCCGCGAGCCTTTCTTGCGCCTCGACTTGTTTTTGCTCCAAATCGGGCAAAGTGCCGTATTGGATTTCACTAGCTCTTCCCAGATCCCCATTACGTTGAGCCTGCTCCAGTTCATTTCTCGCCGCCTCCATCTGCTCCTGAATCAGACGCGTTCCATCGATCACCTCTTTTTCATTATGCCATTGAGCTTTTAAGTGATCTCCTTTTTCTTTCAGATCAGCCATGTCGCGTTCGACCTTTTCGAGACGCTCTTTACTCGCATCATCCTTCTCCTTTTTCAGTGCCTGACGCTCCATCTCCAACTGCATCACCTGTCGATCCAACTGATCAATCTCAGTCGGCATCGAATCGAGTTCGATTTTCAAACGTGACGCCGCTTCATCGATCAAATCCACCGCCTTGTCTGGCAGAAAACGATCCGATATGTAGCGATCCGACAAGGTCGCCGCCGCTACCAAAGCCGCATCCTGAATCCTCACCCCATGGTGAAGTTCATAGCGTTCATTGATCCCTCGCAAGATCGCAATCGTATCCTCCACACTAGGCTCATCAATCTGCACTGGCTGAAAGCGTCGCTCCAAAGCCGCGTCTTTTTCGATATACTTACGATACTCGTCCAAAGTCGTCGCACCGATCGCATGCAGCTCTCCACGAGCCAACTGAGGCTTGAGCATATTAGACGCATCCACCGACCCCTCAGAAGCACCCGCTCCCACAATCGTATGTAACTCATCAATGAACAAAATGATCTCTCCGTTCGACGAAGTCACCTCCTTGAGAAAAGCTTTCAATCGATCCTCAAACTCCCCGCGATATTTGGCTCCCGCCACCATCGCCCCAATATCCATTGCAATCAGACGTTTGTTTTTCAACGATTCCGGCACATCGCCACTGACAATTCGCCTTGCCAGACCTTCGGCAATCGCCGTTTTGCCCACACCTGGTTCGCCAATCAGAACCGGATTATTCTTCCGACGACGCGACAAAACCTGCATCACCCGACGAATCTCATCATCACGCCCGATCACAGGATCGATCTTTCCAGCTCGCGCTTGCTCGGTCAAATCCTGACCATACTTCTCCAAAGTCTGATATTTCCCCTCAGGATCTTGATCGGTCACCCGCTGCTGACCGCGCACCGAAGCCACCGCTTCCAACAAACTCTTCTCCGTCGCCCCCGCCTCTTTCAGCAAAGTTGACGCATCATTTTTACTCGCCAACAAACCCAGTAAAAAATGCTCTACGCTCAGGAAATCATCTTTAAGGTCGGTGCGCTTTTTATCCGCTTCCTTGAGAACTAGATTGAGCTCATCGCCCAGATATACTTGCCCAACTCCAGCACCCGTCACCGAGGGCATGCGATCCAAACTTTGCTCCAAATTTTGACGCAGCGTATCCACGGATACTCCTATTTTTTCTAATACAGGGCGCGACACGCCTTCCGCCTGATCCAGCAAAGCACACAAAACATGACTAGGATTGAGGGCTTGATGCGATTTTTCAGAAGCCACATCTTGCGCCTCGCGCAGAGCCTCCTGCATTTTCAATGTTAATTTATTCAAATTCATAATGGAATCTTGATGCCTTGCCCCTATTTTGCAAGCTTGGTCATTCGCGGTTCCGATTTCGGATTGGTCAAAAATGCCACCCTACCGCGCAACCATTGAACCATCGCCTTCGCCGCGATCACCTGATGCACCAAGAACTCGCCAGCCATGCGAGTCAGCACCTCAGCGAATTTCCAGGGAAAAGAAACCTTGAAAATCCCCGCTGCCGCCAAACCGTAAGCCAGCAGTTGCCCGAAAAAACAAAGCCAGTAAAACCACCAATCATTAAGCAAAGCCAGATTACTCAACAATATCAACACTATGAACAGGGGACTGAGCAAGCGAAAGTAACGATGAGAAATCAATTGCCATGCCAGACGGTTCACCCACGGAAACAACCACGAAGGATTCGCGAACATCAACTGCCACTCGCCTGCCATCAACGATGCCTTATCGTTATTATACCCCACATCCCCGCCTTCATTGCTGCCTGAAGAGGACACCGTATGAGCTACTGCCTCTGGCACAAACAAAACACGATAACCACCCAAAGCGATTTTCATCGGTACCGCTAACTCATCTGCCAAGGTATCTTCAGCGATCGCCTCATAGGCATCGCCACGCACAGCGTATATCGCTCGTTCACAACCCACCGTCGATCCGAAATCCGATTCTTTTTCACAAATCATTTTATCCAGCTCTGCATAAAAGTTCGTCCTCATTTCATCTTTCTCACTAGATGCCTGTAGGTAACCCGTGGCCGCCGCTACCTTTTTATCGACAAAAGCCGCCGCCAAATGAGACACCGCATCATTCTCAAAGCGTTGCCCCATATCGGCAAAGACCACCACCTCACCTTTGGCAATAGCCACCGCCTGATTGACCCCAGCAGCACGACCGTCTTTGCCGCGCTCCAACTCAACCACCCGCACCCACTGATCGATACCTCCCTCTTGTATATCGTCCCCCGCTGCAGCCGCCACCGGTCCGGTGTTATCACTACAGCGATCACAGATCACCAATACTTCCACCACATGCGCGTAGTCCGCTTGCAACAAATTCTCGATCCGCTCGAACACATGCTGCTCCTCGTTATGCACGACCAAGACCAAAGAAACCGACACCGGATCCGCTTGGCGTTTAGGCTCACGCGCTTGACCCGATAACAATTTGCTAAGAAAAGACAACACCGCCAACAACAAGGGATACCCCAAAAAGGTGTAAACCATCAAAAATAGGCAAGTCCAGAATATCCACTGCATCGTTTATTTCTTCAATTCCCCTGTATTTAATCAGGATAACTCCATACCTGTCAAGACTGTTTCCAAACCATGCGCCTCACCCACCTCGCGACAAGTCAATTTTCCATCCTTACAATTGATCCCCCCCACCAACTCAGGGCGCTGAGCACAAGCCCCCGCCAAGCCCTCCGTTGCCAATAGTTGTATATACGGCAGCGTCACATTGGTCAGTGCTTGGGTCGACGTTCTTGCATAAGCTCCCGGCATATTCGCCACACAATAGTGAATCACTCCCTCTTCTTCAAAAATCGGGCTCTCGTGAGTCGTCGGGCGAGTGGTCTCGATGCAGCCCCCTTGATCCACCGCTATGTCCACCAACACCGTGCCCTTACGCATGCTTCTTAGCATGTCACGCGTGACTAGGTTAGGAGCCTTAGCACCAGGCACGAGCACCGCCCCAATCAATAAATCGGTGCGCGGCAACAACTCCATCAAAGCCCCCTCGCTCGAATACAAGGTGCGTGCATGTGGCATCGCCGTATCCAACCAAGTCATGCGCTCAGAACTCACCTCCAAGATCGTCGTATCCGCCCCGATCCCCGTCGCCACTTTGGCAGCATTCACCCCACTCGTTCCTCCACCAATGATCGTCACCCGCCCCGGCAATACGCCCGGAACGCCACCTAACAAAGTACCTCGCCCACCTTCATGTTTGGCTAAAAAATACGCACCCACCATCACACTCATACGACCTGCCACTTCGCTCATCGGCTCCAGCAATGGCAAGCGTTTGCCCACCTGCACCGTTTCATAAGCGATACCCGTCACCCCAGTTGCCAACAGAGTTTCCGTCAGCGATTTGTCTGCCGCCAAATGCAGATAAGTGAAAAGCATCTGCCCTTCACGTAGCATCGCCACCTCCGCCGGTTGCGGCTCTTTCACTTTCACAATCAAATCTGCACGTTCAAACACCTCCGCAGCGCCGTCTATCAATTCAGCTCCAGCATCCGCGAACTCCTCATCCAAATAATCCGCGTCCTCGCCCGCACCTCGCTCCACCAATACGGCCACCCCTCGTCGCACCAACTGGCGCACCCCCAGCGGCACCATCGCCACCCGGCTCTCCTGTTTCTTAATTTCTCTAGGGATACCTACAATCATTTTTTTGGAAGTTTGACATTCACACCACACACACTGCACGACAAAAATTATTTAACCGCAACCGTAGCGGAGCGAAGATAGACGGAGTCAAATGAAGCAGATTCACACAGATGTTTTTTATATCTACTGGCTTGTTACTTGAAATTCTTTTTCTAAATTTCATTCTCTATTTATCTGCGCCCATCTGCGCAATCTGCGGTTCCCTTCTTTCTCCGAAAAAATGCCATATAGTGTGCACGCAACAGCTTCACCTCTCCAAGATTTCCACCTCATACCCATCAGGATCCGTCACAAACGCCATTTTATTTTTGGCGCCACTTGGAAAAGCCTCGCGCCAATCCTCTGGCCATATTTCTATCCCCTCTTTCTCCAGCCCATCGCAGTAAGTCATGATATCCTCCACCCCCACCGCTGTGTGCATCAAATCCTCTGGCACCGCCACCTTATAGTCTGGAGAGTGACACAGTTCCAAAAAATGCTGATTGCCCTCCAGTTCAAGAAAAGCCAATTGATTGCCCGCTGGGGACTTATCCGTGCGCCGAGTGCATTCAAAACCAAGCTTAGCATAAAAAGCAATCGTCCCCTCCAAATCGCTGACTCTGATTCGTGTGTGCAAAAATTTAATCATGGGACATCATTTGCTTTCTCGCAAAAAATAGCAAGAGCTGATCTGATAAAGAATCGACGCAAAACCCTCCTTTCCCCTTGCTAGCACACCTAAACTGGTGTTTACAATCACTTAAAATCAAACCAATAGCACCATGAGCAACGCATCTTACAAAATCGCAGTATTGACAGGAGACGGGATCGCCCCCGAAGTGATGGCAGAAGCCCGCAAGGTACTCGACATCATCGAGGAAAAATTCGCTGCCACTTTTTCCTACGACGAGCAACTTGTCGGTGGAGCCGCTATTGACGCCACTGGCTCAGCCCTGCCCGCAGAGACTCTCGCAGCCTGCGAACAAGCCGACGCCATTCTATTTGGTTCCGTCGGAGGTCCTAAATGGGAAAGCCTCCCGCCCGCCGAACAACCCGAACGCGCCGCCCTGCTGCCACTGCGCAAACACTTCGGACTCTTCGCCAACCTGCGCCCCGCGATCTGTTTCCCAAGCCTCACCCAAGCCTCACCTGTCAAAGAAGACCGCATTGAAGGCGGCTTCGACGTGCTCTGCGTGCGCGAACTCACCGGTGGACTCTATTTTGGCGAACCCAAAGAAATCCGTGGCGAAGGAGACGAAAAAGTCGCCATCGATACCATGGTCTATAAAAGCAGCGAGATCGAACGCATCGCCCGCATCGCATTCAAGGCAGCGCAAGGTCGCGACGGTCACCTGACCTCCATCGACAAAGCCAACGTGCTACTAAACGGTGTGCTCTGGCGCGAAGTGGTCGAGAAAGTCGCTAAAGATTTCCCCGATGTGACCCTCGATCATCTCTACGTTGACAACGCAGCGATGCAACTGATTGCCCGCCCAAAAACCTTCGACGTCGTGCTCGCAGAAAATCTTTTTGGCGACATCCTCAGTGACGAAATGGCAATGATCACCGGATCCCTCGGCATGTTGTCGAGTGCCAGCCTCGGTGAATGCAAAGGCGACGGCCTTTATTTCGGCATGTTCGAACCCAGTGGCGGCACCGCTCCCGACATCGCTGGGCAAGGCATCGCCAACCCCGTTGCGCAGATTTTGTCCGTCGCCATGATGTTACGTTTTTCTTTTGGCATGAACGAAGCCGCCGACGCCATCGACGCCGCCGTCAAAGCCACCATCGACGCCGGCTACCGCACTGGCGACATCTACTCCGGCGAAGAAGGCACCCAAAAAGTCGGCACCTCAGCCATGGGCGACGCCATCTGCGCGCAGCTCAGCTAGATCGACCACGTCTTTCGAGCCGACAAGCATCATGCCTAATGATGCTTGCAAAATTGTAGTATTCATAGGAGGCCTGACCTCTCAGGGACCCCTGCCAGTCCGGAGGCCGGAGCTTCAATTTCCACCGCCTGCGGTGGCAAGCTTTTCAGTTAGCTCGTTGCCAGCCAGAAAAACTTCCAATTTTCCAATGCCAAAAAGAATGAGGGAAGCGAAGGCGTGGGTGGGTGACCCAAAAAAATTCTCCGCCGAAGGCGCTGACACGGCGCCGCACCACCCACACTCGCCGTAGCGTTCGTAGGGAGGAACGATCGGCTGACACGAAGGCTTGTCCGCCGTAGCCGAGGAACGAGGCGAAGGAGGAAGGACACGACGAGAGCGAGCTTGCGAGCGGTGGCAGGAGAGATCGCGACGACCGCCTCCAACACTGCGAAGGAAGGAGCCGAGGTGAGCTTTCGCCGTGCGAGGAACGAGCCGGTGAAGCGAACTTCGAGGCGACGACCGCCCCACGAATTACAGCGAGCGAGCGAAGGGACGTTGCCTGCGGGTGCCTCCCCCTTATTATCGGCGAAGCCGCAAACAGGCTCCCATCAGCAGGCTGCGTGCCGTAGCGGTCGTTTGCAGGACAGCGTTTGGAAAGGTACGAATTCAGCGGCAGCCCTCAGCCCACGAACACCCCAAATACCAGTATTCAAAACAGCAGACTAAAAGAGGAAGTTTTTTCGTTCCACTTCTCATCTCGCAATCGCGAGAGTTTCAAAGAGCGTAGTCACTAGCGGAATAAGAATGCTTAAAGCACTAAGAATAATGTGTTTGTCAAAATAGGCTAACTGAACCCAAAGATGATTTGGATTCTGGGATTGGAAACTTCTTATTTTTCACTCGAGGATACATGGTTTTTCCTTTTTCGGTTATAGCAAAAGAATTTTGACTGCCCATTCTTCCAATCACACGGTGAAAAGCAAGGTAACGCTCATACTTTTCATGCCATGCTCTGCCGCACTTTTTGCCAAAATCGACAGAGTTCATACTGTCCAAAATGTAAAAGAAACTCTTTTTACCGACATGGCGGATACCTAGAATGGGGCATATCAAATACCCTTCACGCGGATGCTCTTGGCTGGAAATGATTAGCTCAAAAACCTCGCTCAAAGTGATCTGAGTTCTCTCCTTCAAATGATAATTATTAAGGGAGTTTCGGGTCATCAGAGGGAAATCCAAAGCTCTGAGTAAGAGGCCTGTCGGCCACTCAATATCCATATCGTCAAACGATTTCAAGTCTGATAATAAATCTTCTATGGCGGGTTCATTCATGACCGCAAGGTTATGCCAATTTACCATTTTTTCCTCAATTTAAATGGTGGGCAGATGATGCCATTGAAAACTAAGGAATTCCCATTTGTCAAGATATGCTGACTGACCCCTTTTCTGTGAATATACCCGCAGGTAAAAAGGCTAGGAAAGTGAGCTGGTCGGATTCCTTGGACAGGTTTCTTGACGAGTTAAAGTGTAATCCAGATCCTCGTTAGCAGCAAGGATAAACTAGATTTATATTGGCTTAGGTTTGTAGGTTTCCAAATCTCAGCTTCGCGGAGGCCGTCCCCGTAGGGGTGCCGCGTAGCGGCAAGGCCGGAGCGAAGCTGAGATTTGGGCGGAATAGGCATGGCTTAGGCTGCATTTTGAAGCATTAGGTTTTCACGATAGTTTTGTTCAGGGCTCATGCCCAGTGTCTGGTGTTTGCGCTTGTTGTATTTGGCAAAGAAGGCTTCAAGCCCAAGATAGAGCTCAATCATAGTTTCATAGCCCCTGATGTAGATGTCGTCATATTTCACCGTGCGCCAAAGTCGCTCGATCATGACGTTGTCCAGCGCCCGCCCCTTGCCGTCCATGCTGATTTTTATCCCATGGGACGTGAGCACGTCCGTGAAGGCTTCGCTGGTAAACTGACTGCCCTGGTCGGTATTAAAAATCTCCGGGCTACCTTCCTTTTGGATAGCCTCCTCAAGGCATTCAATGCAGAACGCCTTGTCTAGGCTGTTGCTTAGTCGCCAGCTAATGACGTAGCGGCTTGACCAGTCCATCACCACGCACAGATAGACGTGGCTATCACCTAATGGAATATAGGTTATGTCGGTGCACCAGACCTGATTACTGCGTTCTATTTTAAGCTTCCGAAGTAGGTAAGGATAGATCTTGTGCCCTTTGCCAGGAGTGCTCAGACGCGGCTTTGGGTAGATTGGCTCAATACCCATTAGGCGCATCAATCGCCTCACCCGATCTCGACTAGGCCTGTAGTCAAGCTTTTCAAGTTCGTCAATTATTCGACGACTTCCGTAGGTCGGTTCTTCCATGTAAATCCGATCCATGGCCTGCATAATGCGCTCATCCTCAAGACTTGGCTCACTCAGTGGCTTATGATAATAACTTGACCGAGGAACTTCGAGTAACGCGCACTGTCTAGTAATACTCATAGCTTCTTTCTCGCTAACAGATGTCGCTCGTAGGGATACCGATGCCGAGTTCCTCGCATGTCTCTTTTAAAAAATCCACCTCCATGTGGAGTTGGCCGATTTGTTTGTGAAGGCGATCTTCCTTTTTTTTAAGCCTCTTCTTTTCATCCTGCTTGGCTCCAGGCTTTTCAAAGAGCTCACCGGCATTTCCTAGCAGGGCTTTTTTCCAATCCGTTACCTGTGAGGGGTGAATCTGGTATTGCTTGGCTATCTCGTGGATAGGTTTTTGCTCTCGCAGTGCCTCAATGGCAATTTTACTTTTAAATTTAGCATCGAATTTACGTCTTTTTTTCATGGTTGGCTTTATCTTAAGTTGGGTCAGCAACCTGTCCAATTTTTCCAGACCAGCTCACATCGGCGTCGGATCGATTGGCGAACGCCACCTGCGCTGCTTTCAAAATACCGAACGTGTCGAAATTTCCATCTGCGAGCTCAACCCAACCCTGCGCGAGCAAGTTGGAGAT
>JAKISY010000091.1 GCA_021648365.1 Verrucomicrobiales bacterium
CGTCACGGCAGGGTTGGCGCGGCTGCGGGCCGAAGTGTTTGATGGGGGGCTGGTGAGCCACGGGCCTGGCGTGCTTGACGCCCTCGATTTGGTCGAAGGTCTACGCGCCGGCGGCAACGAGGAGCCGATGATATTGCTCGGCTCGCAACCTGCCCAGGAGATCGACGCCCTTTGCTACGAAGTGGGAGCCGACGAATATTGCTGCGTCGCCGAAACGACCGTTCGCGGGCTGCTCTGGAAGTTCGCCCGCGCGATAGAGCGAGGCCAACTCGTGCGCGAGAATCGTCGTCTCGTTCAATCCGAACGACAGCGGCTGCAGCAAGAACACCTCGAAGCCGATGTTCCCACCGCTCTCTTTTTGAGCGGAGGAGTGGACTCTTCAGTGCTCGCCGTATTGATGGATAAGATAGACTGCTTTCATCTGCGTTCCGATGAAACCGAAATGGCTCGCTATGTTGCAGAACAGGTTGGATCAGAACTACAAGTTTGTGATCCTGCTGAAAATGTTGATTACGAAAAAACGCTCGAGGATTACGCCCGAAATTCGGGTGATGTCAGTGCTAGCTCCCCTATTCCTTATTTAGTCGCTCAACAGATTAGAAAAGCAGGGTATCCAGTTGCCTTCAGCGCCAATGGTGGGGATGAATTGTTCCACGGCTACTCTCGTACTCCCAGCCCTGAACTCAACGATACCTTCATGCCTAATAATGGCTACGAAACTCAGTCTTATTCCTGCTTAGCCAAACAAGCTCGCAACGTTTTTCGCAGCCCAGAAAACTTCTTCCTCCCCAATGCCCCACAAACCTCTCAATCATTCATTGAGCTAACTGAAAACATCGAAAACCGTTTCCTCCTACCTAACTTCCCCAAATCAGCAAGTCATCGCTGGTTAGAGCTACAAACTTATGTATTAGAAGACCTCAATCCTACCCTCGACTATGCTAGTATGGTTCATAGTGTAGAGGTGAGAGTTCCATTTCTTGACCACCGCATTGTCGAAGCAGCCCTCACGCTGGATGCCAATACCCACATCACAGCAGAGTATGGACGGAAAAGCCCGCTCAAAGCCATGCTTGATCAACACAAAATCCACCCATTCATCTGGGCTAGACCTAAAATGGGATTTAGCTTAAACTCCGAAGTGATCGCTAACCTCCACCATAAAAAATTGCAAGCCTTGGCTGAATTGAGCAAAGAAGGTTACCTGCAAATAGATGCTCGTATTGGCGAGGTTTGTCGAGATTTCGCCTACCTCGGATCCGCCGCGCTCGCTTTCTCCGCATGGAAAAAAGTTTGGATCGACACAGGAATTGTCAAAGCATGAAACCTATCCATACAACTAGCCAAAAACCATTACTTATTGGAGGTTCATCACCTCTAGGCTGTTCTCTATTAGGTAACTTCATCAACAGCCTTTCGAATTATGATTGCGGACCTCCTACTAATTTCTTTTGCCACCCAGCTATGTGGCAAGATGACAGTTCTACCAACTCTACATGGGGTGAACACTGCTCACAATCGTTAAAAAAACTCACCGACGCTGGAGAGCAATTTTTACCTTGGAGTAAAATCCGAACCAAAAACATAGAACCTTATTACCATAGAAATACAGAGGCTTTCGATTTTTTGGAAACTTCAGCAAGCATCTCCGAATTTGCTGAAACTTTTTTCACTAACCGTCTCACCGTTTCCAGTGCTGTATCATGGGCAGAAGCTACACCTGAGAACTGTTTTGCCGCTTCCCCGTTTCTTAAAAACCAAACAAAAGGACAAGTAATTCTTGTAGTAGAAAATGGTTATTCTGCTATGAGACGACTCATCAGTGAAGGGTTCAGCCCTAAAGTTGCTGCTAAAATATGGACCTGTGAGACCACTCTCTCACTTGATCTCCAAAACAAACACTCTTTAGACAGGGTTCTATTACTACGCTTAGAGGATCTTCTATCTTCTCCTCTTACTGAGTTAGATAAAATTATCATTTTTTTAAATACAGAAAAAGAATCTGCAACCACGCAGCTTACAGACCATTCCCAATTAGAAAAAATGACAGACGCCGCCTGTCAAAATGCCCTAAAAACCCACCTCGCGCAGGGTTCTCAGCTGAAACAAGAGTATAAACACTATTTACTTGGCACTTACCCAAAAGAATCCGCGCTAGAAAAATTTGATTGCGATGCCCCCCCTGCTGCTGCATCCAATCTACTCTTCCGCTTAGGCTACGAAGACTCAATCCAAATAGGCGAACCTGTCAGCTTAAATAAAAATGAACAACTATTAGGTTCTCCTCGAGCTAGTTTCATCAATCGCCTTGCCGATTACACCAAGACTCCTCATAAACTCTCTTCACGGAAATCGACAAACTCCACCCCGAAGCACCCTGCTTTACGTTTTTGGAAAAAAAAGCACCAAAGCCCTGAACTTCGCCTAGCTCAAAAAAACGATTCTGACATCTCCTCTCAATTTCCATTCTTTGAGTCCGACGTGCCCTATGGAATGTCCCTAGACAATGAACAAGATTCAAACAATCACCCTGACCTCGATCCTCAACTGAATAATCAAACCTTGGATTTAGCTGTTGTCATCGGCTTTTATGGAAGACACCAAGTCCTTGAATTAGTGATACGTGAACTTGTTAAACTAGAACAACAAGGATACAGCATCGCAGTCTTTCTCACTTGCAGCAATACCGAAGATTACCAATTTGCCCAAAAACTCAAAGCTCATTTGCCTTGTATCGGCGTGAGACAGAGCCCTAACCACCCTCTAGGTCAAAAATGGCAAGCTGGCGTGGACTTTGCTCGTAAATTCTCTCCACGCCATCTGCTCATCACTGGCTCAGATGATATGGTATCTCAAGACTTCCTTATTCATGCCATGCAGCTGCTCTCAGAAGACGCTCCTTCAGGCGGCTTCGAGTTCGCGGCCCCTGCCTCATGGTTCATTTATGAGATCAGCGACGACAGCCATCAGCGAGGCACGCTTTGGGAGGTAGCTTACGTAGCATCCATCAAACAACCGCTTGGAGCAGGGCGAGTTTATTCTTCTCGTTTATTAGATCGTATCGATTGGAAGCTCTTTGAGAACACACTAAATGTAGGTTTGGACACCTTCGGTTATAACCAAATCATCAACTCTAATGCTCAAACCGTCTTGATCCCTTCAAATAAAGGGGTTATTCTCAGCATCAAAGGGTCATGGCAAGCGATGAACTCCACTGAAACAATCCTCTCGGTTCCTACGATTCAGAATCGACCTTGTGATTTTGAGAAGGAGGTTTTTTTTGAAAAGCACTTTCAGACAACTTCTTCCAAAATACGCAAATCCATTTCATATTAATACCCCCTTGCTAAACGCCGCAATCCTCCAATCGTGAGTACAAAAGAACCGTAAGAACCTTCACCTAAAGCATGAAAGCCGTCATACTAGCAGGAGGTTTAGGCACACGCCTCTCCGAAGAAACCCACCTCAAACCCAAACCGATGGTGGATATCGGTGGAGGTCCCATCCTCTGGCACATCCTGAAAACCTACAGTGCCTACGGAATCAACGATTTTGTGATCTGCGCAGGTTACAAAGGCTATGTGATCAAAGAATATTTTGCCAACTACTTCCTACACAGATCCGACGTCACTTTTGACATGCAAAACAACAGCATGCAAGTGCATCGCAAAAAAGCCGAACCTTGGAAAGTGACCATTGTCGATACCGGCGAAGACACCATGACAGGTGGACGACTAGCTCGTGTGGCGGACTACCTAGATGATGAAAGTTTTTGTTTTACTTACGGTGATGGAGTCGCCGACATCGACATCAGCAAGCTGATAGAATTCCACCAACAACAAGGACGTGAAGCCACCCTGACCGCAGTGCAACCGCCAGGTCGCTACGGCGCAATAGCGTTTGGCGCTTCCAACGATGTGCTACAATTTCAAGAAAAACCCGAAGGAGACGGAGCCTGGATCAACGGTGGTTATTTTGTCTTAGAACCTTCTGCTCTTGATCGCATTCAGGACGGCGATCAAACCAGCTGGGAAAGAGCTCCACTCGAGAGCCTCGCCCGCGACGGCCAACTATCGGCCTACCAACACCACGGCTTCTGGCGTCCGATGGACACCCTGCGCGACCGTATAGAACTCGAAGAAATGTGGAATTCAGGCAAAGCCCCGTGGAAAGTGTGGTAATATTTTATAAATTATATCAATCAGCCTCTGGAGGGGCAAGTTCCACCTTGCCCGCTTACGCACCCAGAACCACCAATCCCCATTTAATTCCTCTTCCGCTATTCCACTTCTCCTATATTTTTTCTTTATTATCCGTGTTAATTTGCCTTCGAGTAGTATCCTCCGACTGTCTCCCCCACTTACGCGGGGTCGGCTGTGCTATTTGCCTTCGGGTAGTATCCTCCGGCTGTTTGCCTCCGGCGATCTCCACTACGTTCCGGTGCGACTTCGTCTCGGCTGTGGTTAAACTCTTCATCTGTGCTATTTGCTTTCGGGTAGTTTCCTCCAGCTATTTGACTCCGCCTATCTCCATTGTATTCCGGTTCCCTCGCGTTCGCGGGGTCGGCTGAGCTATCCGTGATTACCCTCCTTCTCATATATTAACTTCTTATCCGTGTTAATCCGTGCTATCCGTGGTTAAACTCTTCATCTGCGATCATCTGCGAAATCTGCGGTTACCCTCTTCTCCCGCGGACGCGCATACGCGTCAGGTTAACCACCTAAGTGCGATTTTTGGCATGGGATTGCGACGACGCTTTTCATATACGCCGTGATAGTTTAACTGACGTACAATATCTTCGTCCGAATAGACCTTGCCAGTACACTGGCAGAGTAACAGGGTATCCAAAGTTTTAAACATACTCATGCCAGCGGAAACAAACGTTGTCTCGGAGTCAGATTGCTCTGAACCAGATCCACTCTTATCAGAGAATACCATCCGGAAAATTCCCAGTTGAGAATACTTCACTAAAACGATCATGTGACTTACCAAGAGGCATTTCATATGCCAAACATTGGTCTTATGGTTACTCAGCTGGGTTGATAATAAATTTGATTTCCAAGCCTTAAAAATATTTTCTATACGCCAGCGTAAGGAATAGAGGGCATAAACATCTATTTGTTCAAGTTCGTCCTCGGCAATGTTGGTGATCACGATGCTCCAATCTAACAAGTTGTAATATTTTGCATTATAGTTCAGCCGCTTATCGCGGTTTGCCTTAGCTTTACGGCGCCTTTCGACGGACACATGCTCAGGTAACAAAATAGCTTCCACTATTACAGGGGTTTTCTGAGCCTGACCAAGCAAGGCGTGGAAGCGCACTTTTTTCTGTCCAGTAGCTTTCCCCTTATCTAAAATGGCATGGATGTCCAATTTTTCACCTAGGTCGTCATAGAGGCCAATGCCTGAAAGGTGACGGGTGACAAAGAAGGCGCCTTTGAGATGAATGGCTTGTAAGCTGGCAAGGGTGAAATAGCCAAGATCGCGTAAGAGTAAGTCGCCTTTTTCAAGTAAAGTCACCACATCCATGGCGGATCCCTGATCGTTTCGCCTAAATGAGGACAAGTTGAAGTGCAGAAAATCTCCAGAGAAAATATCGATGAGCACTTGCACTCTAGCACTGGATTGGCTCGTTTTGGCGTATTGGTTTTTTGAACCAGGAAAGGATTCTACAAGAGAAGGGTGAAGCTTGAGCACCGTTGAATCTACAACAAGGATGCGCTTAATAGAAGCAGTTATAAATTGGTGCGACTCGTAATTTGAGTGCATTAACTGGCAAAGAACAGCGGAGAGGAAATCAAAAGCATTCGAATTAACTCTTTCCCATAGGCTTTGTTTGGCAATGGTCGCCTTGATTTCTAGTCCGCAAAATAGGGCGATTTGGCGGAATCCATAAGCTGTTACTTGAGATGCTTGCATCATTGCCGCTAGGAAAAATGCGGGAGTAAGCTTGCCTTTTTTGCGTTTTTGAAATTGAGTTTTTTTCGCCAATACGTCGAGCGCAGCTGAATCTTTCAAGATAGAGAGATGGGAAGAAAGGGTGGCTTGCCCGCTTGGGCTGAAATGTCGATTGTCCATAAGACAATAGTAAAGATAACTTAAATATCAGTTTATACGAAATAAATAGTGCAGCTTGGTTGCTTTTGATATAAGTCACTGCTACTTTCGAGGGTCTCAGATTATTAAGAAGGGATAAATGATAGGTCGTTAGACAAGACGGCGTATCAATCCCTTATAGATCAAGGGCTGTTAGCCTGACGCGTATGCGCGCCTGCGGGATCAGTGCCGATTTGCCTACGGCTACGGCTACGGCTGTCCTGCTATGCTGCGGCTGTGGTTGAAATATTTTGTTGTGTAGTGTGAATCAAAATAGACGGGTAAATTTGCTTAGAAGTTGAAAGAAGGTAATCTGCAATATTTATTCCGTTGTTTATTATGATCAAATCAAACCAAAAAAGTTATTTCTGTGTAGCTAGGCGTTTACGCCCTGCCCCGACAACCCAAATGGAAGCAATAAAAAGGGTGAATTCGATAGTGAACTGAAGAACTACTTCGGAAAGCCGGATGCGGGAGAACTGCACGTCTGGTTTGATGAGGGGGGCGGCTTACAATGGAGCCGCCCCTACTCTACGTCAGCATATTTTGACAAATTTCATAACTTGCTTATTGCTATCTAGTTACCTTAATTTTCCGCCGCTCCATTTTCTGGATTCCTGACAAATTCGAGCACCAAACGCTAGGCTGCAGAAAACCATTAGCGCGCTTGCCAAATTCTCGCATCGATTGGGGTATTGCCTTCAATGGTGCTCAGAGAAGCCGTGAAATGATTTTCGATCAGACGCTCGATGATGTAACCTCCTGGGTTAGTATAGTCGTTTCCGGTGATACTCAGAGATTGCAAGGTTTCATTGGGCGAGATCAATATAACGTCGATGTAAGAGGCCGAGTTATTAGTATTGATATCCTCAAATATGTTGTTGCTTACTTCAAGGTATCCTGAGATTCCATTGTCTGTGTACAGTCCATATTTTCCTGCATTGAGAATGATATTGTTGCTGAGTATCACGTTCATTGGTGAAGTGAGGTGAAGGGCTGCTGCGGCAGTGCCATCTATACGGTTATCGTCAATGACTATTTCACTACAGGAATTGCCAATCGCAATACCGCGATAGTGTGATTCATAAATTTGATTGAGGTTCGCGGTGATGCGTTGACTAGGTGATTCGGAATTAGCTGAAATGAAAATCCCTCCTTGATAGGTACTGTTGCCAGGTATGCCGTCGATGTGTGACATGCCTGCATTTCGGATGACATTTTCAGTAATAATGATATCTTCCCAGGCCCACGTGTTGTAGCTAGTCTCAGCATTGACGTAGATGCCTGCCTGATGCGCTCGACTGGTTTGGTTGCGGGCATAGGTGACTCTCGATCCGCCGACAACGGTTAGTCCACGTCCGTGAGTTTGCCCATAAGCGTAGTTATGAATGGCTTCAATATCGTGACAAAGCGAGTTGTTTCCACGGTATGAAACTACGGCGATCTGGTCATCTTCCGTATTGAAGAGCGAATTGCCGATTACTTGGATGTTGTTAGAGCCTCCGGTGATATGAATCCCGTCGGCGAGGGTTCTAGAAACGATGTTGCCGATTATAGCCCCTTGTTGACTAGTATGAGAAAACACTCCTGCGCTGCCAATATCACTGATGCGGTTGGCACTCACAGTGTAGTTTTGAGCATTAAAAACCCATACTCCTGTCGTATGAGGCTGGCCGCTGCGAGTGGTGGCAGATCCTTGGATTTGACAGCCAACTAGGGCTGGGAAGTTTCCTGTTAAACGAATGGCGCTTTTGCCGGGGTTCAACGACTGCAAGATACTGCTTGGTCCATTGCCAATCATTTTAACTCCCTCTAGGGTTATGACGTTGCCGTATGCAAATACTCCTGAGGGAACATAGACTGCTGCTCCATCATTTTTAGCGGCAGCAACAGCGGCGACAAACGCGAAGTGATTGTCGGTAGGATTAGTGCTTGCTCCATCTGGGATCGCGCCATAGTCGCTTATGTTTTTTGTGTTTGAAGGGATCCTGATTAGAGAAAGGTTGTCCATTCTTATGGTATTACTAAAGCTGTTTGCCATGATCAAGTGGCTGTAATCGTTGATATCAGATGAATCTAAGGAACCGATGATTTTAGCGTCTCCTCGATCAATCATTGCTGTGACCTCTTGGGTGATACGATTCCAGGTGAACGAGATACTGTGAAAATTCGTGCCAGTAATTCCTGACCAAGTTTTATGCTTGATTGAGCGGTGGGTTTGTCCTGAATTACTGGTGCTTACCAAATGAAGCGGTGTACGGTTGTGGTCATCCGCAGCTAACTCTGTTCTAAAACCGATGCCTTCACCTTGCTCATTGACGATGAATACACAGCCGCCGTTACCACCACTTGAGGTTCTTCTGATGTCGTAATTAATTGTGACTAGTGGGTAGTCTTGTGGAGTTCCTTGCTCTGGTAAAGGTGTTTGCACCCTTGAACGATTTCCAGTAAAGGCTACTACACGGTTGTCACCATCTTGCCGTTCTTTAACGTTGCCGCTGAGGTTTTTCCAACAGCTTGTATCTAGGTTCGATTGCCCCATTATTAGACCCAAGTTCAGACTTCCTTGATCGAACAAATGGTTCATAGTCACATTCTCCGATTCCATTCCAGTGGAAAGGGTGACGTCATCAATATGACAGCTGCCGTTTGTTTTTATATATATACGAGAAAATGAATTAAACGTAGTGTCAATCACTTGAGTCATCACTTTACCATTCACAGACAAGGTCAAAGTACCCGTGCTTTTGCTCCATTTTAGTGATAACTCCGAGAAAGATGAGCTGGATAAGTTAGGGACTCCATACGCATTACTGCTGATGATCGTGCCGTTTTGACTAAAAATCCAATTAGATAATTCTTCTTGATGGTTATGCTTGCGCACATTCACAAATCCATCTCCATCGGGATAACTACTGTCCCAATGTGCAGAGTAACCCGTTTTCCCCATCTGATCCAAGAAGCCAATCCATAAGAAACGTTGAAGCTGGGTGTGTTGAACCTTTGCTTTCAGTTCAAAGCTTTGTTGTAGGGGGAAAGGAAGCTCATAGCTAAGTAGGCTGTTACGGGCTTTCAAATAGGGGGCATGTGAGACATTAGGGTCAATGTCAGTCAGTGCGGGTTGCTGTCCAGCGACATGAGTCCAGAGTTCCAGATTGGTGAAATTGTCGTAAACAAGCCGCGGGATAGAGTCATTTGAAATGGCGACCGGTGCTAAGTGTAGCGTGAATATAAGGATTGAAATCCAAATATAGAGGATGGCTGCTTTGGCTGCTTTGGTTGCTTTCATTTTATCTTCCTGTTATGAAATTTACTAAATCCGTAAGGTTACGGAGATAAGAAAATTTCTATTAGAAAACAGAATAGGGGATTTTTTAATTGTAGGGCAATGACAAAGTTTTGCAAAATAACGTATTTTTTTTTACAAAATAAGTCAGCTTTTAAAAATTCAATGAAACTCTCCACGGCAAGCCTCTTAGCTTAGGCTCAGACTCTGCTTTGCAGAGGTGGAGTATCTTCGATTCTACATTTCAATATAGACGCCGTCCGCATCGGAGCAGTAGCATATCTTGATAAGTTACATAACTTATTTATGACAAGTGACTTGCTGCGATTTTACAATGCTTAATACTAGAGGTTTTCGATAAATTTTAACACCAAAGGCTATCGCTGAAGTCGAGAGGTTCCGCCCCCGCCGTGGGCAGGTGAACTTAGTAGTTTTTTGGATCATTCCAGTGGCCGCACTTTTTTCTGCCACTCTTCGCTTTTGGCTTCACCTCCGGTGCTGTCTTGGTATTTTACTCGCAGGTCTTTGAGCTGTTTTTTCAGATCGGCGGTGATGGCTGCTTGCTCGGGTTTGCCGTAGAGGTTGTGCAATTCGTCGGGGTCGGTCTGCAGGTCGTAGAGCTCCCATTCGTTGCCAAACTCGTAGAAGTGGATCAGCTTGTAACGCTCGGTGCGGATGCCAAAATGGAGAGGAACCATGTGATACCCTGGGTATTCGTAGTAGTGGTAGTAGATGCTTTTGCGCCAATCTTTGGGTTTTTCACTTTTTAACAGCGGCACGAGTGAGGCACCTTGCATGTCGGAGGGGATTTCTGCTCCGGCTACGTCGAGGAAGGTTTCTGCGTAGTCGAGGTTTTGGATCATTAGTTGATTGCGTGAGCCGGCTGTGGTGACACCTGGCCAGCTGGCGATGAAGGGCATTTTGAGGGATTCTTCGTACATCCAGCGTTTGTCATACCAGCCGTGATCGCCGACAAAAAAACCTTGGTCGGAGCTGTAGATGACGATGGTATTTTCATCTAATCCAAGTTCTTTGAGGGTGTCGCGTAGGGTGCCGACGCTTTCATCGACGCCTTTGATGCAGCGCAGGTAGTTTTTGACGTAGCGTTGGTATTTCCAGCGCACCAGTGCCTTGCCGCTGAGTTTGGCTTTATGAAAAGCGGCGTCTTTGGGGCCGTAGGCATCGCGCCAGATACCGAGTTGCGCGGGGGTCATGCGTTTCATGTTTCTCCATGCGGATTTATCCATGCGCTTTTGAGAGTCGGGGAAATCACTGTCAGGTGTGAGGTCGAGAAACAAGTCGTGGTGGATGTCCATGTGACGATCGATTTCTAACTCCTGATGACGTGCGGGTGGCGCGTTGTCTTCCCATTTGTCAAAGAGGGTGGTGGGCTCGGGGATGTCGATGTCGTCGTAGAGGTGCAGGTGTCGCGGGGCGGGCATCCAGTTGCGATGCGGGGCTTTGTGCTGCACCATCATCATGAAGGGTTTGTCTTTGCTGCGTTTATTTTTCAACCAATCCACTGCCATGTCGGTGACGATGTCGGTGCTGTATCCTTGCACGGTGATTTTGCCTTCGGGGGTGAGGAAATCTGGGTTGTAGTAGAGGCCTTGACCGGGTAGGACTTTCCAGTCATCGAATCCCTGTGGTTTACCTTTGAGGTGAGATTTGCCATAGATGGCGGTTTGGTAGCCGGCTTTTTGTAACAGTTTGGGAAAGGTTTGCTGATTCCAATCGAAGGCGTTGCCGTTGTTCATGAAGCCGTTTTTGTGGCTGTGTTTGCCGGTCTGGATCACGGCGCGACTGGGGCCGCAGATGGAGTTGGTGCAGAAGCTGTTTTCGAACAACATGCCGTCGGCGGCGAGTTGGTCGATGTTGGGAGTGGGGTTGACGGATTTGAGCCAGCCGTTGTAGGCGCCGATGGCGTGCGGGGCGTGGTCATCGGAGAAGATGAAGAGGATGTTGGGGCGCTCGGCGGCGCGGGTATGGCAGGCCAATGCGAAGGTGGTTAGAAGAATGCAGGCGAGAAGTCTTGATGGTTTCATTTATCTATCTATAGCGAGTTATTATGAAAACAAAAGAATTTTTTTGGCGCGTATGCGCCATGAAGATGGTGGGGAGGAAATTTACGGGTTATCGATTTTTGCTACGAACTCTACCAGTTGTTGGGTGAGCAGTTGCGCGCCTGAGATGTGCAGGTGGTCGATGTCGGAGAAGTGTTGGTGTCGGAAGCTGTGTTTGCCACCTCGATGGGTATCGATAAAATAGACGCCAGGAGTTTTTTGACTCAATTGACCGAGTTTTGCGACGATTTTTTCATAATCGGCATTGCCGGTGTCATCACCGTCAGCTACGGAGGTTTGGGCGACTAGAGGGTGATAGGGAGGTATAAAAATCAGCACTTTGATGTTTTGTCGTGATAGTTTTTCGACTGATTGTTGGAAGCTGATCCAGGCTTTGTTATTCCATTTGAAATCCGGGGTTTTGCAGCGTTGCAGAAGTTCCTTGCGGGTGCTTTTGCTAAGTGGGACTGCAAAATCGCGAGTTTTCTTTTTTGCCCAGCCCCAGGGGTGAATTTTACTATTGAGTGTGTCGCGAATTTGATCGAATGTGACTGGGGGCGCAGAGGATTGCTTGAGCAGTTGTCGCCAATGCTGGCGGTCGTAGGTGTAACCGGGGCTGTTTAGAAACAACTGGGCGCGTCGGTCGATGGCGAAACGTTGATTGAACACTCGTGGACTGATGCCCCAGATGACCCATTCTAACTCGGGACATTCGCTGAGGTATTGATCGGCGAGTAGGGTTTGAAAGGGTATGCCGCTGCCTGCGGGGGAAAAGCTGACTGCTACGGGGATTTCATTGTTGTCAGGTTGGTAGAATTTTTGCGGATCGACGGCAGCGGCGCTGTGGGAGTTTCCCAATACGGCTAGTTTGAGCTGTCGGCGAATCAGCCAATAAACTTGCAGACGGCGACTGACATCGCTGCGGTAGTCGGAGCGGATGATTTTTGGTGGAGTATAATTTTTTGGCAGTGGGGTGAGATCGTAGTAAATGTTTTCTTCGGGATCAAAGTCGAGATCGTTGCGCTGATAGACGCTGTTGAGTTCTGGCATGGTGGAGAGCGGAGTTAAAGAGAGCGTTGTGAGATCTCCTGCTTGGCTGGGCAAGGGTAAAAGCTGTTTGCCGGTGATCGCCCATTGCGCGACGCGGATTTTGTCTGAGCTAGGTTTTTTGCCGTCGATGACTTTAAGGATTTGGTATTGATTGACCACTAAGGCTTCGTCGTAGGGGCTTATTTCCTCTACGGTGGGGCTGGCAGTGTTTTGCATCAATTTGAGCTCGAGATGGAGATCGAGTGAGGTGTCGGTGTGATCTTCGTTGTGATCAGGTTCATCACAGCTCACACAAAAACTGGCTAGCAGTGTGATGAGAGCAAGTGTTATAGACCGGATGAGTGTGCTTGAGCGCATGGTGAAGAAAGGGTGGCATGAAATGGGGTTTTTGCTATCGGACTTTGAATGGGACGGTCTTAAATATTCCATGGATTCTGCTTTGGCAGTGGGAGGAAATCGGTTAAGGTTGAAGCGTGTTTGGCAAGTCCCCTTTAAAAACTTTATGGATTACAAGCTCCTGCTTGGTGATAGGAGCTTGCACGCTGTTGTCGGCATGGGGGGAGGATGCGGTGGGGGAAGTGGCAGGGAAGCCTGCTAAGATTTCGTTGCAAGATGTGCCTAAGCAGTTTGAGTTGTGGGCGGATCGCTTGGGATTTCAATGGCAGTTGACTCAGTCGGGGGCTTTGCAATCGGGACCGCAGAGTTATTTTCAATCGGCGATGGTTTTGTCGCTTAATGGTAAGGATTTCAAGACGACTGGTGGTGAGAGGTTGGATGGTGGCGAGGTGAAGGTTAAACAAGATGGGCGAGTGGTGCTGTTCGGTGTAGCGGAGGGCTTGCAGGGGCTGGAAGTGACGCGAGATATATGGTTTGATCATCAGCGTGGTGGGGTGCGCTACCTTGATTCGTTTTCCAATAAAAAGGGCAAGAAAGCGCTGCGGCTTAGTGTGCAAATCAAAACTTTGTTTCGTTCTACGTGGCAGGATCTACATGGTAGCTCGGGCAAAATGATCGGGGGAAAGGATTCGAGTCATCTGGGTTCGCGGGATCATGCGCTATTGGTCAAATACAGTCGCACGGATGGTCGTCCGGATACGGTGATCTTGGTGGCTGGTGATGACGAGGTGAAAAGGCCGAAGCTGAGTTTTTCTTCCAATCACCGAGAGTTGACTTTCACCTATGACTTGCAGGTGCCTGCTGGTGGGGAAGTGGCTTTGTTGCATTGGATCATGCAACGGAATCTGGCGGCACCTGATGAAGTGGAACAGGTATTACGTCCTTTCTATTTGCGTCGTCGATTGTTGCGACCTGAAGTGGATCGTGGGCTTGCTAAGGTGGTGGCTAATTTTGCAGAAGCCGCGTTGCCAGAGCACAGCGTGCAGCCGTATTCGTTGGAATCTTTGGTGGCTTTGCAAAAGGCACTACGTCCTTACCGTGCGCAGCGGTTGTGGGAGGATGTGTTGTGGATCACTCAGGAGAATCAGTTGGCGGGGATGGTGAATGAAAAGGCAAGCTTGAAGGTGGAGACGGCATACGGCGAGCGGGAGGTGACGATTGCAGAGGTGGCGGCGATTCAGGGCGGCGGCGGTGTAGGCAGGACGCCGCGAGTTTTTTTGAGGGATGGTCAGGTTTTAGCGGGTGATTTGGTGACGCAGGGGTTGAGCATGGTCAGTGGGGACGGTTGGGATATGCAGTTGAAGGTACCCGATCTGACCTTGCTGTTGTTGCAACTGCGCGAGGTGGATGGCAAGGCACCTGCGGGGACGGATGCTTTTGTTGCTTTGCGTAGCGGTGATGTGATGGCGGTGAAGACGGACGGTGTAGAGGGGGATGATGCTTTGGAGATTTTGACAGCTTGGGGGCGTGATCGTTTGTCTTTGGGTGAGGTGCAGCTTATGCGATACACGACGGGATCGGTGCCTAAGTATAGATTGCATCGGAAAGACGGTTCGTGGTTGAGTGTGTTCCTCACGGATGCGGACTTGCAGTTGACCTTGGCGGGAGGGCGAGAGATTCAAGTGAACCCAAGGGAGCTTATTGGGATTTGGAGAGAGGGTGATCTGAGTTTGGAGGATAAAGCGGATGGTGATGAGTGGTTAGATTTTGAGGATATTGGTGAGCGGTCTGCTTTGCCGATTCCGAGTTGTCTGTTAGCGGGGAGTAATTTGTTGCAGGGGGAGATCTCGATGCAGGTATTGCATCTGGTGTCGGGCGGTGCGGTGACCAAAATCAACCCGGCGGAGATCGTATCAATGCAGCGTCTGCAGGATCAAGGCTTGATGCCGTTGTTTGCACTGGAGTTGAGTGGAGGAAATCACTTGAAAGGCAGTTTGCGTGAGCGCTCGCTGAGTATCAAAACCCCGTCGCGGACTTGGGATATCCCCGTTCAGCACTTGGTGGCTTATCTTAATAAGGAGGTGAAATGAAGTGGATGCAGGTTAATCGTATCAAACAGGTGCTGCTGTTGTTATTGGGAGTTTTCCTGGTGGGAGCTTTGACGAAACCTGATTTGGCTTATGGACAGGGAGCGGCGGCGGCGCGGAAAAAAAAGCCAGTGAAGGCTGAACGGCTAGTGCCAGCTGCGATGGGGATTCGGACGGATAAATTGGGGAATAGCTGGAACGTGGAGCAGAATGGCAATTTGAGCCGAGTGGGCAATAACATGATGGTGAACAGTGGGCTCAGCCTGTACATCAATAATCAACAATTCTACACCTACCAACCGATGATGACGGCGGACGGGGCTGAGTATGTGCTGCACAGCCGTCAGAGCTCGGCGATGATGGGCTTGCAGGTGGTGCGCAGGATTCGTCTTTTAGAAAAACAGGGGGTGATGCGGTATTTGGAGATTTTGACCAATACCACGTCTAACCCATTGACGGTCAATCTCAGTTTGCGGACGAACTTTAGTGGTAACTACAAAACTCATATCACTAATGACGGGCGATCGAATGCGGTTCTGTTGGGAGCAAGAGAGAGCGGGCTGTTGGTGATGCCTGGAAGCAATCAAGTTAATAGGGCTTTTGTGTTTTCTCTTTGTTCAGAGAAGAGCACGCTCAAGCCTAGTATCAGTAGTCAGAACAAGTATGCTTTGAATTTTCAATACAGTGTGACGCTTGCAGCGGGTCAAACGGTGGTATTGGCTCATGCGGTGTCGCAGGTGCCTTTGCCGCATAGTTTTGAGCGCAAGACTATGCGTCGGTTGTTTCGTCCTGTGGCGCTGGCACGATTGCAGTCCTTCATACCTAATGAGCTGAGAAAATTGGTGATTAACTATTCTGGAGCTGCTAGTTTGGAAGGTTTGGCTCTGATGGGGATGACGGATGTGGCATCTTTGGGGGTGGATCGTTCGAGTAGAGATACGCTGGCGATGGGGGAGAAAACTCGTTTGTTGGGTAAAGCGAGTTGCTCGTTGTTGAAGATCCAAACGGTTTATGGAGCGGCTCAGATCCCTTTTGCTAAAGTGGCAGCGATCGTGGGAGGGAATCGTGGTCGGCGAGAAGGGGCGCGGGTGTTTTTGCGGGATGGACAAGTGTTCAGTGGGGCGTTGCAGGTCAAAGCTTTGCGTTTCGCGATGGCGGGTGGCGGCAGTATGAATCTTGATGTGGAAAAGCTCGACCGGTTGGTGATGGCTAAATCAGCTAACGAAGGTAAGTGGGAAAAAACAACTGTGGCGATGATGGAGACTTATGCTGGCGATCGTTTGGCGCTTAGTGATGGCGCGGGACTGGATTTTTCTGGCATGACTCCTTGGGGGGCTTTGCATTTTGCATTGAAGGACATCCTGTGGATGGCGCCGCAAGAGGATGAGCTGGTGGGGCATTTTGTGGAGTTTAAGAATGGCGCACGCAATTTTGTTTATTTGTTAGGCGATGAGTTGAAGGTGGATGCTGGTTTTTTTGGCAAGCAAGCGGTCAAGCTGCACGAGCTTCGTGCGGTGGTTACGAGGGCTTCGGTGGAACGCAAACCCGCAGAGGATGCAAGTGGTGGCGATGCAGAGGTGGTGATTTTGCAACCTTATTTGAAAGCGGGTGGCAATCAGTTGATCATCGGTAAGGCGACCGATGAGCAGCTGAAAGTAATGACCTCTACGGAGGTCGTCCAGTTGCGCCCTGAAGAGATTCGAGTGATGAAAAACATCAGCGACGAGCTGGACCTGGATCGTGAGGCGGATTGTGTGTTTCGATTTGAGTTGTGGGGAGGAGGGGTGGTCACGGGTTATTTGAGTGAGAGTTTTTTGTCGATGAAAGTGCGCGGCGAGGATTGGCGAGTGCCGCTGCGCGATGTGCAGGAGTTAGTGACTCCTGTACCGCAGTTGGGGGAGACGGTGCGCAAGGATCTGGCTCGTCTGATCCGGCAAATGGGTTCCGTTGAGTGGCAGGTGCGAGAAAGAGCGACGGAGGATTTGCTGGAGTTTGGCTACATGGCTAAATCGATCTTGCAGCAAGAATATCAGAGCAATGGCGACCCTGAGATACGTCGGCGTGTTGGGCAGGTTTTGGCGCGCTTAGGTCCATGAAATTGAAGAGAATAAAGAAAGGCATTTTGACATAATGATAGCTGGTGAATGTGATATTCGGCAGAGGCTCTCACAATCGGTGAAGGAATGGGAGTCTGCTGAGAAAGGAAGCGGGTTACAGTTTTCTAAACAAGAGGCTGGGGAGTATTTTTGTGGACTAATAGTAGCTTCAATGATTGAGGAAAAACCTAGTAGGGTTTTTGATATTTGGAGGGATTGGGCAGTGAGATGTCAGCAGGGTGAAGACCTTGTGTGGGGATTGAGAATGCTTAGTGAAGAAAGCGCGGTTGGCCATTTACTAGAGTGTTTGAGAAGTAAAAACGGTTGGGGGAGGCGGGTTCGTACGGTGCTACCTTGGCAGCTAGTGGATGGGTATGATGAATGCCGGTATGCGTATCGTTTGGGGGCAGAGATTGCCAAAAACGGCAGGTGTGCTGTGCAGGCGCTAGGGGAATGCAAACAGATGAAATATAAGGAGCGAGCTGGCGACAGTATAGCAGCTAAAGGTGGGGATTTTGAGATGCCTACAACGTTAAGAAGGTCTGTAGAGAAATGTGAAGCTCCGACGATTATTTGTGGGCCTCAATTTTATACTCGGACGGATGCGATTGAGTATTTTTTCGGATTGTTAGCAGCCTCGTTGATTGAGGATGAACCAGAACTTGTCATTTTTTTGCATTCACAATTGATAGAATCTAGGTATTGTGTTGGTCGGCAAAAGCTGGTTGATATACTAGAAGGAGATGTCCCCTTGGTGGGTCTGCTTGAGATGTTGAGAAGCACGGGTGGTGATGGGCAGATGATGCGCTCAGTGATGCCTTGGGAAATTTTTGAGAGCGCAGTATTTGACGACGCGAAAGAACTGGGGGGGCAGATTTCAAGAAGAGGGTGGTGCAAAATTGAAGACTGGGGAGGGATGTGATGGACAATCGAAGCGTATTGACAAAAAAACAAATCCTTGAAGCATTGGACGAAGCTTTGGACTTACTGGGTCACACAGATTTTTATGTGATGGGCAGTTCGTCTCTTATCGTGAGTCTTGGAGACGATTTGTCCGAAATGTTGCGGAGAACGGAGGATGTCGATATCGTATCGACTCGGGATTTAATCGATATATCCACGGGCAAGGAGGAGTGGGCGGAGATGCGTAAGTTATGCGCAAGGTTTGGTCCCCATAGTCAATTTGATGTTGATAATAATTTTTATGTTTCAATGGTGGATAGAGTCTTTTTTTGGGAGAGCCTGAAGGTTGGCAGCAGAGATGCATGAATCAAGCCTTGCCTTCTGGGGGGATAATAAAAATCCTCGATCCGCATGACTGCGCATGTTTCAAGCTTGTTGCAGCAAGGGGAAAGGATATTGAGTGGCTGATTGAGACGGTCATTTCGAAGGTGATAAATGTTGCGGAACTAACAAAAAGATTGAAGCTTTGCGATAGAGAAAGAATCAAAGTGAAAGAAACCGAAATCAAAACGGCCTGGAGAGAAGTGCATGAAGCACTATCTCAGCGAGGGATGGCCTGCTTTGAGAGTGTTTACCCAGACTGAGGGTGTTGTGTTGGATGGAAAAGAATAACGACAGTGCAGCGGAGTTAAAGCCGCGGGTGGAAATGGAAGCTGCGCAGTCTGCTTTGACTACGCTTGCTGAGAAAGTGCGTGCGCGTTTGGGACGGAGGTTTTTTGTTCAGTGCTTGAGGCGAGGGCAGTGGGCGGTGCCTTTGGTGGGGATGGTATTGATAGCGGCGCTGCGTTGGTTTGGGCACTGGAATTCGGGGGAGATTTGGGTGGCGTTGGCGATTTTGTTATCTTGGCTTGGTGTGGCAACCGTGTGGGGACTTTGGCATCGGCCGCGTGTTTTACAGGCCTTGATGGTGTGGGATGAATGTTCGGCGTCGCAGGATCGTTTTGCGTCGGCTTTGTCTTTTGAGCAGCAGGATCAAGAACTGACTGCGGGGCAGCGGCTTCATTGTTTGCAGGTGAAAGAGGAGGTCGCTGAAGCGCAACAGCAGGTGAATGAAAAATTGCCATTACCATCATTGCGAGGTTTTTTTGTGATGACGGCATTGCTGTTGGCTTTTGCTGTTTTGCCGGTGCTGCGTCCTGGCATCGCTGCTGGGGATGCTCGCTTGTCGGATGAAATGTTGAACGAGGCACAAAAACATGCGGAGCA
>JAKISY010000009.1 GCA_021648365.1 Verrucomicrobiales bacterium
CAAAATACTATTCCGTTAAGATAAGGTTCATTATTTACAATACGAATCAAAATTGGGTTCACCATTCTTTTAAATTTACGAAATTTGGCATTATGCACAGTATCCGAGCAATTTGGCATCATCTCATTTAATCGAATTTGATTGCTCAATAATGTGAGCGTATAATCATTCACAAACGTCGATGGATATATTGCATTTTTCCATCGACGTTTAGCATCTTCATAGGTAGTAAAATGTTTAAATTTGATAAAACATCCAATTTCATAATCAGTTTTATGATTTTCATTGACATTTTCTCCAAAACTAAAGTTTAAAATACGATCACTAGAAAATTGAAGTTTAAACCCTTCTACATCAATTGAAACAAAAATTGGCTGAGAGTTTTCTATTATTTCAATAATATTTTTATAAATATCTGAAACCAGTTCTTTAGAATTAAGTTTATTTGAAAACAATAATTTGTTTCCGTGATAATCTGATTTTATAGTTTAATGAAAAGGAAAAGACATGTTACCAAAATTGCCAAAATCCATATTAATAAAGTTTTTGGAAAGAGTTTTAGAAGCGATAACAGGTTTTAATGGTGCCTGAGAATCTCTTCGAAACACAGGAAAACTTGCTAAAGGCAACAAGGAACAACTTTTCAACAAATTTCTTCTAGTGATCAAATTTCTTCTAGTGATATCGTTTTTCATTTCTTTCTCCCTGTTAAATACCAACCTATAATAAATCCAATAAAAGTGTAAAATATAAATGCCATCATGATTGCTAGCAGAAAACCGTAATATTCTTTCTGAAAAGTCCAATTCATAACTTTAATTATAACTAAAAAAGGCAAATGAATTATAAAAAAGATCATCTCATAAATATTTGCACCATGAACGGCAGGAATTATAGCCCCCAATGCCACAGGGGCACTTATTAGGGAGTAAATAATGCAAAAAATTATACTTAATTTATATTTCATAGTTTTGCAGCGTCGAGGATCAGGTGCGGCTATTTGCCGTCGCCTGCATCCGACTTGTTAGGGGATTTGTTCTTCGTGAAGCTGATATTTTGGTAGTCATCTATCCACATAATCTTCAGTTTGTCTGGCGAAGTAAAGACGGTAAGTATTTTATGCTTCTTAGACTCTAAGATGAATAGAGGTTCCGTTATGTCGAAGGGAATCATTGTCCAGAATATCCTGAGCTCCTTTGGGTTTAATTTCCTGATTTTCAACTCAGTGAAATCTGTCCGTAGGGATAAAGCTTTCCAAAATGCCAATACCTCATCCGGAGATTGGAAGAGTTTCCCCTCGCGCTTTTCCATGCGACTGATATTTCCATTGTTGTCCAGAACGGGCGTCTGAATGACAACCTTCCCCTTGTCCAACTTGGACAGGACTTTGTCTTTCTTGAGTTCGTGCCAGAGACTGGGGCCGCAAATAAGGGTTTTGCTCTCAAATAGCGACAGGATATTTTGATCTGTGGCTTTGAGAGAGAACGCCCTCTTGATTACTTGCTCGGCCTTCTTGTTAACTTCGGCTGGAGCTTTCTTGTATCGTATGCCTTTGGGGATTACCGACTCCTCTTCAGCATGAGCGACAAACGTAAGCATGCAAACAACTACTACATTCAACAGGTATCTCATTATTTTCTCCCCTAACAGTATAATTATGGAACTGTCTGTCATAACATATTATGCAAGACAGTTCCCTTAATAGGGGCAAAAGGCTTCCACTTGGGCAGACTTCGTCCCCTACACTTTAATACCGATTTTACCAAGCAACGAGGTCTTGTAAAGAAAATATGGGTTTATCCCCAGCAATACAGCAAGCATTTCAACAGCAGTGCCTTGAGCTGTCATGTAAATCGCTTTGAAAAAGTGAATCGACTGGTCAGCCTTTATTTGCCATCCCGTTCAATCGGCAAACCACCGCCCTCTGCACCCCACTCCGTCCACGAGGCATCATAGACCTCCACCCGTTCGCGACCGCAAAGTGTAGCTGCCAAGGCTACGATGCAAGCGGTGACTCCTGACCCACAAGAGCACAGCAACTTATGATCGTCACTGACTACCCGTTGTGCAAAGAAGCATTCAAAACTACCAAACCCTCATCATCTAGATGCTGATGCAGCCATTCCGCCGATACTAAGTTCTCAGAAAAATCTTGCTCTATCATTCTCTATCTATTTTATTTTCATACAAACGAATCAAAGCGCTGTGATCCAGATCACCATCACCAGCAGCAATCATGTTTTCCCAGTTGTGTAAATTCGCACGCAACAATGAAAAATCTAGCCCGCTCTGCTCCATCAAATCTCGCCCCTCACGCACATCCTTCAGCTGGCATACCGCCCTGCCTCCAGGTTCAAAATCTCCCTCTACCATGCGCTTGCCATGTTCCGTTAATATTCGGCTATCAGCGAAACCTCCCATCAAAGCCTCTCTCACCAATGCCGGATCCACATCATTCGCTCGCGCCAAAGTCAATGCCTGAGCGACCGCATCGATCGTCTGCGCCACGATCATCTGATTCGCCATCTTGCACACCTGCCCCGCCCCCGAAGCCCCCATGTGCGTGATCCTCTTTCCCAAAGTTTGTAACAGCGGCAAAGCTCGCTCGAAATCAGCCTCTGCCCCACCTGCCATGATCGATAAACTGGCAGCCCTAGCACCTCCCTGCCCACCCGATACTGGCGCATCGATCAGTGACGATTTTCGGCTTTGCAGCTCTTGATCAAATAGCCGAGTCGCCGCCACCGCTGTCGTCCCCATGTCGATCACCAAAGCCCCAGCCTCGATATGGGCTAATAACCCATCATCTCCTGTCATCACCGCCTCCACCGCAGACGTTTGAGTAAGACACAAAACGATCAAACCCGACCCCACTTGCTGCGCCACCTCAGCAGAGCTACTCGCCGCGGCCATACCTCCATCGCGGCACAATTCCTCTACCACCTCACGGCTACGGTTGTGAATCACCAAACTCGCTCCAGCATCCCTCAGATGCTCAGCCATCGCGCGACCCATCAGCCCCAGACCAATGAACCCCACCCGTGCACCTTGCAAGTCTCCACTCATTTTCCAGTCCTAGTTACCGGTTGCACCACGGTGCTGGCAAACCATCCCAACTTCTGATGCAACACTTCGTAAAATGAAGCCTCTGGTAAAGCCAACAAAGGCAAATCAAAAGCAGCTCGTTCAATTTTCACCTCCGCAGCAGATTGGATCTCCGCTACTGCACGACCATCGATCGAAAGCAATAAAGGGTCACGCGGGGCAGGCATCAGTAACTCTATTTCACTCGAATCACTCATCACAATCGCACGATTCGCCAGTGCATGAGGGCAAATAGGCGTCAAAGAAAACACCCCAGCCGCAGGGTCGATGATCGGCCCACCTGCCGACAACGAATAAGCCGTCGAACCCGTCGGTGTCGCCAAGATCACTCCATCACCAGAATAGTGATTCACAAAACTCCCATCCACCCGCGCTTCGATCTGAATCGTGCGCGAACTCGCCGCACGACTGATGGTGACCTCATTCAAACCAAAGAACACGCCTGCCTCTTTGAGCTGACCTTGCTCATCCACCATCAAGGTAGCTTTGACGATCGCCCGCTGACTGATCTTGTATTGATGGCTCACAATCGCATCGACCAAATTTTGGTATTCATCCCCAGTTGCACAACTCAAAAACCCTAGCGTGCCTATATTGATCCCTGCCAGTGGTTTGACTTTTCCCTTCAACTGACTCAACACCCACAGCAACGAGCCGTCACCACCCAAGACCACCAGCAAATCGCAAAGTTCACTCAAGCGATGCAATTCCACGCCATCCTGCTGCCCCAGCAGTTCCGCCGATACCTTTTCCAAATGACTGGTGATACCATGATCAGCAAAAGCCTGCGTCAATTGCTCCAACAGTTGAGCCGCCCCCTCTTTATGCGGGTTCGCGATTATTCCGATTTGTGTCTCAGCCATGCTAAAAATTCCTGATTACCATCCGTTCCACTTATAGCGGAAGGAACGACCTTGTGCCAATCTTTTGCCAGATCTTTAGTGACAAAGCGACGTATTTTTTCCACCGCCACTTGGCGCAAAGCTTCATCCCTGATGATTCCCCCTTTGCCGACATCCTCTCGCGCCAACTCAAACTGCGGTTTGATCAAACAAATCAAGTCCCCTCCCTCACGTAATACCGAAAAAGCAGGCCCCAAAATCAAGGTCAACGAGATGAACGAGACATCGATCACGATCAGATCTACCTTTTCCGGCAAGTCCGAGGGCTGCAAATGACGAGCATTAAAATTCTCCCGCGCCACCACTCGTGGATCTGAGCGGATCTTCCACGCCAACTGATTGGTCCCCACATCCAGAGTGTAAACCCGCGTCGCCCCAAGCTGTAACAAACAATCCGTAAAACCACCCGTCGAAGCTCCGATATCCAAAGCCACTTTACCTGCTGCGTCGAGCTCAAAATCTTTCAACGCACCCTCCATTTTCAACCCACCCCTACCCACGTATTTAGGCCGCTCTTTGATTCGAACCACCACATCCCCAGCCACCTTCTGCCCCGGCTTGGGCGACTCCACACCCTCTACCAGCACATTGCCCGACATGATCAAGCGCTTGCCCTGCTCGCGAGAGTCGCAAAGCCCTCGCTCCATCAATAACTGATCCAAACGCTGTTTTGCTGACGATGAACTCACCTTACTCATTTCTTGATGTTCTCACTGACGTTTCAGCACCACCCGAAAACCCAAATCATAGCGATCCGTTTTGGATGGTTGCACTGCCAAGCGATAGCCCGTTGCCAAATCATAGCCAGAAGAACGACTCCACGATCCACCACGAGCGACTTTGCGCTCGGTACCTACCCACGAAGGATTGCTAGGCGATTTCACTTCACGCGAACGCTTCAAGATCGTCTGCGAATACCAATCGTCACACCACTCCCAGACATTGCCACGTACATCGTAGAGCCCATACTCATTGGCTAGGCTCGTGCCGACCTCTGCCGTGCCTTCCAATTGACCTAAACGGCTAGTGACCGCGTCTTCCAACTGCGCCCCCCCTACCAACACACTCCACTCCCGATCACTAGGCAGGTCATACACAAAGCCTTTTGGCAAAGTGCCGCGACTGCGTTCATCAATGGTCAGTTTTTCGCAAAAACGCTTAGCATCATACCAACTGACACTTTCTACTGGACGGTTCCCCCCTTTGAAGGCGCTCGGATTTTTTCCAATCACAGCTTGGTAAAAACCCTGACTCACTTCATAAGCCCCCACCCATTCTTTTAACGGAGCAACCCACTGCATTTTTTGCCCATAAGAATTGGCGAAACTTTGATTCAAAACTGGAGACGGATCATATTTCAAACTCACATTAAAATCCAGCGACTGGCCCGGCTCCACTTCACCCGAGACAGCGGCACTACGATAATTGCCCTTCCGCAGCTGATATTCATAATGCCCCGGGCGCACCACATTTTGTAGAAACGGCGTCCTCCCCATCGGAACCCCGTTGAGCACCACCGTAGCTCCCGCAGGGTCACTGCCAATTTTAACTTTTCCATACTCAAAATTAAATTCAATTTTGTTCGCCCCATCGACACGTAGATCTTGCTCCACTACCACATCCGCAAGCCCATCTCTCCTCGCCACCCATCGGTACTGTCCTTCGGGCAACTCCACTTGCATTGGCGTTTTCTCCCCACCTCTGCCCAAGGTTTTATCATTCAAAAAAACCTCAGCTCCCGGAGGGTCACTCACGAAAGAGACCAAGCTGCGCTTCCAGGCAAATTCCAAAGTTTTCTGTTCACCTTGTTCGATCTCCACCACGCGTCGAATCTCCGGCCAATCTTGATAGCGAATCACCAACTCGTGTTTACCTACAGTCAAATCAGCTATGCTAAGCGGCGTGAAGCCAGCCCGTCGTCCCGCTTGCTGACCGTGCCTACCACCTTTAGCCCCATACTCTTTGATCCACACCTCAGCACCACTCGGATCGCTGGTCAGCTGCAAACCGCCTTGCACAAAAACGTGCGACACACTCGATTGACGGTTGTTAGCGATGCGGATTTTTTCAGAAAAGTTGGGACGCCCCGCCATCTTCAGAGTCACATTGTAATCCCCAGGAGGCAGTTTTTCCAAAGTCACAGGAGTTTTCCCAGCCTGCACCAAGACAGGCTTTTTGCTGTTCGCATCCCCGCCCTCAGCCAACAATTCAAAAGGCACGCCCTTGGGCACACTGGAAACCGACAAACTACCCGCCAAAGCACTCAATTCCAGCGCCCCTATCTCCACCGTATCATTCTCTCGAACCGCAACTGTGCGCTCGATTTTATCATAGCCCTGCATGCTCACCTCGACCACATAGGAACCAATTGGCACCTTCTCAAACACCGCCGGACTTTTCTTCACCCCCCACTTGCCGAGCTTGACACTCGCTCCCTCGGGAACGGTTCGCACCACGACGCGCCCTTGCGCAGCATCGATGTGAGCCTCGATGAGAGGCAAAGTAGTTTTGGCCTCTAAATGCTGCGCATCCAAGCCCAGCACCGCGAGATACAACTGGCGCGCTTCTAGCCAATCTCCAGTCGCCATTTCAACCCGCGCTTTGGCAAGCAGCTTCACCACCGCTGCCTCATCAGGCTTAGCCAACGCCCGATGTTGACTCGATGCTTGATCAACTAAATCTCCTCCCTGCGGTTCCCCTCGACCACTCACCAGCACGCCTATCAACACACCTAAAAGCAGTGCCGCGACCACCCAGCCCATAGCTGCAAAGCCAAACGAAGCTCCGCCCCCTTGGCTTCTGGCTTGACTCACCCGCTTAACAGGCGGCAAGGTGATTTTGGTAGGTTCCATATTCTTTATGCTTCAGCTGATCTAGTCACTTGTAATAACTCTAAAAAAAACTTTATTCCAGTCTCTCAATACCACATCCTTATTATCTATTCCATGCAAAACAAGCCCCCAGCTCGATTCCAAACAAGGCTCATCCTACTGATTCTTTTCGCCATTGGCTCAAGTGTGACATTTCCTTTACAGATTCACGCACGCAGCGCAGCAGATCTACGCGGAAAATTAAGCTGATCAAAGATTTCAAACATTTGCAAAAACCTCGCTGAAAGCGATCTCCGCCAACAGTAGCAATTCTTGATTCCAAAGCCACGCAGCCATGCTATGGTGCCAAGTCTCGTGAAGGCGAAAGCTTCGCCCAACAAAGGCTCTATTTTCTAAATCATCATGGCATACGGTTTCGGCTCCAAACTCATCGATAGCACAGAACGCAAATTTGGTCACCTAGCCATACCCGGACTGTTGCGCTGGGTAGGCGGCTTCCAGCTCATCGTCTTCATCTTATCTGCCATTGATCCCAATTACTGGAGCATGATCGCCTTTGATCGCGACGCCATCTTCAGCGGACAAGTCTGGAGACTGTTTTCCTACCTGTTTTTTCCACGCACCACTAGCATGTGGTGGATTTTGTTTTCCATCATGTTCCTCTGGTTCATCAATACCGGCTTAGAATCCGCTTGGGGCAGCTTCCGCACCAATCTCTACCTCTATGCCACCTTGCTCTGCGCGACCACGCTAGGTTTGCTCTTCCCCCACATGTCGAAGGATGGAGCAGCGCTCTCCATGCTCGTTTACAGCAATCTCTTTTTTGCCTTTGCCAGCCTTTACCCCGAGCAAGAGATCCTGTTATTCCTCATCATCCCCGTCAAAATAAAATACCTCGCTTGGATCGGAGCTGCCATCTTAATCCTCTCCGCCCTCGCATCCCCACTGACAGGGCTTTTCACCCTCTGCGCCCTGCTGCCCTTATTCGCCGTTTTCGGTCCAAACTTCATCCGCAATGCTAGGCAGCGCAAACAAGCCTCCACACGCCGCGCCAAATTTCAAATGGACACCCGCGGCCCCGCAGGAGATGCCTTTCACGTATGCAGCATCTGTGGCATCGACGACGTCTCTGATCCTGCCACAGAGTTCCGAGTAGCCGCAGATGGTGACGAGTATTGCGAACTGTGCCTCAAAACCAAACAAGAAGAAGAAGGTCAAAGCTCAAGTGCATAACCCCCTGCTACCATGCGTGCTGCCAGCTTTGTTCATTCTTTGCTCCTGACCTCCGCCCTGCTTTTGATAGCAGCAACCATGCCGTCCGCGAGCTGGGCAAAAACATCACCCGTGCTCAACGGTATCGACCAATTACAAGCGCAAAACTTTGCCGCGCTCAAAGGTCTGCGTATCGGGCTGATCACCAATCAAACCGGCATCAATCGCCAAGGGCACTCGACCATCGATCTGTTAGCACAAGCACCAGAGGTCCAACTGGTCGCGCTCTTCAGTCCTGAGCATGGCATCCGAGGTAAATTGGACAGAGAAAAAATCGACGACTCCAAAGACAGCAAAACCGGCACCCCGATTTTCAGTTTATACAAAAACAAAATCCGCAAACCGACAACCGAGCAACTGCGCAATCTTGATGCTCTAGTTTTTGACATCCAAGACATTGGCTGTCGTTTTTACACCTATATCTCGACCATGGGCCTGTGCATGGAGGCTGCGGCGGATGCCGGTCTGAAATTCATCGTACTCGACCGAGTCAACCCCATCGCCGCCGAACGAGTTGATGGCCCCATTCGAGTCGGTCCCACAAAATTTGTCGCCTACCATGACATCGTCATTCAGCACGGCATGACCATCGGCGAACTGGCAAAAATGATCAATACCGAGAAAAAGTTGCACGCCGACCTCACCATCGTGCCCATCCAAAATTGGACGCGCTCTCAATTTTTCGACTCCACCCAACTCCCCTGGATCAATCCCTCACCCAACATTCGCAACCTACAACAAGCTATTCTCTACCCCGGAGTCGGCTTGATCGAATTCACCAACGTCTCCGTCGGACGCGGCACACACAGCCCCTTCGAGCGCATCGGCGCCCCCTACATCGATGCTGAGAAACTAGCCAAGCGGCTCAATGCCTACCGCTTGCCAGGCGTTCAGTTCAAAACCACCCACTTCACCCCCCAATCGAGTGTTTTTGCCAAACAAAAATGCCACGGAGTTCAAATCATCCTCACCGACCGCCAAGTCTATCAAAGCCTCGATACCGGACTGATCCTCGCCCGCACCTTGATGCATTTATACCCCAAGCAATTTGATCCCCAGAAAAAACTCAACACCCTATTGCTTCACCCGCCTACCATCAAAGCTCTGCGTGAACAACGCCCCCTGCAAGACATCCGCCAACTCTGGCAAGCAGACCTGAAAAAGTTTCACCAACGTCGCCAGCGCTATCTTTTGTATCCTTGATCACTCCTTGGTGGAAAATAAGCTGGAGATGGTAAGAGCAATTCCATATTACTTTTAGTTACGCGATATGATAAATCACATACTGACTTTGGCAGTGGTCTTGATGGCTCTACTCCCCCTATCTATCACCAGTGCTCAGGACACTCCGCTGAAAGCGGATCTCAACAAAAACCTGACGCCCCACGAACTTAAAAAAGCTCTACAAAATTTACAAGAAACGCTCGCTGATGAAAGCAGCGACCTGCCCACCGGTCACTACTTCGAGTTCGCCGACTGGGTTCTGGAAGAATATTCCAAATGGCGGAAGCTCCACCCGCCTAAAGAAATTCAAATCAACATTCCTCCAGCCACTCTTCCTGACGAAGGAGAGCCTGTTGACCCGTTTGCCGAACCTGACCTTCAGACGAGAGAGCTTCCATTGAATAAGTTTGATTTTGTATTCACGTTAAATTCAATTTTCGAAAAACTCTTCTTTACCAAACTGGAGACTTCCATTCCAGGATTCATTTCTCTTGCCAAAAAACATCCAACCTTGCGAACCGAAAACCTGTTCGCCTCTCTGCTCAATAACTACCTGATCGTTGCCAATATTCAAAAGCTCACTCACTCACAGAGCCTTCCCAAATCTTTACCCGAGGCAAAAGGTGAACTTCCCGACTCCTTACAACAAGTAGCCCCCGAATTACAATCTGCCTGGAGAAAAGCTAAATTCATCGAAAATACGATCATTCGACTGTTTCCAAACGGCAATGACGACACCGTTTCTTATCTGGGAAATAGCACCTATTTTGATAAAATCATCGGAGAATGCCTCATTGATGACAACTGGAGTAATGCAAACACCATTAATGATTATTCATGGGGCAACTGGTGTGCTGTTGGCAGTGGAAATTTTGTGTGGCAAAAACTCAATTTTCTTGTTCTTCACCGCATCCATCTTGGGAAATCAGATGAAGGGCTCGCGCTACTTCTTTACGCTTGGTTGTCTCAGTCGACTTCTCAACATTTCCTCACCTATGACTTCGATGATGAACGTTGGGACAATATACTGAGCAGCAACATTCAGAAATCAGGCAGCGACTGGCAGAGTCCAGCCTGCGGTATGTTATTGATGCATTCTAGATGGATAAATTCACGTCATCTAGCAACCAAAGCGAGGCAAAAAACGGCACAACTTCTTTCTCTAACCGGGCAACTACAACTTCCAGATCCCAAGGAAACCCTAGAAGTATTAGTTGGCATTCTTAAGCGTCACTCCATAGAAGACATTCGCTATCTCGGCGATCCTTTTGCTGAGTCTGAAGGCGGCAAATTTGCTCTCAACTCGGAAATCAAATCCAACGCAATCCAAACCGTCGCTTCTCTAATCCACAAGGTGGAATACGGGTCTGAACTAATTGACGCCATCGAGTTACTCGCCGCTCTAGCACCGAAAACCAGCAAGAACGATTTACTCCAATTGATTTCAAGCCCAGTCCCTTCTCTTTCACAAGCGGCCTATGATGCCCTAAAAGCAAATGGCTACGAGAATGAACTCAAACCCATCACTCCTTCCAAGCAGGAAAGTTTTGAGCTCACCCTCCGACTAGGTGGCAAGCCAATATCTAGCCTCCCCATTTACACAAAACAATTCTTGATAACAAAAGACCGTAACTCATTCACAGTATTTGGAGGGCAAATAGACGACCAACTAGGTGGAAATGGCGAGATAAGCTTCAAGCGAAATGATCACGCTCACGCCTCGGATACCCGAGGTGTTTTTGCCATTTACCCACGAGGAAAAGAACACCTGATTCCGTGGACTCCCACCACTCCCGTTTTTGCTTACATGGAAAATTTCGCCGACTTAAAAAAGCATCAAAATCAAATCATCGACCTTCTGGCCCACTCACTGGACATCAAATTACAATTCCCTAAAAACAGGCTAAGCCCGCCAGAAAATGCTCAAGCTGCACAAATCATCATCGGCACTCAACCCTTATTTTTAGCCGACTCTGAAATGAGCATCTACTTTCACGCCGCAAATTACAAACTGGAAACTCGGAACAATCATTTCAAGATGGACCAAGTTGGACCCGCTTGTTATTCCTTTCACGTGCAAGCTCCCGGTTGTGCTATTTACACACAAACTGAACCTATCGCTGTAACTCAGAACCAAGAAATCCTAATAAAACTCAAACCAGGACATCAACTCAAATACTCCCTCGACAGCAAAGAAAATGAAGCTTTCTCCATCACTCTTATGCTCCAAAGTTTCGACAAAAAAGGAAAAGCGATCTGGAGCGAAGTGCTTGAAGTCCAAAACGAGTGGCAATTCATCAACTGGAACCACTTAGAGTCTGGCAAATATGAACTGCACGTTTTTAATATGCTCAATCATTCTTTGAAACCCAGTAAATTAAACTTCGAAATCAAACCCAGCGATCCTGAAATTGTAGATCTAGGGAAAATAAAAGTTCCACGATAAACCTCCCACTCACTCCGCCAACAACGGGTCACCCTGCTTTTTGCGCCACGCCTGCAAACGTTTCTTGAGTAATTCAAATCGTGCCTGATGCCGCGGCAAACCCGCCAAATTACTCATCTCCCACGGGTCTCTTTTCAAGTCGAACAACTGCCAATATTCCTTCACTGGATAATAAATCAGCTTCCAGTTATCGTCGCTGCGAATCATTCGCTGAGCATTGGTGTAATAACCAAAAATGTCCTCATGGTGTTTTTCTGCCTTACCTCTCAGCACAGCAGCAAAACTCTTCGCGGTCACTTCCTCCGGAATCTTGATCCCCACCAAGTCGCAAGTCGTCGGATACAGTTCGCGCAGATAAGTTTGCGCATCACTTCTCGAACCCGCCTCAATCCCTGGACCAGCGATGATCATCGGTACATTGATGGTATGCTCATACATATTCTGCTTGCCCCGCAACCCGTGACTGCCCACCGCCATGCCGTGATCGCTCGAATAAATCACAATCGTATTATCCAATTCCCCACTCTCCTTCAGAGCCTTCAATATACGCCCCACCTGAGCATCCAGATCATCCACCACCGAATAATAAACTCGCAGCAAATCCTTCACCGCATATCGCGTTCGTGGCCACGCCAGTAGAGCTTCATCACGACCATCAAAGTTGCCGTGATCAAAAGGGTGTTCGGGCAAAAAATTCTCCGGCACTTTCATATACTCCGTTTTGTATTTGCCCTCCATGCCCGGCGGCATGAACAGCGGATCGTGAGGAGCAGTAAAGTTCACCTGCATCAACCAGGGTTTGTCACCTTGCTGCTGGATCAAACCAATCGCCGCGTCAGCAAACTTCGCGCTGATATCCGGCGTCAGACCCACTCCCAGTTCTGGGTATTTCTTTTTCCCATCCTCTGATTGAAAGATCCACCCGCGATAACCTGTTACCGGAAAGCCCTTCCAATCCTGCTGTTCCTTCATCCACTTGCCGCCCCCACCACGGTAATAACCTGCCACTTTGGAATAGCCCGCCTTCGTTGGCGTAGTATTCACATGCCACTTCCCCACATACCAAGTATCATAACCAGCCTGTTTAAAAGTTCCCGCCCAGAACTTAGTGTCTGGATCAAAATCAATCCCCCGACGACTCTGTTGATGTTCCCATCCATGCATGCCGCTCATGATCTCCGAACGGCTCATCCAGCAAATCGGATACGAACAAGTCGCCCGTGAAAAGCTCATCCCTCGCGCCGCCAAGGCATCCAGATTGGGCGTATGAATTCGATCATTACCAGCCAAAGAGCGAATCGTATCTGCACGTTGATCATCCGCTAACAAGAAAAGAACGTTCGGCTTCTTTTCATCAGCCATCACCGAACCAGCAAACAAACACAATGCCGACAGCAATTTGATTGTTAGATTTCGCATTGTAACCCCTTGCCACGCTGTAAAAGGGGCGTGCATTAGTAAATGTGGCGCGCAATGGCATTGCGTGGAGGAACCGACTCGAGGGAATACACGGATTGCCAATCCGTGCCACGTTGCGAAGGAAGCTTTGGGCAAGTAAGTGGGACGCAATGGCATTGCGTGGGGCGACGGGGTAGTTCGAGGAGAAATTGCTAATTCAGCTATTCGAACCTTAACAAAACCCCAAAACAAATTCACCCTCCGTGTTACAACTTTATAATACGATGTCCACATGTCTACTTCCCAGCCACCTTCATCAAGTAGGCAAACAGATCCCGCAGTTCATCATCCTTCAAGCCCACCAACAAACCTTCCGGCATCAGCGAAATCGGCGATGCTTTCAGCGAGGTGATCTGATCACGTGTCAAAGTAGTCAACTGCCCAGCCGGATCTCGCAAAGTCACTGTCTTAGGATTTTGATCAGCAATCATGCCAATCAACGTGCGACCATCTTTCATCGTCACGATGAAGTTGGTGTAACCCTCGCGAATCTCCAAACTCGGATCAATCATCGCCGGCAACCAGAACTCTAGGTTGCCTCGTTCATAACCTGTCAAATCAGGGCCAATCACCCCACCCTTATCAAACAGCTTATGACAAACCACACAACGCTGAGCAAACAAGGCATCCCCTTTTTTCGCATCACCAGCACCCTTCTCCAACAATGCCATGATACGTTTGATCTCCGCCTGTTTTGCCGCGGCAGGTTGCGCCCGCATGTCTGGCCAATGTTTGGCTACCAGCGCATTGATCTCTCCATCATTGTGCAACTTCAACTGCTGCACCACATCTGGCTCGATGTCCCTCGCTTTGATCACCCATGCATCCACTTGAGCCAAAAACAACTTCGCCCAATCCTTACGACTCGCCAAAACCCTGTCCGCCGTGCTGCGCACATTGTGCTCCGCAGGCAAGCTGCGCCCATATCGAGTCAAGATCGTCTTAGCGATGGAGATGTCATCGTAGTTCGCCAACGACTGCATTGCCACTCGCTTCAGCGCACTTTGCTGATCCTGAGCCAAGACCGCCAACAAAGGTGCAATCACACTTTTATCGCCTAAATTACCAAACAACTTCGCCAAGGTCACCCGCTCTAGAGTATCGGACTTGCTGCTCTTCACCACCACGATTGCCTTTTTCAAAGACGCCTTATCGCCGCGTTGAACCCCTAAGACCAGATCGCTGTCTCCAGCTTTTTTAGCGTATTCATCCATCGCTTTAGTCAAAGCCGCTGGCAACTTGGGAATCGTTGATCCTTGGAATGCTTGTTGCAAACCTGTCATCAAAATCTTCTGAGCTTCTTCGTCAGGTGCTAACTGCAATAGCTTGGCACACATCTCAAAATTCTCAGCTCCACCCGCCATCGCATAGCGCCGCATCAGACGTGCTGCCATTTCCTGTTTGAACAAAGGCAGATCCCAGATCTTGCCATCCTTGACCATATTCTCGATCTCGCCACTACCGTCCTCAGCATGAGCCTCCAGCGCCCACCAGTTCATCAGCGGCATGTGCAAGTCCTCCATATCTTCACTGCGCCCGAGCAAATTACGCACAATAGGAATCGCTATACTGGCAGGCAATCTTTTGGCAGATGCCGCCAACTGGGAACGCACATGCACACTGTCATCTTTAGCCGCCATTTCCGACAGCTTGTCGCCCAGATCCGTGCCCGCTTTACGCCGATCACCCACCAGCCTTACCACCCAACGACGCACATCCGCATCCTGATTCTCCAACCACATGATTGCTAAACCTTCGGTCAATCCCCCCAACAGATTCAAAGCCCACAAAGCCTCAAGTGATTTCTGCCCACTGTCAGCACTCACCAGTTTTTTCAATTGCGGCAATACCGACTTATCACCACGCCAGCCCAACTCCAAAACCGCCCGCCGCCGCATCCAGCGATTATCACCATCAAACAAAGCGATCAGATCCGCATTCGACGTTTTAGCGAGATCAAAAGTCTTATGCTTCATGTCCATGCCCTTTGGCTTGACGCGATAAATACGACCACTGTCTTTATGCCAGTTATCCACCGGGTAAACATGGCTCAAACGCGTGTCTGACCAGTCAGCAATGTAGATGCCACCCTCCGGACCCACCGCACCAAACACAGGGCGGAACCAGCGATCTTTGGTCACCATCAAATAATCTTCGTCCTTAGTCTGATAAGTCGAAGTGTCCGCCATCACCTCCGAGACATGCACCACGTTCTGCAAAGAATTCGGCGCAATGATTTTCCCCTTGTAAGAATCGGGAAAAAGCCCGCCCTCATAAATCATAAAAGCCTGAGGAAAACGACGAGTATCCCCTTCATGACGCATGTGTTTAAAGTAACCAAAAGCATAGGGATTGGTCAGCGGTCCGTGTTTACCCCAACCCTTCTCGCCATAACTTCCCTGCGGATAATACATACCACGGGTATTGCCATGATTGGTGCCAGAAAACACCCGCCCCTTGGCATCGATCTCAACACTGAAAGTATTGCCGCCACCCTCGCCATAAATTTCAAACTCATGGGTATCCGGATGATAACGCCAGATGTTCTGCCCCTTCCACTTCACCATCTTACCCGTTGCCGGATTTTTCACATTGCCGGTGCTGGTACTACCATTAGCTCCATACAGCCAACCATCTGGCCCCCACTTCATATTACTCATCACCGAGTGCGTGTCCTCAAGCCCGAAGCCTGACAAACGCACTTCTGGATCGCCATCGGGAATATCATCACGATCAGCATCAGGATAAAACAACAGATAGGGAGGGTTACTCACCCAGATTCCTCCATGCCCGACCACCACCGAAGTGGCGATATTCAAACCCGTGATCACATCCTTGTGTTGGTCGTAATAGCCGTCCCCATTAGTATCTTCAAACACCGTGATGGTATCCTTGCCCTTCACGCCATGCGGAGGAGGCTCCGGCACCTTGTCAAAAACAGCCCGCAGATAGTTGTCGTATTCCACCACCTTCAAACCCGCAGGAAACTGATACTGCAAATACTGCATCACCCACATCCGACCACGGTGATCCCAAGAGACAAACAAAGGCTGACCAATCACCGGCTCACTCGCCATCACCTCCACTTCCACATCCTTGCGTGTGCGAAACTCCTTCGCCGCTTCCTGCGCGGAGACCAAAGGGATATCCAAAGAAAGCATGGTCCCCCTGCCCTTGAAATTTTTGATAACATCCACCACCCCTTTGTTACCCGCCATGGAGGTGTCTTTTTTCTTCCCCTCCTCCGCAGGCACCGATTTTTTATCATCAGCAGCTGATAGCGTTAGGGGTAGTAACAGCAAGCTAAGCATTGCTACAATTAGAGCATTTTTTGTGATCATAAATAACATCTGTTCTGAGGGATTCGAAAACAATCAAACCATAACCAGAAATCAGCTTATGAAAACCCAAAATTTGCTCTTCAGCACTCAATGTGCAACAGGTTTCCAACCTGTCTCCTCCGAAAAAACAGCTTACAAAGCTGTGCTACATTCAAAACTCAAATTCTTTCGCTGCGCGGAAGCTACCAACGCATCGTCACCGAGATGTGTGAACGCCCATTCTCTGCATCAAGAACCCCTTCCTCCCACACCTGCCAGACTACGCTGCGAAGGCTCACCCAGCAAACGCTCAACACTGCCCCCCCCTACCCAATCCTGTCCTTCTTCTGCCAGCGGAACCAACGAAAAAAACGCTTCACCCACTGCCTCCCATAACACCACCACAGCCCCGGGTCATTCTTCGTCAACGCTATATCAAAACGCACCAACCCACGCGCCACCTGCAGACGTCGCATCTGCTTAGCTGTCACCTCCTTCGCAAAAATCTCAATCGCACGATCCTCACCAGCGATTCCCATTTCAATAGCGCGCTTTTTATCTGCCAGCACATCCCCCATCGCCCTAGCAAAATCCTCCACTTGCCGCTCCTCGACCAATCGCCCCGTCTCGCCATCGATCACCATCTCCGGCACACCCGCCAAGATCGTGGACACACAAGGCACCCGCGCGCCCATCGCCTCCATGATCACTGTCGGCAGATTATCCTTACCTCCATCCTTTTCCGTCACACAAGGCAAAGCGAAAATCGCCGCACCTTCAAGATAAGCAATGATCTCATCCTGAGATTTGGGTCCAGCCAGTTCCACACAATCCTCCACCTCACACGTCCGGATCAATTCCAGCAACTCGCCCTCCAGCGGCCCATCCCCTACAATCACGCAGCGAAAGTCCTGCACCCCATCCTTTTTCATCAACGCACAAGCTTTGATCAAATCATCAAAACCTTTTTTCTCAATCAGACGCCCAACGCTAAAGATAAGCCGCTCGCCACTCCACACCGCCTCATCATCCCGCCGTTGACCAGCTTCCCGAAAAGGTTCGAGATTCAACCCATTATACACCCGCTTGACCTTGCTCGCCGATTCCGGAAAACGCCCCTGCAAATCCCGCACCGTGTAATCACTCACCGTCACCACTAACTCAGCATCACTCATCAACTTGGCAAGCGTGATTTTAAAATCTGTTTTGCAAAAAAGGTCATTGGCGTGACCCGTAAAGCTATAAGTGATGTCATAGAAAAACTTCAACCACCAACAAGTCCTCGCCCCAATCCCAGCAAAATGGGAATGCGCATGCTGCACCCCCGCCTCCTGCAACATCACCCCAATATAAGCCGCTTCATGCACCCGCCTCTTATCCGCCCGATCACCATGATCGCTCCAGTGACGCAAAGTCAACACCACACACTGCGGCAACTTGCCTTCAGCTTTCAACTTTTTCACCGCCTCGACCAATTCATCTCCCTGCGGCAAAAAATGCACACGCTCGTAAAGATCAGCAGGGAAATGTTTCTGCTCTTCCTCCTCAAGCCGCGTATCACGAATCGAAAAAATCAACGGCTTCATGCCCTGTCGCTCCAACTCCAAAACTTCCCGCACACAGAAAGTCTGAGTGAAAGAAGGAAAACGCTCAAAAACGTAAGCAAGGTGGTTCATGGAAAGGCTGTAGGTGGATTAGGCTTTAGGCATCCGTATTGGAAGCTCACCATATTTCGATAGCACAGATGGGCAAGTCTCAATTCATCGCAAGAATGCATAAGCTCTCGCACGGACATTGACATTTTTCCGAACGCATGCGATATTAGATTCATAATGAATCACATAGTGAATCATTACCGACCTCTAGATGCATAACCATGGAAACAATCACCTTACGTAATATTAATCCCGAGTTAAAAAAGGCACTTATTGATAAAGCCGAGCGGGATTCAGCTAGCCTCAACAGTGTCGCGCTGCAGGCTTTGGGCGAAGCCTTTGGACTGCAGAACGGGCCGCGACGCAAGCGTAATCCCGAACTGGAAAAATTGGCGGGTACATGGAGTGAAAAGGATAAAGAGGAATTTGAAAAAAACACCTCCTCCTTCAACAAAGTTGACGATGACCTGTGGCTATGAAGCGTATTCTCATAGATACCAATGCCTACACAGCTTTCATGCTTGGGCAGAAAGATGTCGTGACAACATTAAGTTTTGCTCAAGAAATATTTATTTCTCCTACCGTCATGGGAGAGCTGCTTGCAGGCTTCAAAAACGGCAGCCAAGAAAAGAAAAACAGAACTGAACTGGATGCATTTTTAGATATTCAAAATGTCACGGAAATCGATATTAATTCTGAAACCGCGGAGTTTTATGCCGAGGTATATCGAGCTTTACGCAAAAAGGGTAAACCCATCCCGAGCAATGATCTCTGGATTGCTGCAAGTGCTTTGCAGCATGGGCTTGCCATTTGCACACTCGATGCGCACTTCAGCCTGATCGATGGTTTGCTGGTGGTGGGTTTATAACCCCACCCCAATGGCACTTAGTGTCGTTATTCTACTTTGCCTCACACTACTCCCAAAAAATATTTCCAACCACTGATCGCTACAAATACCCCCCATTTCACACACAAGCTAGCTCACAGAATTTCAAATATTTCATTCAGATGAGTCTGCCTCTGTTTTCTCCCTTTCCTCCTGTTCAAATCCTTCATAGTTTGTAACTATTCAGGTCTTTTTCCGTTGAAACAATAAAAACGCAGCTATTCAGATCTGCAAAAACTGGGAATTACGTCCATCTGGAGGGGCAAGTTCCACCTTGCCTCGGTTCACCAATGTGCTTGCGAAGACACGCAGGAGCGTGCCCCTCCATTTGCCGTTCGTTGAAAAGACGATTTACTTATATTTTCCAAAAATGGCTAGGGCAGCTGAATAGTTACACCCGCCCCACCATTTACCTTTTATCCGCCTACTTTAAATCATCGTCGCGATCACCAAGGCAACCACAGACATCAGCTTGAGTAAGATGTTCAGCGACGGACCAGAGGTATCCTTAAAAGGATCCCCCACCGTATCACCCACCACCGACGCTTTATGAGCATCTGACCCTTTGATTAACTTAACCCCGTCGATCTCGACGCCCTCTTCGATCATCTTCTTAGCATTATCCCATGCTCCGCCCGCGTTGGACTGGAACAACGCCATCAGCACTCCCGTCACCGTCACCCCAACGAGCATGCCGCCGAGCATCTCTGCTCCACCGATGAAGCCAACCGCCACCGGAGCTACCACTGCCAACAGCCCCGGTTTGATCATTTGAGCAATCGCAGATTTGGTCGAAATCTCCACACATTTGCCATACTCAGCTTTGCCGTCTGCGGCATCAAAAATATCGCGATCTTGCTGTGACCAGTCTTCTTTTTCCTTGTCTTGATTTTTTTTCATCACGTCCAAAGCAGCACGCAATTCGGGAATTTCACGAAACTGACGACGAACCTCGTCAATCATCGCCATCGCCGCACGCCCCACCGCCACCATCGACAAAGCCGAAAACAGGAACGGCAACATGCCACCAACAAACAACATCGCCACCACCTTCGGATCAGTGATCTCAATCGAAAGCTTAGCATCATTCGCCACCTCCCAAGAAGTCTTGAACGCCGCAAACAAAGCCAAGGCCGTCAAAGCCGCCGAGCCAATCGCAAAACCTTTACCAATCGCCGCCGTGGTATTTCCCACTGCATCTAATTTGTCCGTGCGCTGACGCACCTCTTTCGGCAATTCGCTCATCTCAGCAATGCCACCCGCATTATCAGAAATCGGTCCATAAGCATCCACCGCCAACTGAATCCCTAAGTTAGACAACATACCTACCGCAGCGATCGCGATACCGTAGAGACCTGCAAAATGATGTGCCGCCAGAATAGTCACCGCCAATATAATGATTGGCAACGCCGTAGACATCATCCCCACTCCAAGTCCCGCAATGATGTTGGTCGCCGAACCCGTCATCGACTGTTTGACGATATCCAGCACCGGTTTTTTTCCCGTTCCCGTGTAATACTCCGTGATCATTCCGATCAACAACCCAGAACCCAGACCAAATAAGATCGCCACAAAAACTCCCATCGAAGTGTATTCTTTTCCATCAACCATCCACGAAGCCGGCAACACCTGTTTGACGATCACAAAAGCCGCGATTAGAAGGATCACCGCCGAGACAATCTCCCCAGTATTGAGCGCTTTATGCGGACTACCACCACTCTTCACTTTGACAAAAAAGGTGCCTATGATCGATGTCACGATACCCGCTCCAGCTAACAACAAAGGCAGTATCACTGCGCCAAGCCCGTCCATCGAACCTGAAAACTCCGGCAACATCACAAACACCCCGCCCAAGACCATCGTCGCGATGATCGATCCCACATAGGACTCGAACAAATCCGCACCCATGCCAGCCACATCACCGACATTATCACCTACATTATCCGCAATCGTCGCCGGATTGAGCGGATGATCCTCAGGAATGCCCGCTTCCACCTTACCCACCAAATCTGCGCCCACGTCAGCCGCTTTGGTGTAAATCCCACCACCAACGCGTGCAAACAGAGCGATCGAAGATGCCCCAAAAGAAAATCCTGTGATGATCGTCATCACCGAACTCAATTTTTCTGGATCATCAATGCCGATCGTCTTGCTGTAGATCAAAAACAAACCGCCCAGTCCAAGCAAACCCAAGCCCACCACTCCCATGCCCATCACCGCGCCACCACCAAAAGCCACTTCAAGCGCTTTACCAAGACTCGTCCTCGCGGCATTGGTCGTCCGCACATTCGCTTTGGTCGCCACTTTCATGCCGATGTAACCAGCCAAAGCTGAGCAAAACGCCCCGACAATGAACGACAAGGCAACCAGTCGCTCTGCTCCCTGATTCATAAACGCGAGCAATACAGCCACGCACACCACAAAAATAGCTAGCACCTTATACTCAGCTTTCAGAAACGCCATCGCCCCCGTAGCGATGTGCTGGGAGATCCTTACCATTTTTTCAGTACCAGGATCCTGTTTGGCGACCCAAGTGGATTTCCAAAAAGTGTAAACTAAAGCGAGAATACCAAAAACAGGTATGATGAGGATGAGGGTTGATATCATTTTTTATAAGTTGGGAGTTGACAATTCACTGTCATTCATGAGCGAAAACACCTTTCCTGAAACTAAACAACGTCCGCTTGCCTAAATCATCTCAGGCCAGCGAACGCGATACGTCTCCATGCTTTACTCTTGAAAGCACTAGAGCCTATACAAATCCCTTGTGCTGGCAATAACCAAATTAATTCTTTTTGAAAAAAATCGTATTTGATCGCTTTTGTTTTTACAGTTACGACACTTACTGTAAATTCAACCAATCCATCTACCCCAAAGCCTGCTTCTCTCTGCTACCGAATGACCATTTTTTCACATCAAAAACCAAAACAACGTTTCACTCAATCCTGGCTACTTTTAGGTTTACTGCTCTGGCTCACACTATTGCAGAACGCTGACGCTAAAAACTTCTCCACCGTCGTCATTGATGCTGGGCACGGAGGCAGTGACAAAGGTTCCAATTGGTATGGAGTTCACGAAAAAAAACTCACTCTCGATCTTGCTAAACGAGTGCAGCGAATATTGAAAAGCAAAGGAGTGCGCACCGTGATGACTCGCAGCACCGATACCTACGTCGCTTTAGACAAACGTGCTCAGATCGCTAATCGGCAGAAACACTTCATCTTTGTCAGCATCCACTTCAACGGACACAAAAACACCTCCTACAAAGGCATCGAGACCTTTTACTACCCTGGCTCCAGTAAAGGAAAAAAACTCGCTACCAAAATTCAATACGAATTAGGCAAACGCATCAAAACTAAAAACCGCGGCATCAAAAGCGCCCGGCTCAAAGTCCTGCGCCTCACCAGAGGCCCTGCCGCCTTAGTCGAATGTGGTTTTCTCTCCAACCGTTGGGAGAACAATCGCTGCAACGCCTCCTGGCTACGAGAAATCATCGCCGAAGAAATCGTGCAAGGCATCATGGCTTATCGCTGAGGCATAGCTGATGCTGAGCCCCGATGTGACACGGGCATCGTGCTTATTTCCCTAGCTCATCACGCAACCAAGCAGTAGAAAAACACTAAAGCTTTCGACATATTCCCCCTCTGTAGCAGCTCAATCATCGTTTGAGTCAAACCGCCTAAGGCACTCAATAAAGCCAGGCGCAAAATCTTGTGGACGTTTGTCCACCCACTGTCGCACCAGCTCCATCGGAAAATACGCTCCGCACTCGATCTCTCGACCATGAGTGCGAATCTTGCCAGACACCTCACAGCTGTAGAGTCTCACGAACTCCCAGCCCGTCTGCTCACAAGCTTCTATGCGTGCGATCTCTTGCAGCGCTTCTCCCCCATCCACCGACCTCGCTTTTACCATCAACTCCTCATACAGCTCCCGCTGCGCCGCCGCTTCGTAGGTCTCACCTGCATCGAGATGCCCTGCCGCACTCGAGTCCCATTGCCCCGCATGACGATCTTTTAGTGCAGATCGTTTCTGTAGATACAAGTTACCCTTTTTATCCAACACAAAAATATGCACCGCTCGGTGACGCCAACCCTCGCTGTGCACCTCTGCGCGAGTTGCTTGCCGCAATACCTGATCCTGCTCATCCACCACATCAAAAATCTCAGCACTACTGTCCTCGGGTAAATCCAAAACAGGATGATCATCCCGCGCATTGCACAGCTCCACCCACTGCGGTAAACTAAGTTCCTCGGCACGCGCACTGTCACTGCATTGCAAGCGTGATACTAAGCCCGACCACTCTTCAGCTTTAAGTGATAAGTTCTTTTTCAGCAATTTACGCCGCTGAGCAAAACCGCGATTGGTGAGATCATCGAATAAACGCTTGCTGAAATAAGACAGCTCGCCAGCCTGACGAGCCTGCAGCACCACGATCGACGAATCCACCTTCGGGCGTGGGTGAAAACATTCTGGTCCCGCCGTTCGCACCAGATCCACATGCCACTCCGCTTGCACCCGCAAGCCAAGTTTGCCATACGCCTTGGTGCTAGGCACCGCCACCAGGCGCTCAGCCACCTCCTTCTGCAACATCAACACCGCACGCACCACCGGTGTCGGTTGTTCGAGAAAATTACGCATGATCGGTGTCGCCGCCGAATAGGGCAAATTGCCAATCAGCTTGATCGGTCCCTCCAAAAACAAGGGGCGCTTGTCATAAGTGATCGCATCCGCATGAATCACCTCCACCTCCGACGAATCGACAAACTCCCCACGCAGAAATTCAGCTAAGCGACGATCTTTTTCGATCAAGATCAATTTGCGACAACGCCCCACCAAATGACGACTCAACGCCCCCGTGCCAGGACCAATCTCGACAATCACATCCTCTGGCTGCGGATCCAGTTGATCCACAATCCATTTAGAGAACTCCTCATCGACTAAAAAGTTCTGCCCCAGTTCGCGACTCGGCACCACATCGATAGCTCTGAGTGTTTTTCGTAGTAGCTGATCGCTCATGATAACACCGCCAACAATTGATCCAAATGCTCAAGCGGTTTCACTTTTCTGAAAACCTCCATCACCTTACCCTTTTCATCGATCACAAAAGTCGTGCGCTCGGTTCCCATGTATTCTCGCCCATAGAGTTTTTTCTGCACCCACACACCATAGGCTTCAACGATCTCTTTCGATTCATCACTGATCAACGGAAACGGCAGCTCATATTTGTCGATGAATTTACGGTGACGTTTCACCGGATCAATACTCACCCCGAACACCTGTGCCAATGCCCCTATCTTTCCCCAAGAATCCCGCAAAGCACAAGCCTGCTTGGTGCAGCCTGGAGTATCATCCTTAGGATAAAAATACAGCACCACCTTGCGCCCACGCAAAGCTTTCAAGGATACCTGTACGCCATCCTCATACTCACCACCCACTACAGGCGCCTCAAATTCTGGAGCTTCATCGCCCACTTTAACTTGCTCAGTCATTTTATGCACTCTACTCTTATATGAAAAAGCTTCAGCAACTATATTCACCACCTAATTCCAATGGCACTTAGTTAACTAAGTGCCATTGCACCTAATTCCTAATTGCTTTCGGGTAATAACCTCCAGCTATCTCCACTTCGTTACGATTCTTAATTCTTAATTCACATGACCACCGCCAACAAAATCACCATCACCCGGATCGCCCTGATTCCAGTGTTTGTGACCTTTGCCTTTTTGTATGGCGCTAGTGTGCAATCTGGAGACCCGCAAATCAACTGGCGCTATGCCGCCCTGATTACTTTTGCCATCGCAGCCCTCAGCGACGGACTCGATGGTTATGTCGCCCGCCACTACAATCAGATCAGCCGACTCGGCATCCTGCTCGATCCGCTCGCCGACAAAGCGCTGATGCTCGCCGCCGTATTCACCCTGAGCTTTGCCCGCTGGCCAGTCAGCTTCCCCATCTGGTTCACCGCCTTTGTCTTCATCCGCGAGTTCATCATCCTCAACGGCATCGCCATCCTGCATCGCATCAACGGCAAAGTCCCGATCAAACCACACTGGATCAGCAAATCCTGCACCGCCCTGCAAGTGACCGCCATCGTATGGCTGATGCTCGACTTTCGAAGTGACAGCGACCCGCCGATGTTCCTGCTCTACCTCGCCGGCTTTTTCACCGTGCTCTCAGCCCTGCATTATATCCTCGAAGGTGTTCGCCAGATCAAAGAACACGGCAAACCCTTGCCCGGTACCAATGCTGATGGTAGTTATTAAGCAAGTCACACACACCACTCCATGAAAGCCCCACACCAACTCCTTACTCACTCACCACTAAAGGCTTGCCTGATATTTTTACTATCAGCACTGTATATGAATCCGCTCTTCGCCATCCCCAAAGATGCCAATGTCGACGAAGCAAAAGTGCCCAAATTCACCCTGCCCGACCCGCTGACGATGACCGATGGCACGCCTGTGACCTCTTCTCACCAGTGGAGTGCTCGCCGTCGCGGTGAGATCCTCGACCTATTCAAAGAGCACGTTTATGGCCGTTCGCCAGATGGACTGCCTGCAGGTCTGTCGCATCAGGTCACTCAGACCATCCCCAACTTCCTCGACGGCAAAGCTACCCTCAAAGAAATCCGAGTCCTATTCAACGGCAAAAAAGACGGGCCCAAAATGCACATCTTATTGATCCTTCCCAATCATACCAAAAAACCAGCGCCAGCCTTTCTCGGACTTAACTTCAGCGGCAACCACAGCATCCACCCCGATTCACGTATCACCTTATCAAAATCCTGGATGCGCCCGAAAAAAGACGGCAGCGTCATCGATCACAAAGCTACCGAAAAAGCACGCGGAGCCAGTTCTAGCCGTTGGCCTGTGGAAACCATCATTGACCGAGGTTACGCCCTAGCCACCATCTATTACGGAGACATCGATCCTGACTTTGACGACGATTTCAAAAACGGCGTGCAACCACTCTTCTACCGTGAAGGACAAAAAAAACCCGCAGCCAATGAATGGGGCTCCATCGGCGCTTGGTCTTGGGGCTTGAGCCGCGCCCTCGACTACCTCGAAAGCGACCCAACCATCGATGCGAAAAAAGTGAGCGTGCTCGGCCACTCACGCCTCGGCAAAACCTCACTGTGGGCGGGCGCCCAGGACCAACGTTTTGCCATCGTCATCTCCAATGACTCAGGCTGTGGCGGTGCCGCCCTCAGTCGACGCCGTTTTGGAGAAAAAGTGAAACGCATCAATACCTCCTTCCCCCATTGGTTCAACGACCGATTCAATCAATACAATGACAACGAAAATGCCCTGCCCATCGATCAACATCAACTCATCAGCCTGATCGCACCTCGCCCCGTTTACATCGCCAGCGCCTCCGAAGATCTCTGGGCCGATCCCACAGGCGAGTTCCTCTCAGGCAAATACGCCGAACCCGTCTATGCGCTGTTTGGCAAAAAAGGACTCGGCTGTGATCAACCTCCAGCCGTCGATCACCCCGTCGGTGACTTCATTCGCTACCACCGGCGCAGCGGCAAACACGACCTCACCGCTTACGACTGGGCACAATACCTCGACTTTGCCGATCGTCATTTGATCAAAAATAAATAGCCCCACGCAATTTAACTTCTTACTTCCCACCCCAACTTTAAGTCACACCTACCATGCAAAGCACACTCATTATCACCATCATCGGACCCGACCGCCCGGGACTAGTCGAAACCATCTCCAACACCGTCACCCAAAACGGAGGCAATTGGCTGCAAAGCCAGATGGCACATCTGGCAGGACAATTTGCCGGCATCTTGCAAATTTCCGTAGCCACCGATACTGCTGAGCAACTCAGTAGTGCTCTCAACAAGCTCGAAAACAATGGGCTTTCCGTTTCCGTCGCCACTGGAAAAAAAGCAGATCTAGAGCAAATCGACCACAGCGGTTCACGCCTACTATTAGAAGTGATCGGCCAAGACCAACCCGGCATCGTTCGCAAAATCTCCGCAGTCATCGCCGCCCATTCAGGCAACGTCGAAGAGCTCAATACCAAACTCACCAGCGCCCCTTGGTCAGGCGAGACCCTCTTCCAAGCCAACGCCGTCCTCCACCTCCCAGAAGGACAATGCCTAGATGACTTCCGCAGCGACCTCGAAGCGATCACCCAAGATCTCATGGTCGATCTAAGCCTAGTCCAGCAGGTCAAATAAAGCTCATTTTTGTGGAGTGCGCGCGGCTCGACGCCGCCTTTCCATAGCCTCAGAGAGCAGCCATCGGATGCCCATATCCCGATGCCATTGCGTCCCACATCTCCACCACTTCACTTCCCAATTCGTTATCAGCGAAGCGCTTATCGTTGTCGTAATCAATCCCAACGTATTCAACAACGAATACGATTTTCCAAAAAAAACCTACCCTCAATGTGAAACAGCTTTCCAAGCTGTCTCCCATCCCCTTCACCCTCTATCATCCTGAGCAGAATAATAGCCAACCAAATCTTCCACCGACATATCCTCAGCGGACACTCCAGCAAGTCCGCTGCCCTGTTCGGCAACTGCACTCGGGGCTGGCGTTGCCAGAATCTCCACCCGCGCTGTTTCATCCACCTTTTCTCGGCTCACTTCACGATCTTTAGCCAACGAAATCGGCACCGTATCCAGTGACACCGCATCACTCACCTTAGCTGTTACTGGCTCTGGTTCATCCGCAGCAATCAAATCCGCCATATGCGCCCGCGCAGCCTTCGCTAGAAAATCAATCTCATCACTCATCAAGTGCATAAAGATCAAACGGTAATTCTCCATCGAAACCGCAAGCAAGTTACCGCCATCGTAACCAAAAGCCATCTGATCCACCACTCGCCCCTGTGCTTTGAACTCCTTGGTCAAGCCCTCCACCACACGGCACACCTTCACCAAGCGAGCCGCCGAATAGGGGAAATTCTCATAGCTCACATCTCCGTCTTTTAACAGACAAACCCCTCGCACCGTTCCCGAAGCTAACAAAGCCTCCAAAGGTTTATTGCTGATAGTCGTATCACCCATATCCAAATTAGCTATCAGCTCAAACCGCGTCTCCCATCACTTTTAATAACTTCCGCATCGGCATGCGCTTGTTCACCATCGCACCAATCAAATGCGGATCTCGTGGACTCGAAGTCGAGTCGTAGCGGTAAGCGATCGCAGAATTGCCATCGTAAATAGCGACATAGCCAATCGTCTCCATTCCCAATTCCTCCCCAATCGCCTCACTGCCCTCTTTCATTACGTTCAAATCACGCGCAATCGCAGCCTCCTCCGCATGCCCAGTGCGACCTCTGATCCCATGGGCAGAGACACCAAAAAGCCGTGGCGTCTCGCTAGCGAGCGCCTCCTCGAGCACCGTTACTGGTGATTCTCCCGGCGTTATCGGCTGGGTAAAATCACTACGGTCATTTTTTTCAACTGGCTCTGTTTCCATGAAATCAGAACTTTCCGGTTCAATAAGTGCTTCCACAATACGGGTATCTATGTATCTATTTATAATGTGCCTCGATGCCCCCAAGACTTCCGAAGCATACGCATTTTCAAATCTGTCGTCGACACTTTTTTTACTTTTCTTTGATTTATCTTCAAGAGTTCAAAAAATCACAAAGCCTTTTCAAAAATATCTTTTTTATTTCCCTGCAGGATATTTCTCTCCCCTTCGGAGCGCCCAATAATAACGGCACCGCAAGAATCGCTGAAAATGTTCACCACCGTGCGCGACATATCGAGCAGGCGATCCACCGCCAACAAAACCGCCATCGCCGCCGCTGGGTTCAACCCGGGGATGTTGGCGCTTTTGAAAATAATCAAAATCGCCACCAAACTCGCCGACGGCACCCCCGCCACCCCGATACTGGTGATCAGCGCCATGAAAACAATCGCAAACTGCTCAGGCATCGTCAGCGGATATCCCAAGACCTGCGTGGTGAAGATCACCGCCACGCACTCATACAGCGCCGTGCCGTCCATATTCACCGTCGCCCCCAGCGGCAGCACAAAACTGGTCGTGCGCCGTGATACCCCAGAGTTATCGATCACACAACGCATCGTCACTGGCAACGTCGCCGAAGACGAAGATGTCGAAAAGGCCGTCAGCATCGCCTCCTTCATCGCCTTAAAATGACGCCAAGGACTGACTCGTCCCAGCGTTTTGAGCAAAATCGGCAAGACCACAAACATGTGAATACCCAGAGCCAACAGCACCACCAGAAAATACTTCAGCAAGGTGCCAAACAAAGTCGATAAACCCGTCTCAGCCATCACCGGCACGATCAAAGCAAACACCCCAATCGGCGCAAAGATCATTACCCCGCGAGTGATCGTGATCATCAAATCATTCAAAGCGACAAAAAAGTGCTGCATCACCTCCGCACTCTCCCCCTTCATGTGCGTCATCGCCGCCCCAAAGACAATACTAAAAAAAATCAAACCCAGCATTTGCCCCTCCGCCGCAGCTTTAACGATATTGGTAGGCACCATGCTCTTGAACACATCGAGGATCGTCTTCGTTCCGTTACTCGCCCTCTCACTAGCAGCCTCCACCTTGGCGTTGGGGTTTTCGCTCAGCTTCTGCGCTTCATTATCGAACATCTTACGGATCACCGGATTGGGCTCGCCTCCCTTAAAACCGGGTTTCATCACATTGACCACCGCCAAACCGATGAGAATCGCCAACAAACTGGTCAGCGCATAATACATCAACGTCTTCAAACCCATGCGCCCAAAGCCCTCCATTTTGCCGAGTCCCGCGATCCCCGTCACAATCGATGAAACGATCAAAGGTACAATCACCATCTTCAGCGCACTCATGAAGATCGTGCCAAAAAAGCGGCAACTCTCGATCACAAAGTGACCAAAACCACTTTGCCCGTTGGCATCGTGACTGTCATGACCTAATGCCGCCCCAGCGATCGCAGCCAGTGCCAAGGCAATCAAAATTTGCCAGTGAGGTTTGAGCTTGAGTAAAAACATTGGCAGAGAATCGGAAGAGAATAAAAAAGCGCGGCAATCGCCAGCTCTTAGAACCATGGAGACGATCCCTCAATTGTCTAATGCTTAATTTCTATTTATAAATCTCACTTGCAAGACAGCGAAACCACGTCTTTTGTAGCCACTCCAACCCATAGTTAAAACAACCTATTCACATGAAAGTATTTTCAAAAACACTTCTTACCTTTGCCGTGGCAGTCACCTCCACCTCGATGCTACAAGCCGAGCCCACCGAAGCCACTGACCTTTTCACCCAAGGCGATTCCGATCGTCCGCTCTACCGCTACCCTGGTCTAGTCAAAAGCAAAGCAGGCACTTTGATCGCTGTAGCAGAAGGACGCAAAAATAAAGCATCAGGATGGGACACCGTCGATATCTTCATGCGCACCTCCAAAGACGCCGGCAAAACTTGGAGCGATGTCAAACAAATCACCAAAGCACCCGCCGATGCCAAAGACAACCCCGTCTCACTGACGTTGAAAAAGCCCGCGCACGCTGGTGAAATCGCCACCCACAACCCCACCTTGATCGCCGATCAAAAAAACGGCGGCATTCACATCCTCTACGGTGTTGAATACAACCGCGTTTTCCACATGACCGCCGATGATAACGGCGAAGGACTCACCGAGCCCGTTGAAATCACCAAAGTTTTCGAAGAATTCAAAAGCGAAGTCGATTGGAAACTGATCGCCGTAGGACCCGGAACTGGCGCGCAGCTGAAAAGCGGACGCCTCGTGGTACCCGTTTGGCTGTCCCTCGGCAAAGGAGGCATCGGCTTCCAACCAGCCGCCACCGCCACCATCTACAGCGATGACAACGGCAAAACCTGGAAACGCGGTGAGATCGTCGCTTTCGACCTCGACATCACCAACGCCAAAACTGGCACTAAAATCGAAAAACCGCTTGAAGCAGCCGTCGCGCAGACAGCTGACGGCTCCGTGGTTATTAACATCCGCAACAAAGACCTCAAAGGCATGCGCATCCAAGCCACCAGCAAAGACGGTGCTACTGGATGGAGCGAAGCAGCAGGCATCAAAGGTCTGCTAGAGCCGATGTGTCAAGGTAGCCTAGTCAATACCAAAGCTGGATTGATTTTTGCCAACCCAGCCAACATGATCATGCGTATGAAACTCACCGCCCGTCTCAGCACCGACAACGGCAAAACCTACGCCAGCTCACAAGTGATCGACAGCGGCATCGCTGGTTACACCTCGCTCGCAGCAGGTGAAGGCGACAGTGTCCACATCCTCTACGAACGCGGAGCGAACATGTCCGAATCCGAACCAGAAGCAATCACCTTCCGCAGCTTCTCAAGTGCTGATTTCAAAAAATAAGCGTCCAGTGTTTTAAAAAAATCGGGTTGGCGTGATGCAAATCACCCGACCCCTTTTTTTGCCCCCATCTCAGATTTCAGATTTCAGATTTCAAATCTCAAATCTCAAATCTCAAATTCTTCCTCATGAAACTCCTATCCGTCAATCGCTCCCTACCGCAAAACATCGAGTGGCAGGGCAAGACCATCGCCACTGGTATCTTTAAGATACCAGTAACTGATGCAGTCATGATCACCGCCGACGGACTCTATGGCGACGACCAAGCAGACCTCAGCGTTCATGGAGGCATCGACAAAGCCGTCTATCTGTTCCCCCACGAACACCACGCCTACTTCGCCGACCTGCTCGGGCGGCCAGTCACCGATTTCAACTACGGTCAATTCGGAGAAAATCTTAGCACCCAAGGACTGCTCGAAAGCGAGACCATGATCGGCGACCGCTTCCGCATCGGCGACACCGCAGAGTTCGAAGTCTCCCAACCACGAGAACCCTGCTTCAAACTAGGCATCGCCCTGCAAGCCCCGCAAATCCTACGCCCCTTTTTGAAAAGCCTGAAAACAGGCTTCTACCTGCGCGTGCTCACCGCCGGAACCATCCAAAGCGGAGATCCCCTCAAGCAGATCCACCACGCAAAAAACTCCCTCAGCGTCGCACAGATCACCCGCCTGCGATACTTCGACCAAGAGAACCACCACCAACGACAACAAGCAGCCAACTTACCCGCACTCACCCAAAGCTGGCGAGAATCCTTTGGCTCAAACTAACCAACATCCCTGCTCCCTCCATTTGTAGCGCAGCCGATCCAGCTGCTTCCTCATCAGTTGCCTGATCAAACAAAGCCGTTTAATCCAACTAGCATTTTCTACTTGTGCTATCGTGCTACCAGTGAAAATGTCTTTGGTTTTGGATGAAAGTAACTTTCGAGACAAGTTATCAATTTGGACTTATGTATTCCTTGTTGTTGTTATTTTTGCCTGTTTTATTTTGGCAAAATGGACTCGAGAAGGTTACTCAAAACTTACCTTTAGGGTAGGGATTTTTGGCTTAGTCAATCTGTTACTCATTTTAGCTTCGCCTGCGCCGTGCGCTTCTATTTACTGGGTATTTTTACACTGTAATACGCGTTCCTCATAAACTTCGCGTGATTCATAGTTGGTAGGGGATTTTTCACCATGAAGAAATTGAAGGACGGGAAGGCAGGACGGAATAAGGGTTCTGTATTTTGAGTTTAGTATTCTTCATGAACTTCGTGTGCTTCATGGTGAATTGTGTTTCTGAGGATAACTGCGCAAAACGGTACAGAATAACCTCTCTCCATGTCTGGCGTTCTGAACATCGATTCCAGAAACTGCAAAACGAACGCGCCAGAAAAACCTAGGACCGTTACGCCGCTGCCCCGCGCTTCCGCGAAACAAGATACCTACCGCTAATAGAAACCCATAGCACAGGTTGAACATCTGTTTCACAGTGTTCCTGTGAAACAGTCTAGGCAGTGAGGAACCTCCCCCTAAGATCTTCCACGACCGCCGTCGCGTCCACGACCACCGCCGCCGCCGCGCTCTTTCCATCCACCGCTTCGTCCGCCACGATCTTCACGTCCACTGCGTCCGCCTCGATCTTCACGATCGCCCTTCCACTCTCCACCTCGACCACCACTTTCATCTCCATCACCCCCACTATTTCCCTCTCCTCGGTCATGACCTAACTTGAATTCCCTACCTCCCAGACGAGATTTGCGGGTCTTCATCAAAAGTTCGTCCACTACATCGTGATTCACCTCAATCGTGCTGTGGTCGTCATGGATCTTAATTTTTCCCAAAGTGCCATTGGGAATACCCGCTTCGCAGTAGCACATGCCAGCAATGTCACCAGGCTTCATGCCTGCTTTTTTCCCTAAGCTCAAATACAAAACCGCCTTATCTCCAGCCACTTTTGTTTCGCTTCTGTAATTACTAGGTCCTTCCGAGCGATCTCTAGGTTGGCGATCCTCTCGCTCACCTCGACCACCTCGATCGTCTCTAGAACGCTCACGACCACGGTCATTGCGATCCCCTCTACCGCCATCGCGACGATCACCACCATCTCGGCGCCCTCTTTCACCACCATCGCGGCGCCCTCTTTCATTACGGCCTCCACGATCACCACGATCACCACGATCACCACGATCACGATCCCTTCCCGGACGTTCTGGGCGATCTTCTTCGATGAATTGCCCTTCACGATTACCTTGAGCTTCCTTCAACAAAGTGAACAGCGCTCCTGCTATGTCCGTCGCCGAATGATCTTGATCAAGCAGGCGTTGCACCAGCTCTTCGTATGCTTTAAAATCGCCACCCTCCAAACGCTCTTTCACTGTGTCAAATAGCAGATCAGCACGTTTGCCCTCGACCTGTTCTTGAGACGGGATCTTCCTGCGCTCAATTTTTTGACGAATGAAACGCTCAATCGTCTGCAAGCGATAAATCTCACGACCAAACACAAAACTGATAGCTCTACCCGAACGCCCAGCGCGACCGGTACGACCAATGCGATGCACATAATCCTCTGGATCGTAAGGAATATCAAAATTGAACACAATATCGATGTCATCGACATCCAAACCACGCGCAGCCACATCGGTAGCTACCAAAATCTCCACCTGCCCATCACGGAAACGTTTCAACACTCGCTCGCGCAGATTCTGACTGATATCACCATGCAGGCGATCAGCAGAGTAACCGCGCCCAATCAACGCCTCGGTGCATTCATCCACCATGCGTTTGGTGCTGCAAAAAACAATCGCCAAGCGCGGCGGATCCATATCCAGCAAGCGCGACAAAGCCTCCAATTTCGAGCGACGGCGAACTTCGTAATAACACTGGTCAATCGAATCCACCGTCAGTGCCTTGCGCTCCACCTCGATTGTTTGAGGGTCAGTCGAATAGCGGCGAGTCAATTTCTCCACCTGCGGATTCATCGTCGCCGAGAAAAACGACGTCTGTCGATCCTTCGGCATATCCTTGAGCAAATCCTCCATGTCATCCTTGAATCCCATGTCGAGCATGCGATCAGCTTCGTCCAAAACGATGCACTTGATGTTTTCTGTAGGGAAAGTCCGGCGACGCAAGTGGTCGAGCAAACGACCAGGCGTGCCTACCACAATATGCGTGCCCTGACGCAACGCGCGAATTTGACGATCAATCGCAGTCCCGCCATACACTGGCACCGCACGTAATCCTCGCATTTTAGAGCCCAAACGATGCACCTCATCACACACCTGCATACACAACTCACGAGTCGGGCAGATGATCAAACACTGCGTTTTGGATAAATTGAGATCTATCTTCTGCAATACAGGCAAAGTGAATGCTGCCGTTTTCCCAGACCCAGTCTGCGACAAACCAATCAAATCCGTGCCCTCCAAAGCGGGAGGAATTGCCAAGGCCTGAATCGGCGAAGGTTTCTCATACCCTAGCACTTCAATAGCCGCTAAGATTTCATCCGATAAGCCTAGTTCTTTAAATGACGGTGTTTCCATCTGTAGATAATATAAAAAGTTTCAAAACCACGGCACACATCACGATTTCATGTTTCAGCACGCCTCCGTAGGAGGAAAGTCTCCAGTTCGAGCAGCACCTATCGCCTCGATTCCCCCTATTTGCAACGCAAATCGAGCAAGCCCCCTCGCTTTTTAATATCTCCCCATCTTTTTCAAATCATCAAGCCACAAAAAACGCCGTCCCTCGATTAGAAGGACGGCGTGAATTTTTCCCTGCATCAAACAGGGTAATCCTGTAAAAGAATTATTTAATCTCTGAAACAGTGAATACTTTTTCACCGTCTTTTTCAGACACTTCACCAGTCATTTCGACTTTTTTGGAACCCTTACACACATTTTTGTGCCAAGGTTTTCCAGCTTTGCCTGCCAAAAGGTAAGTCACGGTTTTGCCGTCTTCTTTTACCTGAAGCACGTTGGTGCATTTACTAGCAGTGCCAAGGTCGCATTTTGCGCAAGTAGCAGTTCCTTTGATAGTCGTATCTTTAGCAGATGCGTTGAGAGCAGTGAACGCCAATACGGCGCCAAATAGAGTAGCTGTGATCAGTTTTTTCATGAGTTTTTTTTAGTTTGAGTTCAGCAGTCAGTCGTTAGACGAACCATTCACCTTACAAATTATTCATAAGGTGATGCATTATCTATCACATAACGCGAAATGGGGCAAATGTTACAACCGCTTATTTATAAAAGGTCATGTTGTGTTATTTTCCTCCCCATCAATCATCCCCCTCTGTTTCCTCCCTTGCCTCCTGTTCAAACTCCCTCATCGAACACCTTCATAAACTCAAGCTGCATAAAACTTTTTGAACAGGAGCTAACAGAGAGCACAGAGAATATTCTTTTATAGTAAAATAGCTGAAACTTACCACCCTCTACTCACTCTCCTAATCCGCGTCATCCGAGAAATCCGTGGTTAACGCTCTTCATTAGTGTTGATCAGTGTGAATTCGCGTCTCACTTTCCCTCACCTATCCGCAAACAAATCTGCACCCCCGGCCCGTGCACCCCTTCGATCAGGATCCCCTCAATATCCGCCGTCTTCGAAGGCCCCGTCACCCAAATCACATTCGAACTACCGCCCAAATTCTCAATCGCTTGAGGAATGTTGGCAAAAACCTTTTTTTGATCCGTCAACACCGCCACATGCACCCAAGGAGCCAAAGCCGCCAGACGGTCCACCGTATCCTCATCGTTCAAAATCACCGTGCCCGACTCCGCAATCACCCCACTCGCTTTAGTGATCCCAAAAACATAATCATCCACCCTTTGATGATCAAATTCATAACTCACCTGCAAACCCGCCTCCACCAATACCTCTCCCACCGCCTGCTTCAACTCAGGATCACAATAGCCCTTCCCAAACCCTCCCTCTTTCAAAAACTCCACCAAGTCCGTCACTTCTTGCATTGGCTTACCACTGACCGCAGAAAAATTCTCAGCAAACTCCGTCCATCCGTCCTGCTCACTTCCCTTATGCCTAGCACTCAACAAAAGCGCACTATCATACTCAGGCAAAACCGCCCTCTCACCCAAGCCCAACAGAGCTTCCTTCACCGCCAACTTCACTGTGTCCTCATCATTCTTCATTCCTAATTCCTCCCGCGCTCCTTCATCCAGCGTCGAAACTCCCCACCGGACCACTTCGGCAGCGTCCTGATCTTCAACCACGCTTGCAGCGGTTTCACCGGCATCATCGTGATCGGTAAATGATTCATCGCCTTGGACGCCGTCATCGCCGTTCGCCAAAGTTTCGGCGACGTCGCCAGCTTAGCAAAGGGCGCCATCGGCGGTGAACCCGCAGATTTAATCCCCTCTTGGTTCGCCCGCGACCGCAATCTCAATAACAATTCCGGTATCGGAATATTCACCGGGCACACCTCATTGCACGCCCCGCACAAACTCGAAGCCTTGGGCAGATCCGCATACTTAGGAAAGTCATCACCCGCCAACAAGGGGCTCAACACCGCCCCGACCGGCCCACCATAAACCGCACGATAGCCATGCCCACTGGTCTGACGATAAACCGGGCAGACATTCAAACAAGCTCCACAACGAATGCAACGCAGAATATCTCGCTCTTTCGATGCCAAAACTTTGCTACGTCCATTATCGAGAAAAATCACATGCATCTGCTCCGGTCCCGAGGGCTGCTCTGCACTGCGCGGCCCTTTGATGAATTGCGTATAAACCGTCAACTGCTGCGCCGTCGCTGACCTACCTAGAAGATTAAGAAATAATCCCAAATCCTTATCCCTCGGCACCACCTTCTCAATCCCCACCAGCGCGATGTGCAAACCATTCGCAGCCATGCCAAAACGCGCATTGCCTTCATTGGTCACGACCACCAACCGTCCCGACTCCGCTGAGACAAAATTCGCCCCAGTCATACCCGCATCGCTTTGCAGGTATTTTTCTCGCAGATGTTTGCGTGCTCGCCGAGTGATCGTCTGCGGATCATCGTTGTACTCCCCCAAACCATGTTCTTCAAAACTCTCCGCCACCTGACGCCGGTTTTTATGAATGATCGGCTGCACGATGTGACTCGGAGTATCCTCATCGATCTGGATGATAAACTCCCCCAAATCGGTCTCGACACACTCCACCCCATTCTTTTCCAGATAGTCATTGAGGTGGATCTCCTCCGTCACCATGCTCTTTGACTTCACCACCCGCTTGGATCCATTCTCATTCAGAATAGCTAACACCTGCTCACGCGCATCTTCCGCAGTAGAAGCAAAATGCACCTTGGCTCCGTTTTTCAGCAAAGCCGCCTCTGCCTGCTCTAAATACTCGTCCAGATGCTCCAGTGTATGCTGTTTGACCTCTCCTGCCAAACGCCGCAAAGCATCAGGATCGCCGTAATCTTCTTCCAGCTTCGCCTTGCGGCCAGCTACCCGAGTCATCACACTCGACAACACCGCATCGCGCGTCTCGCGAGGCAAGTCGCGGGCAAACACATCAATCGGCTGGACAGACTTACTCATCTCTGCTTCAAACCCACATCACGCAATACTTGCACCGCGTGACGGGTCTCAATATTCTTATTTTGTTTCTCCGCCAGACCTCCCATGTGCATCAGACAACTCATATCCGCCGATACCAATAGATCCGGCGATTGCTCCAACACACTGTCCAATTTCACCTGCCCGATCTCTCCCGACAAATGCGGAAAAGTCACCGAAAAAGTCCCACCAAAACCACAACACTGCTCCGGCGTGCCGACCTCCACCAGCTCCACGCCTTCGATCGATGACAACAAAGTCTCCATCGCCGCACCCGTATCACTGCCACGAGTATGGCAGGAGTGATGCAATGCGATCTTCTTATTCAAAGTCCCTGCCCACTGCTTCACTCCCAAGCCATTCACCAGAAAATCAAACAACTCCCAAGTCCTCCCCGCTAGACTCTCCACCTCTTCGGTATCTGCTTTGTCCTCGAACAACAACTGTGACCCGTGAAAATGCATCGCTGCACAAGAGCCAGAAGGCACGATCACTGGTAGATCACCAGCAAAAACCTCCGCCGTGTAACGCCCTATTTTCTCCGCCGCAGGGAAATCTCCCGAGTTAAACGCAGGCTGGCCACAGCAAGTCTGCGCTTCCGGAAAGATCACCTCACAACCCACCGCCTCCAATACCTCCACCGTCGCTTTTGCCATATCGGCAAAAAACACATCCGACAAGCAGGTCGCCATCAGCAAAACTTTACGCCCCGCTGGTCTGGATTTGGTTTGTGACATTTACTAAAAATGGTTCATTCAGATTCAACCGAGCTAGGGTCTTGAGCAAAAAACTAAGCCAAGGGCGGAGGCACATCAGCAGAAGCTCGCCCCGCATTCACCTTCTTAATCACCAATACGATCAGCCCGGCAGCCACCACCAACAGCGTCACCCCCAAAACCGGACGATAAAACACCCAAGCAATCGCAATAGTCACTAGCGACAAACAAGCCGCCAGCAAAAACGCAATGATGCCCGTGCCAGCTCCAACGATGCCACCCACAAAGGGAATCACATCAGCCAACACCGATGCCACTTTGAACACCATATTAAAGCCGATCATCATCAGTAAAAAACCTCCTCCACGTAACATCCAAGCCAAAGCCACGTTATCAGCCTCCGCCTTTTCGAACATTTGCTCTGCTGAGTGACTGCCAGTTTGCAACAACTCCACCTCACTGCCATTGGCAGTTTTATAGGGGACAAAACTCTGCCCTTTCTGCACCGACACCAAACTGACCTCCAACGGCTTCACGGATTTGAAACTCACTCTCAGATCCCCCACCTTGGAATTGGCAGGATCCGCCCCGATATAAAATCCACCGGACACCACTTTGACACTCTGCTGTAAATCCTGCGGTAGCATCTTCCCTTCACCCACGTCCACTGGGCTGGTATCATTAATTTTAGCCACCAAAGAAGGCGATAACAAAAAAGCCCCTAACTTCACTTTCTCAGCCTGCCATCGTTCCGAGGTATAAAGCATCTCCTTACCATTGGCATGCCCCTCCAGCACCTTGAACTTGGACGAGTCCACCGGCGCATCCGACCACTCAAGAGCGTAAGAGTAGCTTTTGGTAGTTTTGGTTCCTCCTCCAAGCTTTTTCTCCTGCTTGCTCGATACCGATTCCTGCCACTGATAAATCTCCACATCACGCTCCAACTTCAGCGCCGTCGCACCCACACCGAACACCGGATCACTGAGTTTTTCATCCGTCTCAGCTCGCCCCGTCAGATGAATCAATTTGCCTTCGTTACTTTTGTCCAACGCCTCACTCGTCACCTCCATCACTTTGCTGCTGCCTTCCTGCAAAGCTTTATGTCGCTTCACCGCCCGTCCCTCATTCCAAAATAACAAAAAAAACGCGATCGCAATCAGAATCGCTCCCAAAACAATCCCCTTCAAAGCCCCGCCTATTCGACTGAACCACGATTGATTAGATACTTCTGTGTAATCTGCCATTTTATTATAAGGGAGGAAATTGCTGCTTCGCATTTTGAGGCAAACCTACTGCCTTCATCATACACAAAATAAAGTAGAATAACTTTTCAGATTTACCAGTCCGCAAATCAAAACGCCTAAAACACCTGCCACGTAGTGCGGGCTTCCAACCCGCAATTCTCTTAGGCAGGTGGGGACACCCGCCCGACCTACAGCCATCCGCGTTCCCATCAAACTTCACAGCAGCTGTGCAACAAAAAAACTCAAGCACTCAAAAGCCCCAAGCCCTCACTTGCAGATGACCATTTCCTCTGCAATCTTGCCACTGAAACACTTCCATAACATGATCACGCTCCGCCTTTTTAGCCAAACCCTCCTCGCCCTCACAGCCTGCACCTTGCTCTGCGCGCCTTCCTCCCAAGCAGCAGGAAAAAAAAAGCCCAACGTCATATTTATCCTCACCGACAATCACGGAGCTTGGTCACTCGGATGTTATGGCAACAAAGACATTCGCACTCCACACATCGACAAAATGGCAGCGGAAGGGGTTCGTTTCACCAATGCTTTTGCCAACAACGCCGTCTGCTCACCCACCCGAGCCACCTTCCTCACCGGCCTGATGCAGTCCCAGCACGGAGTGCACAATTTCCTCCATGGGAAAAACCTGCAAGTCGGTCCCGATCAACGCAATACTCTGGCGAACTTCACCTCACTGCCCGAAGTGCTGAAAAAAAACGGCTACTCCTGCGGATTGGTCGGCAAATGGCACCTTGGTAATAATACCGAATCCAATGAAGGGCTCGACGACTACTGGGTCACCCTGCCTGCCGGTGGCACCTCGACTTTTCACGGCGCGACCATCATCGAAGACGGCAAGCTGCGCAAAGAGCCCGAATACCTTACCACCTTCTGGACCAAACACGCGCTCAAATTCATCGACCAAAGTGTCAAAACCCCCGACAAACCCTTCTTTTTATACCTCGCTTACAATGGTCCCTACGGACTGTCCCGCTATCAGTTGAAATCATCAGGTAATCGCCACGCCAAATATTACGCCGACAAAGATCTGCCATCTTTCCCGCGTGGAGTCATCCACCCGTGGGAATACAACAACCGCGAATATTTTGGCAACCCAGTTAGCATCCGCCGTTACGCCGAAGAACTCAGCGCCATCGATGATGGTGTCGGCGAATTGATGCAAAAACTCAAAGATCTCGGCATCGACGAAGACACCCTAGTGATCTTCGCCGCCGACCAAGGCTGGGCAGGAGGTCAGCACGGCTTCTGGGGCATGGGCGACCACACCCGCCCGATCAATGCCTTCGACTTTTCGATGAAAATTCCAATGATATTCCGCCAACCTGGCAAAATCCCCGCTGGCAATACCCCCGATATTCACGTCACCAACTACGACTTCATGCCTAGCGTGCTGAGCTATCTAGGTATGGGCGAGCAAATGCCGACCGCCCCCAAATCACCAGGACGGGATTTTTCACCAGCCATGCTCGGGCAAAAAACCGACAAGTGGGACAACAGCGTATTTTACGAATACGAAAGCCTACGCTGTGTGCGCTCGGGAGACTGGAAATACATCGAACGTTTTGAAGATGGCTACGACGAGCTCTATGACCTCAAAAATGATCCCGATGAACGCCACAATCTGATCAACGAAGAAAAATCGCTCGCCAAAAAAACTGAACTCAAAAAACAACTCGATGATTTTTTTGCGGTCAATGTAGAGAAAAAATACGACCTCTGGAACGGCGGCATCTCCCAACCCAAAACCCTCGTCTGGGGCAAAGAAGCTCAAGACCGGCTCAAAGCCAATCTCGCCAAAGGGCGCGGCACCATTCCTAACGTCTTCGATCCCTCATTCAGCCCTCCGTCAATGACCCTGCCCGACGGCTACATCGCCGAAGTCGCCGCCGCGCCACCACTGGTCGAGCGTCCGATGATGGCGACCTTTGACGAATACGGCCGCTTGTTTGTCGCCGAGAGTTCAGGCGTCAACTTGAACGACAAAGAACTCGACAAGCAAAAACCCCACTCGATCAAACTGCTCGTAGATACCGACAATGATGGCATCTTCGACAAAGCCACCGTTTTTGCCGACAACATGACCTTTCCACAAGGCGCGCTGTGGCTGCAAGATTCCCTCTACGTGATGTCCCCTCCTAGCCTGTGGCGACTCGAAGACACCACCGGCAACGGCGTCGCCAATGTGCGTGAAGAATTGGTCACTGGTTTCAAATACACCGGCAACGCCGCCGATGTTCACGGCCCCTTCCTGCATCCCAACGGACGCATCTACTGGTGCCACGGACGCAAGGGGCACACCGTGGTGGATACCGATACCGGACGGGTAGTATCCGACAACAAAGGCGCGCGCATCTGGTCTTGTTTCCCCGACGGATCGGATATCCAGGTTCACGCCGGAGGCGGCATGGACAACCCCGTGGAACTCGACTTCATGGACAACGGCGACATCGTCGGCAGTATCAATCTGTTCTACGGTCGCCCACGCGGTGATACGCTCAACCACTGGATTCACGGCGGTGTCTATCCTCGTTATGACCAACAATCCGTCATCGATGAGTTCAAAAGCACCGGCCCGCTGCTGACCGAATTTCACAACTTTGGCCACGTCGCCGTATCAGGCATGATGCGCTACCGCAGCGCGCACGTGAACCCACAATGGAAAGACAACATCTTCACCACCCACTTCAATACCCAGCAAGTGACCCGCACCGTGATCAAACAACAAGGCTCCACCTACGCCTCGGTCAAAACCGTGCCCTTCCTCAAAATCAACGACCCCGGCGTCCACATCACCGACGTGCTCGAAGACCCCAACGGCGATTTATTAGTGATCGACACTGGCGGCTGGTTCCGCCAAGGCTGCCCCAATTCCCAAGTCGCACGCCCCGACATCTCAGGTGCCATTTACCGCATCCGCAAACCCGGTCTGCGTGATCGCAAACAAGATCAATGGGGCAAAAATCTCGAATGGAAAAAAGCCAGCTTCGACGAAGTCGCGCATCGCCTCAATCACGACAGCTTTTCCATCCGCGAAAAAGCTAGCGCTTGGTTAGCCGAACGTGGCGAACCCTCCATCCCCGCACTCGCCGATGCGCTGGAAAGCACTGACCCCATCCTGCGTCGCAATGCCGTATGGGCATTGTGTCGCCTACCCTTCACCCAATCTCGTGAGCTATCGCGCAAAATGCTAACCGATCCCGACGAATCCGTAAGACAAGCCGCCGCACAAGCTGCCGGTATCAATAATGATCGCCGCGGAGTCGATGCATTGGTCGCCCTCGTTCGCAACGACACCGCCCCCGTCGCCCGCGAAGCTGCCGCCTCGCTCGGCATGATCGGCAACAAAAAAGCCGTGCCCGGCATCCTCGCCACCCTCGACCGCGAAATGGATCGCCACCAAGAACACGCTATGATCTACGCTCTCATCGAGCTCAATGACTACAAAAACACCGCCAAAGCTCTAGAATCCGAACACCCCCTTGTGATCAGCCGTGCGCTCTGGGCACTCGATCAAATGGATAGCTCCAAATTGCAGCCAGGCGACGTTCTCACCCTGCTCGATCGCGATGATGAACAACTCGGCAAAACCGCCACTCAAATCGCTAAACGCCACCCTGAGTGGGATGGAGCCATCGCCAACCGTTTTTTTGAATGGCTCGATGACAAAAAAACGCTGACTCCCTCTCAGCATAATACCATCAGCCTGTTGGCACCGAGTTTCATCACCACTCCACCCATGTTCCCCATCGTCGCTCAGCTGCTCAACAGCGAAGATGACAAACAAAAAGAACTCGGTTTTGCGATCATCGCTGCTAGTGACCAATCTCCCCTACCAGAGACTTGGACTCCTGCTTTCAAAAAAGCACTAACCAGCAAAGACCAACAACAACTGCTGCATGCGCTCAACGCTTTAGCTAAAATCAAAACCGATAGCTTTGATCAAGACCTGCGCAACATCGGCAAAAGTGATCAACAGAGCACCATGATCCGCATCCGTGCCCTGCATGCCGTTTCCACCAAAAACGCCGTCTTGCACCCCGCTGCCTATCAACTATTCAAAGGTCTGTTGCAAGCCGATGCCAGCCCCTTCCAGAGACTCGAAGCCGCACAAATGCTCGGCAGTGCCAAACTCACCAAACCTCAGTTGATCGAAATAGCACAGCTCACCATCAATGCCGGCCCGATGGATTTACCACATCTGATCAAAGTTTTTGAAAAACAACGCACTCCAGAGATTGGCATGGCGCTTGCCAAAGCTCTACCCAAATCCCCCGGCATCGGCAGCATCCCCGCCACCGAGCTGCAACGTTTATTCACGCATTTCGGAGCCGAAGTAACCGCTCAATTCAAACCCACCTTGGACGGACTACTAGCCAAAGCCGAGCAGCAAACTCAACGCCTTGCAGCGATCGAACCCGAACTCGACAACGGTGACGCCAAACGAGGGGAAGCCGCCTTCATCGCAGGCAAAGGAGCTTGCATGACCTGTCATAAAATCGGCAACGTCGGACGCTCCATCGGGCCAGAGCTCACCCACATCGGCAGTATCCGAACCAAACGCGACTTCCTCGAATCCATCCTCTACCCGAGTGAATCCCTCGCCCGCGACTTCGAGTCATTCTCCGTCACCATGAAAGACGGCGCAGTCCACTTCGGCTTGATCAAAAGAGAAAGCACCGACTCCATCTACGTCACCGACCTAACAGGCAAAGAAACCGCACTGCCTAGATCCAATGTGAAATCTGTCGCCCCCGTCCCCATCTCATTGATGCCGCAAGGTCTAGATGCCGCCATGAGCAAACAAGAACTGCTAGACATCATCGCCTATTTGAAAGCGAGCCAGTAAACCTCCCCTGAATAGCTCCATGCTTTGAATAAGTGCAAATTTCGACTTGCTGTAGTAGTCCTATTCATGCCCTCACCCAGGCGTAAAAACTAAACTCAGAACACCTGACTTAGGGCGACCTTATTCTGATACCACTCTGAACTGCCGTCCGCAAAATATTAGAACTTTACGCATTAACATCAGTCCGTGGAATGGATTGGCAATCCGTTTTTTCTCGTTTTGGTATCACTTTGAATTTTAATCTCAAATTTAACGATTCCCATTCCAACAGCATTTCCCAAGGACGTGTCAGGTGTTCTGAAACTACTCGTATCTGAAAAACTGCGCTAGTAAGGAATGGTATTGCTCAAAACTTGAAAGATTGTTATGCCCGCTTTGTTGCACCACTCGCACAGAGACTTGGGATCGAGGGAAGGCATTTACCAGTCGCTGCGAATGCTTCCTAGCTATGACTTCGTCCTTGCCCGCAATGATGATCAGCGTTTTAGCCTTGATGGAATGAACCCTGCTCAATGAATCATACAGCATAAGCATTGTAAACAACAGGTTCGCCATTCCCCCCAAAGTAAATAATCGCTTTCTCCTTGTTTTTGTTAAGAACGATAACCTCAATGGACTCTCCTCCATTCTCAAAAACAAGTTGATCATAGGGATGGTCAATCCGAGCCGTCGGAAAGTAAAGAAAGCTCCGCTGAAATACAAAAAGCAGCAGTCCTACCAAGAGATACATTGCCAAGTAAAACATCAGTCTTTTTTTATTACGCTTACTCATCTTACCCCCACCTCACTGATATCGATCTGCTCAAAACCCAATATCCGAATCACTGCAGCATTGCCCACCCGAAAGTCATCCTTCGCAGGGTTCGCCAACTGCGGATCTAGGCTCAAGCTGTTTTTTTCCACCCCCCTTTTGCGCTGCTCAGCCAGAAAAACATTCGCCCACTTGGCATCACTCGAGTTAAAATACAAATTGCGATCTGCCCGACAAGTGCTCAAAGCCGACGCCGGACGCAAACGCCCTGAGTGCCTCCACGCCTTTTGATGTTCAAATAAAATCTCCTGCCCTGCCTCCTGAGAAACAAAAAGATTGCCTTGCACCCGCGATCCTGCCACCGGAGCCCCTGAAAAAACTAAATAACCACGCTGATGTATGCCCTCCCTCCCTACTGGAGTTTTTGATCTCAAATCGTAAATGATATTATTAACAATATCATTCCTGCCCTTACTGATGATACCCTCGCCCCGACAACGAGCGATCACGTTTTTTTCAATCAACACAGCGTGCTGATCATCATCACAGCGAATCGCCGCATTCATATTTGCACTAGTGATGTCGTGAATGAAATTATGATACAGATGATTGCCCCTGCCCGTTCCCGAAACGTAAATCGCATTGCCGTCGCCCATCAACTCCATGCAATGCGAGATATCATTGTAGGCAATCGTATTAAAACGCCCGTGCATCAGCGGCTCTCGCTTTTTCCATGTTCGCTCTTGTCCCTCCAACAGCAAAAGCACTTCATCCCAGCGCACCGTGCGACTCGATTCCTTCCTACCCTCCCGATCCATCTGCGTTCGCCCACTCACCACGATTGCAGTGTAGGGCACATGTCGGATGCTATTATGCACCACCTGATTGCTACCACTTTGCCAAAGAAAAATCGCAGGTGAGTGTTTCCACAGCTTGCCAATATGATGAATCGTATTATCAGCAATCACGTTAGCACGATTAACATCTTTCAGCCCCAATCCATAACCTGCCAGCAACACTCCGACACCCCCAAGGTCTGCAAACTCACAGCGACGAATCTGATTGCGCTGACAATGCAAATCCAACCTGATCCCTGCCGACGCGCTGTTGGTGAATTTGCACTGAGTAAAAACACACCGCTCCGCACTCCGTAACCGCACCATCGCACTTGGTTGATCATACATCTCCCAGTCATGCTGCAAACCTAGCCCTGCTTTTTTCTCACTCCAGCCAAAAGCGTTTGCCTGAGTGAAGGTCAAGCCATGGAAACTCAGCCCCTTCACCGGCTTGTCTTTGAGATTATTTCCATCCACTTGCCCCTCGATCAACAGCAACTGCGCCAAGCGCCCCGCAGTGATGTCACCCGAGGGCTTTTGAGCATCTGGAGGCCACAAATACAGCTTATTCTTAACTTCATCGTAAACCCACTCTCCTGGCTCATCCAAAACCGCCAACACATTCTCCACCCACAAACTGCCCTTGGGAAAATAGGCTTTAGCTGGTGGCAGCATCGCATAGGTCGCAGGCTCTCGAGTTCTGATCCATCCACCTTTGCGATCGACACTCTCCACCGTCAGACGATTCATCACCCAAGGAAATTTTGGCACCAGCTCAATCGTCGCAGCAGTCAAATCCCCCAAACCCTCAAGATCGTCCTTAGCCAAATACAAATGACGCTGATCAATCGCCCTGCGGAAACGATACGGCACCTCTGCTGGAGGTCTTGCCAAAGGATCATACCCGCGACTGCGCGCTCGTGGCAGCATTTCATCCCCCTCATACAAAGCCCGAATTGGCTGCCAATCTTTATCCACCGCGATCTCCCATAGATGTTCTCTGCTCGATTTTTCCCACTCACCCGTCAATTTAGCAGCACCGCTGAAAATCGCTTTTTCTCCTGGATAACTCGCATACACCACCCGCACGCCATCTTCCACACTGTCCCTCAAATCAAAAACCGCCGTTTTCTTCAAACGGTAAATACCCCCACGCAACCATACTCGGATTTCCATTCCTTGCTTTTGCTCCACTTGTCGCACCGCATCTCGCGCTCTTTGCAAGGTCGCAAAGGGCTCCACTTCGCTCCCACTTTGAGCATCATCGCCCTCCGTAGCGACAAAAAATTCCACCCGCTCTACTGCCATCATCTGCCCACCAAAAAATAACATCGTCACCACCCCGTAAAGCAGGCAGCGACAAATTTCCAGTTTTAGCCACAGAGCAAATAATAAACGCATCCACGCCACTATAAGCTAAACTGATTGCCGATCAGTCAAAAAAATGCCACCTTTGCCACTATGAACCCTAAATCACCAAACCCCTCACTCTCATCCCTCGGTCGCCGCAACCTTTTGCTCTCTGCGGGCACCCTCGTTGGCGGTTTAGCTTGCGCCACCGCTCCCCAACTGCGCAGTGCAGAAAAAACCTCAACTCAAGCCAAAGCCTTCACCTTCTGTCTCAATACCAGCACCATTCGCGGTCAGAACCTCACCATCGCTGAAGAAATCGATGTCGCTGCCAAAGCAGGTTACGACGCCATCGAACCTTGGTTCCGCAAAATCAGTGCCTACACTGAAAAAGGCGGCTCTCTCAAAGACTTGCGCAAACGCATCGACGACCACGGCTTGCAAGTGCCTAGCTCGATCGGATTTGCCAAATGGATCGTCGATGATGACAAAGTCCGCGCAGCAGGTCTCGAAGAAGCCAAGCGCGACATGGATACCATCGCTCAGCTCGGCGGCACACGACTCGCCGCTCCACCCGTAGGCGCTACCAAAGAAGCCGGTCTTGACCTGCGCAAAGCAGGCGAACGCTACCGCGCCTTACTCGAACTCGGAGATGAAATGGGCATCGTGCCGCAAGTCGAAGTCTGGGGCTTTTCAAAAAACCTCAATCGTCTGTGCGACTCCACCTCCGTCGCCATCGCCGCCGATCACCCCAAAGCCTGCATCCTCAGCGATGTTTACCACCTATATAAAGGCGGCTCCGCTTTTGAAGGACTGCGCCTACTCGGGCCACAATCCCTGCAAGTCATCCACATGAATGACTACCCCGACATCCCACGCGCAAAAATCGGCGACGCTGACCGCGTTTTTACCGGTGACGGTATCGCCCCTTTGCAGCAAGTCTTTGATATTTTCAAAAACATCGGCGCGCAGCCCGTATTATCCCTAGAACTCTTCAATCGTGAATACTGGAAAATGGACGCCTATGACTGCGCCAAAGAAGGCTTGGACAAATTAAAAGCCAGCGTAGCCAAATACGCCTAAACCTTTGTCGCGACAGTATTTTGCTACACTAATCACTGGCACTTAGTGAAAATGCGTTTATCGGTGGGCGACACACCCAACCGAAGCATTGAGCGAGCAACGAAAAAAACCAGGCACCCGTAGAGAAGCACGGGAAGCGACGATCCAGTTTCTCTTCAGTCACGATCTGAACGATGAAAACTTGCCGGATCAAAGCAGCGAATTCTGGGAACTACGCACCGCGCGTCCCAAAGTGCGCGATTTCGCCAAAAAGCTGATCGCAGGGATTTTTGAACACCTGGAAGAAATCGACCAAACCATCGAGGAGGCGAGTAAAAACTACACTCTCAAACAACTCACTCCCGTCGATCGCTGTCTGCTGCGCCTCGCCACTTACGAGATTTTTTACCGCGATGACATCCCGCCAGCAGTGACCATCAACGAAGCGATCGAAATCGCTAAACGTTTCGGCTCCACCGAGTCGTCTGGTTTTATCAACGGAGTGATCGATCGCATCGAAAAAGAGCACCGCAAAAACCAGACGAGCTAAAGAGCCGCGCCAAACTCTGTTTTTATAATCACCACTTATTTGTCATGGGTTTATTCAAATCGATTATCAGCCGTTTCACCTCCCGCACCGAGATCGACTGGGAGGATCTCGAAGCCACCCTCATCGGCGGCGACTTAGGCATACCACTAACGACTAAAATCGTCGATCAGCTGCGCGCACAGGGACGCAAAATCAGTGGCGACGATATTGTCGAAGCTTGCCACAAAGAGATCACCGCCATCCTCGGTGAAGAAACTCCCCCACTGCCACAAAAACGCGACGACGGTATGCCCACCGTCATCCTCGTAGCCGGAGTCAACGGCACCGGCAAAACCACTTCCACCGCCAAGCTTGCCTATCTTTTAAAAAAACAAGGCAACAGCGTGCTACTCGCCGCCGCCGACACTTTCCGCGCTGCCGCCATCGAGCAACTCGAAGTCTGGTCGCAGCGACTCGATATCCCCTTGATCAAAACCCAATACCAAGCCGACCCCTCGGCAGTCTGTTTTGACGCCCACCGTTCTGCTATTCAAAACAAAGTAGACTTCCTCATCTGCGACACCGCAGGCCGCCTGCACACTCGCGACAATTTGATGGCTGAGTTACAAAAGATCCAACGCACCCTTAAAAAGCAAGATGAGAGTGCCCCTCACGAACGACTCCTAGTCGTCGATGCCACCACCGGATCCAATGCGCTGTCCCAGGCAAAAGAATTTCAAAAGGCCCTCGACCTCACAGGGCTGATCGTCACCAAACTCGACGGCTCAGGCAAAGGCGGCAGTGCCGTAGTCATCAAAGATCAACTCGGTATCCCCACCCGCTTCATCGGCACCGGTGAAAGCGAAACACATTTCAATGCCTTCTCCCCGCAGTCTTTTGTCGAAAACATTCTGTGAGCCTCACCAATAGGCATTCGACAAAAAACGCTCGAACAAATCGGTAAAACCTTATTTGTCAACTCGCCCAATACGGAGCCGACATCGGATAAGAGGCTCGCATGAGGTTCCCCGCCATCATCAGAACACCAGACATGGGATAAGCATATTTTGATACCACTCTGAACTAATGCCGCAGAATATTAGAACTTTGAGCGTTAGCACCAGCAGCATGTGGCATGGATTGGCAATTTGCCTTCGGGTAGTTTCCTCCAGCTGTCTTCGCTACGCTACGGCTGTGTTTTCTGTATCGGTATCACTTTCAACTGTAATCTCAAATGTAGCTCCCCCTATTCCAACAACATATTTTCAGAACGTGTCCGGTGTTCTGATCATGGCTAAAATCCAACGATGAAAGTCACTTTCGACAAAGCTCACGGCAAATACAAAAAAGGCTACCAGACCATCGAGTTCGATCCACCCTACAAACGCTACGTCGGCGACGCTGCCGATTTCGCCAAAATCCTACGCGGCGAAAAAGAATCAGACTTTTCACCGCAACACGATCTCGCCGTACAAAAAGCCGTGTTACAAGCTTCAGCACTCCCTCTCGCTTGACACTTATCATCAGCGAGTGTTTATAAAACTATCTAAAGCCACACACTCGTTTTTATACTATGATCAAACGTCGCATTCTCACCACCCTCACCGCATCCCTATTCCTTGCTAGCCCTTGCCTAATCCAAGCGCAGGATGCTAAAAAAGAAACCGAGAGCAAAACCAAAAAACTCCCTAGCGCAGCAGATCAGATCAAAGACCTGTCTTCCTTGCCCGATTTCACCAAACAGTTGCAGCAGACCATCGACCAGAGCGGAGGTAACTTGGCTTTTGTCAAAACCGGCATCTACCGCATCACCCAACCGCTGATTTTTGATCTCACCAAACACGGCGCAGCCAAAGTCACCGGTTCAGCAGGTGTCACCCTGATCATGGACGGCCCTGGCCCCGCCCTCAAATTTGTCGGCAGCCACCAAGGCACCGCTTCTCCAAAATCATTCCAAACCAAAACCTGGGACGAACGTATGCCCATCGTCAGCGGCATCGAGATCATCGGCAACCACCCCGAAGCCGTCGGCATCGAACTTTTCCAAACCATGGAACCCATCATCTCCCGTGTTTCTGTGCGTTGGTGCCTGCATGGCATCCGCCTCGCCACCCGCAATCGCAACGTCACCATTTCCGACTGTCACCTCTACGAAAACTCAGGGGTAGGCATCTATCTAGATGACGTCAATCTGCATCAGATCAACGTCTCCAACTGCCACATCAGTTACAATCGTCAAGGCGGCATCGTCGTCAGAGATGGCAATGTGCGCAACCTGCAAATCACCGGCTGCGACATCGAAGGCAACATGCCAGGCGAACACGTGCCGACCAAAGCCGCCAACATTCTGCTCGACGTATCTGCCACCGCAGGCGACAAAAAGCACTCCATCGCCGAAGTCACCATCACCTCTTGCACCATTCAGCACAGTGCTAATTACTCAGACATCAAAGGTAAATACTCAGCAGTAGGCGGAGCCAACATCCGCATCCTCGGCAAAGAGAGCTGGCCGATCAACTCCGTCACCATCACTGGCAACGTCATCAGCGACACCGAGAACAACATCGACATCACCCATGCGTATGACGTGACCATCAACTCAAACGCCCTCTTTGCTCCCAGCTCGAATCACTTGTTAGTGAAAAACAGCGAACGTATCGTGGTCAGCGGAAACAGCTTCAACCCCCGCCAATTCGAGCGCCCCGCAGCACTGATCTTCACCGATTCTAAAGACTGCGTGCTCAGCAGCTCCACTATCCACGCCGCCAAAAACCCAGCCGGCGCCGTGCAACTGAACAACTGCAGCAACATGCTACTCAGCGCACTCAACCTGACTGAAAATGCCGTTGGCATCAGCTTGAACAAAACCGACGGAGCCACCATCAGCAACTGTCGCATCTCTCGCACCCTCGAAGGCGGCGCAGATATCATCATTGGCGCAGACAATAAAAATATCCAACTTTCAGGCAACGCCTTCAGTGGCAAAAGCGATATCGACACAGCCGCGAAGCTCAAGAAATAGCTTGGATTTCCGCATAATCCATCGCATAGTGAGTAAGCGTGTCCCTTGAACGATCAAGGCACATCGAGTATCTAGTTTTCCACCTTCAACCCACCCACACACACGCATGGAGTTCGACTGGCTCGACGTTCATTTTGACCTCAAAAAAATCAGTCCTCGAGAAGTCGAGGAGTCATTTGAGGACCCGTTTGCCATCCGCCTAATTCCTGACCAGGAATTAACGGCATCAGACGTGCGCTACATCTGTCTCGCCAAGACCGTGGGTGGTCGCTCCTTATTCTCCATCTTCTGGACTGACGGCAAAAACTGCCGCGTTATTTTCACTCGTGACATGACCGACAAAGAACACGGCTTTTACGAACGCAAAAACGCCGAATATATTTAACCTTCTTTCAGCCCCAACCTTTTACCCAAAAACACATTGTGAAAGTTCTAACAGACTGGAAAGACCTACCGGATTTCGAAGACGAAAAACAAGAAGCTCAATTCTGGGCCGACCACATGATCGAACCGCATCTGATGAATGCCTCGATCCACAAACCCACCGTCCGAGAATCGACCACCATCACCCTGCGCTTTGATCCGCAAATGCTCTCACGCATCAAACGCATCGCCCGCTCTCGCTACCTGAATTATCAAAGTATGATGAAACAATGGCTCAGCGAACGCGTCGAGCAGGAACTACGCAATTCCAATCAAGACAAATAAATGGTTTTTTGTAGGGCGAGCGCCCCGCTTGCCATCCCTCTTACGCCCCGCTTGCCACTTCCCTTTTCACCTCGGTAGCCTCGTCATCTTGCGTTCAGGCTACCTTCATTCCCCTTTCACAAAACTAACACCTAGCTTATAATATCATGAACAAAAAAGTACTCGTCCTCGGAGCCGGCAACATGGGAGCATCCCACGCCAAAGCCTATCACAACCTCGACGGCTTTGAAGTCGCCGGCATCGTCACCCGTAGCGCCGCTAGTCGTGAAAAACTCGCCGAATCCCTCGGCGGAGACATCGCCCTGTTTGGTGACTATGATGAAGCCCTCGCCGCAGTCAAACCCGACTGCGTATCGATCAATACCTACCCAGAAACTCACGCCGAATATGCCATCAAAGCCATGGAAGCTGGAGCGCACGTTTTCCTAGAAAAACCTCTTGCCCCCACCGTCGACGAAGCGCAAAAAGTCGTCGATACCGCCGTGCGCCTCAACAAAAAACTCTGCATCGGTTACATTCTTCGTCACCATCCCTCATGGATCAAATTCATCGAGATCGCCCGCACCCTCGGCAACCCCTTGGTGATGCGCATGAACCTCAATCAACAGAGCCACGGAGATATGTGGAACACTCACCGCAACTTGATGAACTCAATGTCCCCCATCGTCGATTGTGGAGTGCATTACGTCGATGTGATGTGTCAGATGACTCAATCCAAGCCGATCAAAGTCAACGCCATCGGAGCACGACTCTCCGATGAACTCAATCCGGGCATGTACAACTACGGCCAACTGCAAGTGACCTTCGAAAACGGCAGCGTCGGTTGGTATGAAGCTGGCTGGGGTCCGATGATGAGCGAAGTCGCCTTTTTCGTTAAAGATGTCGTCGGCCCCAAAGGCTGTGTCTCCATCGTAGCCGACAAAGCGGGTGGCGAATCCGAGTCCTCCAACGTGGACTCCCACACCAAAACCGAAGCCCTGCGTGTTCATCATGCTGAGTTAGACGAAAACAATCAATTTGTCAAAGAAGACGAAATCATCAATCTCGAAGACGAACCCGATCACGACGCCTTGTGCCAACGCGAGCAAGCTTACTTCCTCAAAGCTATCGACGAAGACATCGATCTCACCGACCACATGAACGACGGCGTCAACAGCCTGCGCATCGTATTGGCAGCCGAGCAATCCTTCAAAGAAGGCCGCACCATCGACCTGTAGCTTCCGCCCCTACAGCCTAAACTCCTATAGCCTTCAAGCCTTCTTAGTGAAACAGATCACCATCTACACCGACGGCTCGTCCTTGGGCAACCCCGGGCCGGGCGGCTACGGCACCATCCTACAATACAACGGCAACAGCAAAGAGCTAAGCCAAGGATACGCCTGCACCACCAACAACCGCATGGAGTTGATGGCAGCGATTGCTGGGCTGGAGTCGCTCAAAGAAACCTGCAAAGTCAGCCTCACCTCCGACTCCAAATACGTCATCGACGCCATGACTAAAGGCTGGATCGAAAGCTGGCAAAAAAAAGGTTGGAGCCGTGGCAAAAATAAACCGCTCAAAAACACCGACCTGTGGCAACGCCTACTCAAAGCTAGTCAAAACCACAACGTCACGTGGTTGTGGGTGAAAGGTCACGCCGGCCACCCAGAAAACGAACGCTGTGACGAACTCGCCGTCGCCGCCGCCTCGCAAAAAGGCAGCCCCCCCGACGAAGGTTATCAACCAGAGTAAACAACTTCCCTGAATGACACCACGCAAAGTATAAAATCATGAAAACGAACAACCCCCTCAAAACCGTAGCACTATACGCCTTCTGCCTCATTGGCAGCCTACCCTTCACTGCCACTGCCGAAGATTGGCCAGAATTTCGCGGCCCTGGCGGGCAAGGTCACTCGCAAGCCAAGCAGGTGCCGATCAAATGGTCCACCGATAAAAACGTCGCTTGGAAAAGCAACATCCCCGGCACCGCTTGGTCCTCTCCGATATTGATCGGTGACAAGCTCTACCTCACCACCGCTATTCCCGAAGGCAAAAAAAACTACACCCTGCATGCTCTCGCAGTGAATGCACAGGACGGAAAAATCCTCTGGGACGTTGAAGTCATTGGTAAACAAAAAGGCAAACCGGCTCGCATGCACAAAAAGAACAGCCATGCCTCCCCCACCCCTATTTTTGAAGACGGCAAAGTCTATGTGCATTTCGGTCATGACGGCACCGCTTGCCTGAACGCAGCGGATGGCAAAACCCTCTGGAAAGTAGATATCAAATACAATCCCGTGCATGGCAACGGCGGCTCCCCCGTACTCGTCGATGACCTCCTCATCTTCAGTTGCGATGGCAAGGATAATCCCTTCATCATTGCACTTGATAAAAATACTGGTAAAACCGTATGGAAAACTCCTCGCGCCGTGGAGGTGTCTCGTCACTTCTCTTTCACCACCCCGCTGCTGATCGAAGTGAACGGTCAGCGCCAACTGATCAGCCCCGCCAGCGGTGCCGTCATCGCTTACGACCCCAGCAATGGAAAAGAAATTTGGAGATGCGGTTATGGCGAAGGTTATTCTGTTGTCGCCCGCCCCCTGTATGCCAACGGCTTGATCTATGTCAGCACTGGCTTCAACAAAGCCAAGCTAATGGCGATCCGCGCGGAGGGAAAAGGCGACGTTACCAAAACCCACATCGCTTGGGAATATGAGAAAGCCGTGCCCAAGGAGTCCTCTCCCATCATCGTCGATGACTACCTCTACATGAACGACGACAAAGGCCTCGCCACCTGCCTCGATGCCAAAACAGGCAAGCTGATCTGGGAAGGACGACTCACTAAAAAGAACTACTCCGCTGCACCCATCTATGCTGGCGGGCTGATCTATTTCCACGATGGCGAAGGCATGACCACCGTGATCAAACCTGGCAAAAAACTCGACATCGTCGCTCGCAATGACATCGGTGAGCACGGCCTATCCTCCTTCGCGGTCACCGATGGTGCCTTGTTCATCCGCACCGATTCTGCTCTGTTTCGAATCGGCAAACCCTGAGTTCTACTTTGAACGTTACTCAATTCAATCGCAACGCCTGGAACTTCCAATCGATGGAGGGCTGTCGCTGGAGCACGCCTGTTGAACCCGACGTGATCGAACAAGCACTCAAAGGAAACTGGCAAGTCTTGCTCACACCTAACAAAACCGTGCCATCACCCTGGCTCGGGGAGGTGAAAAACTTCGACCTGCTCTGCCTCGCCAGTGGTGGTGGACAACAAGCCCCTCTATTTGCCGCCGCTGGAGCCAAAGTGACCTCCTTCGACAACTCTGATGTTCAATTAGAAAAAGACCAGCTGGTAGCCGATCGCCATCAGCTAGAGATCACCACCATGCAAGGCGACATGGCAGACCTCTCAGCCTTTGACGACGCCTGCTTTGATTTGATTTTCCATCCCGTCTCCAACGTCTTCGCTCCAGACATCCATCCCATCTGGAGAGAATGTTTCCGCGTGCTCAAACCTGGAGGGTCGCTGCTCAGCGGATTCATGAACCCAGCATTTTTCCTCTTTGACCACGTGCACGGTGAAGAAACCGGCGAACTGATCGTCAAATACCCACTACCCTATTCTGACCTAGACTCACTGACAGAGGATCAACTCGATGACCAAATCGAAGCCACTCTCAGCCTTGAATACAGCCACAGCCTGCAAGATCAAATAGGCGGGCAAACCCAAGCAGGCTTCATGATCGCCGACCTTTACGAAGACAGCTGGGATGATCAATCTACCGCCCTCAACCCCTACATGCCCACCTTCCTAGCAACACGAGCGATCAAAAATTAGCGTGCAAAGGCTGCTATTCCGTCCTACATTCCGCCGGCAATGCTTTGCCCAGCGCAATCACTATCTGCAAAAGCCATATCCTTTTTATCAGCCATGTCACAAGAAGCCACACCAACTAGCCCAGAAGAAGAAGTCAGCGAACATCAGCTGATCCAATTTCGTCGTCAGAAACTCGACAGGCTGCGCGAACTCGGCGTAGATCCTTTTGGTGGCAAGTTCGAAACCACTCACCAACCCGCTGCTTTACGCGCTGATTTCACCGAAGATATCGAAGTCAAAGTCGCTGGCCGCATCGTCGCCCACCGCGACATGGGCAAGAGCCAGTTTTTTGACATCGCTGACATCCACGGACGACTGCAGTGTTTCCTCAATCCCAAATCCATCGGCGACGAAGCTTTTGAGATCTTTCAACAACTCGACATCGGCGATTGGATCGGTATCGAAGGCACCACCTTCACCACTCGCATGGGCGAACCCACCGTGAAAGCTTCCGCCATCACCGTTTTGGCAAAATCGCTACGCCCACTGCCCGACAAATGGCATGGTGTGGTCGATCCTCAGATCAAATACCGCCAACGCTACCTCGACCTCATCGCCAATGAGCGCGCACGCGACGCTTTCCTCAAACGCAGTGCCATGGTGGCAGAGATCCGTAGCTTCCTCGCTCAACGAGATTTCATCGAAGTCGAAACCCCTATGCTGCAAGACGTACCCGGCGGAGCTGCTGCCGAACCTTTCAAAACCCATCACAACGCGCTCAGCATGGACCTCTACATGCGCATCGCTCCCGAGCTCTACCTCAAACGCCTCTTGGTCGGCGGTTTCACTAAAGTCTTCGAACTGAACCGCAACTTTCGCAACGAAGGCATCAGCCGTCGCCATAATCCTGAGTTCACCATGCTCGAAGCTTACTGGGCTTTTGCCGACTTCGAACAAATGGCAGATCTGGTTGAAGACATGGTTTGCCACCTCGCAGAAAAATTCTGTGGAGGGTTGCAAATCGAACACAAAAACGCCAACGACGAACCGATCCGCACTATCGACCTCAGCCGTCCTTGGAAACGCGAAACCTTTCACAACCTAGTCAAAGAAGCCGCCGGAGACGATTGGTTCGACATCACCAGCGAACAACGCCGCGAGCGTTGCGCCAATCAACTCGGCGTCGAGCTCTCTGCACAAATGGAAGACTACGAAGTCAGCCAGCAAGTGTTCGAAAAACTGGTCGAAGAAAAAACCTTCGACCCCTGTTACGTCACCCACGTGCCGCGTGAACTCGTGCCTCTCGCCAAACAAAACACCACCGATGACTCCGTCGTCGATGTCTATGAGCTGATCATCAACGGTCAAGAGATCTCACCAGGATACTCCGAACTCAATGACCCAGACGCTCAACGAGCACGACTCGAAGATCAAGCAGGTGAAGAGACTCAGAAAATCGACGAAGAATTTCTGCTCGCCCTCGAACACGGTATGCCTCCCGCAGGCGGCATCGGCATCGGCATCGACCGCCTGATCATGATGCTCACCGGCGCCGAGTCCATCCGCGACATCGTGCTCTTCCCGCAATTGCGTAAAAGTGCAGGTGGCGAAGGTTGATGAATGCAAGGAGTTTGTAGCGATTTAGGTGTTACGCACCCCTAGGACCTGCGGAAGGGAATTAGTTCCAGAAGGTGAAAACCGAAGACAGGGAGGAGATTTAGGGAGCTTTTATAGCTGGAAGATGTTTGGAGTCCCTGGAGTATTTTTGGTGGTTCCTGTGAGGTTATAGCATATTATCATAAGTCGTGAAAGTATATAGCTTGAATACGGCGACATCTTCGTTGCCTGCATACCAGATAATCTTATTTCCACCACCCTCTCTCCAATAAGTTTCGTCAGCATGCACGAAGTCCGCGCTACGCATTTTTGAAATTAAATCCTCGCCATCATTGAAGCGATATAGGTTCAAGCTAGAATTTTGATGTCGATTTCAGCTTTTCAATCATCAAAGCTACTTTGTTGCGATAATTCGCTAGGTTTGCAGGGTTGCTAGAATATTGATTCACCTTCAAAGCAACATTAGCAGGAACATGCGTCAAGTTTTGAGCCTGTTCATTATTAGATGCGAGCGCAAGTTTTTTAAGCATAACGAGGTATTCGTAGTCTTCAATGCCGTCACGCAGGTTCTCCAATCTTAATGAAGGCAAAATACGACCATTTTTTCCAGGGTAAACATAGTTTCCCATGCCGTTTTTATACACACGCTTATTACTGTAAGGATTAGTAATATAGGGTTTCCATGGCTTGTCAGGCCATTCGTTTTGGATGTCCAGATTGGTTGTCCATTCACGATTGATAGACCAATAAAGCACCCCGTCTATATTGTATAGATATGAGAGAGTAAAGATTATACGATTATTAAAGACAGGATAGTCCAAGAAAAAATTAGGGAATGGAGAAACGGGGTCATCAGCACAATACCACCAGAATTTGTTGCCTGTATTTTTAAAACTTTTAATTTCGTCGGTATGATTGGCAAAATAACTGAAGAGTGGTGCCCAGGTATTAAATTGGTTGATTGATTTTGTATGTGGCGATGAGGTCTGTAGGGTTTTCAATTCTGGCAGCGCTTGGTTTAAAGCCGTCATGATTTGTTTGGCCGCTGCCTGTTCACTCGCAGTTTGTGATGTTATTTCATCAAACGCGTAAAGGTAGGAGTCTTCCCCAAACCCGCTCTTTTTCAGTAGATCGAAACGGGTTCTATATTTTGCAATAATTTGTTGCAGGGTTTTATCATCAACTGGGTGTTTATACCGGAGATAACCCAGTGTGAAAAAATTGGCACCTTTCTTTTTCAGCTCAGGCAAGAATTTCAGTTCAGGGTAAATTTCACGTGAGTATATATTATTGGGAGTTATGCGGTATTTAAGCAGGAAATCATAGATGTAAAGTTTGTCTTTATCGGTTAATTTAGGCATATTGTACCACTTGCGATAAATTTCCTCAGTGAAAGTAAAAGCTACTTTACATGAGCTGGTTACCGGCAAGGTGAAATCATAGACCTGTAATTTAAGATCAATGACCTGCTCCCCTACTTTTATCTCACCCCTATAGTAACCCGCCACCACATCAGCAGCTATTTTTACTCGCACATAGACAGGGGTAAAGCCATTTTTAGGTATGCTTACCATTGATTGCTGCCCCTCCATGATTGCATCAGGATAATCACCTACATACTTCACGTCGTATTTCGGTTTATCGCTTTTGATCGAGCGGATAACCCCCCATTCTACATGCTTTGCCAGAATGATATCTCCTGTAGTTGAAATTAAGTCAGGAATGGTTATGGAAATTTTTTCCAATTTCTGATCAGGATTACCAAGTAATATTATTTGGAACCCTTCGTATTCATTGCGAGCAGAAGAAATGGAGGCTTGATGGGTTAGTGAGAACTTTCCTGAAGTATAATCATCCACTTGTAGTACCCGAGAAGTGGTCGGCAAAGTGGTAATTATCATTTTTTTACCGTTAACATTGCGTTTGTAAAATTCATGGTATTTGACCATATCGGCTAATCGTTTAAGTTCACCCAAAGGTAATTCGGCCGATTTATCAGGGCTTAAAGATGATTTCTTAATGCTCTTCAGGTATAGCTGGCGCTGCTGCAGCTTTTGAGCATTTAATGTGGCAGTATCAAGCTTTACTAGGCGCTTAAACTCTGTGATTTCCTCTAATGTAGGTGGATTCACTCCACTTGAGATGCTTAGTCTATCAATGAGCCCAGCAAATGAATGACCTGATGTGTTATCTAGGTTCAGGGCGCCACTGCCGATGTATGCTGGATAGTTATTGGTGGTCAACTCCGCGGGTTCATACACTTCCCTAAAACACACTTGTCCATTCAAATAGCCGATGATTTCACCTTTGTTATCCATGGTGACCACCAAATAGCACCATTGATCTGCCAGACTCAATGGCTTTGGACTTGTGGCAATAAACCATTTCCCCATTTGATCTTTGAACTTAAACTCTGGTTTCCCATCGTTTAAGCTGAGCCAATAGTTTATTTGTTGAGGACTAACGGCTCGATTCCCTTTCCAGAGTAATGTTCGATATGTATTGATGCGTGATGGCTTAAATACGCAACTGATGGTAAAGTTATTGGTTAAACTGATGGTGGCAGAATTTTCGACTTGAAATTTATGCTTGTTACCTTCAAAAACAAATGCGTGGTTATATAGTCCTGCTACAAGTGTCTGCTCGTTCGTTGCTACGTCGTTAAGTTTGGCGGAATAATTTTGCGTGGTGTCTGTGATGCCGGTTTCGGTCAGTTGATCAAACTCCCAGATCACTTCACCCCCATATATGGGAGTGTAGGCAATTACAGAGAGGATGATGGTAAATATTTTTCTCATATTATTTTTTATGAATTATTCGAGTGGTCGAAAAGTAGGACGTATGAAGAATACTGAAGGAAAGCCTATTCAGCCTCCAGATTTTTCTTAGGATCCGCGCAAAGATAACTTACCCAACTCCGCTTCGATTTTCGCCTGGCTTCTGCGTTGAAATTCGACTCATTTAGCCCGCTAAACTCTGTCAAATTCCGTCTTGAATCCATTTAAAACTCTCACCGCATATTCCACCAAACGGTCCTGAAAATCATAATTCTTCTTCACTTCTTACTTCTTCCTTCCTTACTCGATGTTCGATATTTCCGCAGATCCTGAGTCAATTTTTCCACCGTCTCAAGCTGCGACGCTTGTTCAGAAATATTTATATTCTCATCAGGGTCTAGCTGGTGGTCATACAGCATACGGGAAACAAACTTGCCATCCTTGCCTGTGTATTCGCTAAAACGAAATCGATCCGTGCGAATTGTATCTCCATTGATATATCGCCCAATCGCAGACGACTTCCACGGTAGCTCGGGGTTTTTCAACAAGGGCACAAAACTCTTACCCTGCAAATGCTCAGGCAAAGGCAAACCCGCCAATTCGCTCAGCGATGGATAGATATCGATAAACTCAGTCAGCGCCCGAGTGCGCTGACCAGGTTTCCCCACTCCCGGAGCACGCACGATCAGTGGCGCGTGCATCGAGGTTTCAAAACAACTGTGTTTGCACCACATCGTATGCTCTGCCAAATTCCAACCGTGGTCGCCCCAGAGAATCACAATGGTATCCTCTGCAAGTCCCAACTTCTCTAGCTCGTCTAGAACCTTACCCACCTGAGCATCAGTGAAGCTCACACAGGCATAATACCCGTGAATCAAATTGCGCGCCATTTCATCTGAAACTGGTCCCTTTGCAGGAACTCCTGCATAGGCTCTCAACTCACCATAAGCGTGCACCGTGCCTTTGGGAACATCCTTCGGGGGATAATAATTTTTCGGCAAATGAATGTCGTCATGATCATAAAGATCCCAATATTTTTTCGGGGCGACAAAAGGCAAGTGAGGCTTGAGAAAACCAACAGCTAGAAAAAAAGGCTCTTCCTTGTTTTTCAATCGTCGCAAATCCGCTATGGTTTTTTCCGCGATTTGTCCATCAGGGTAATCCAAGTCTGGAGCATCCGCTGATTCATAAGGAGACCCCCGCCGTCGCCGACCTTTCATTTTACCCCGTTCTTTGTGAATCTTCTGATTCGCCTCAAGCCGATAACCGAGCCCATTCCCTTTTGGCCTCCACACCTCCTCCGACCAACCCCGCGCATTGTCTTCGCGGTGATGGAAAATCTTGCCATTCGAGACCGTGTGATAACCATTGTTTTTGAAATGGGTGTTCAAAGTCATCACTTCTGGAACCTCTTTTTCCGCAGAAGCCAAGTAGGAAACAAAGCGCCCACGCGTCGGACGAACCCCCGTCATCAAACTGGCACGCGACGCACCACACGTCGGCACCATACAGTAAGCTCGCTCAAAAAGAAACCCCGTCTGCGCCAGCTTATCGATATTCGGCGAATGGATATGACTCTTTCCATAACAAGCTAGTTCTGGGCGCAAATCGTCCACCGCAATAAACAATACATTCGGTTTCGCCAAAACCCAAGCTGTCCCCTGAAACCAAAACAAAGCAACTATCAATAACCATCGAATCATAATACCCCCTAACTTCTATCTTCTATTTCCTGTTTCCTATTTTCATCCTCAAAGCTCCTTCACCGACCTTGATCCTCTACCGGGTTTTAAATCACCGGCTTTTGGATTAGGGCGCAAAGGTTTAGCTTCGACCATCTTCCTCCATTCAATCAACAAGCGATGCATCTTCTCTACCCGCTCAGGATACAACTGAAGCAAGTTATTGTGCTCAGAAATATCATCCCGCAAATGATAAAGCTCCAACTCTCCATCCTCCAAATCTTCGATCAACTTGTAATCCCCCACCCTAATCGCACTAGCTGGGAAGCCTCCTTGGTTCCCGTAATGCGGGTAATGCCAAAACAAGGGATCTCGATCAAATCTGCTCAGCGGGTCTTTCAGTAAACTCACAAAACTCTTACCATCCACATGCTGCTCTTTTTTCAGTGGCAGTCCCGCCATCTCTAGCATCGTCGGATAAAAATCCATACTGATCAGCGGCACCTCACAGCGAGATTGTGGCGAAGTCACTTTCGGCCAACGCACCACCACCGGTTCGCGAATCCCGCCCTCATACATCCAGCCCTTACCACCACGGAGAGGGCGATTCGAAGTCGGCCACCCTTCAGAAGATGCCAAACCTCCATTGTCAGACATGAAAATCACCACGGTATTATCACGCATACCCAAGGCATCCAATTGGTCCAATACTTTCCCTACCGCAGTATCTAGGCTCTCTACCATCGCCGCGTAGGTCGCGTGATCTTGGCGAACGCGGATCTTTCTGGTATCCTCTTTTTGATTCAAAAACACCTGCCGCTCACTACCCCAACGCCCAGTGGTTTCCGTTAGCCCCATGCGCTCCGCTTTGGATTTATATTTCTCCACCAAAGCCTCCGGAGCCATCAGCGGAGTGTGCACTGAGTAAAAAGACAAATACAACAAAAAAGGCTGCTTAGACTCTGCCGAACTTTGCAGGAATTTCACCGCTTCTTTAGCGAGACGGTCGGGTAGAAACTCACCCTCTGAACCTGGCGGTAAATGATTGACGTTTTTATACGGCGAAAAATAACTCTTTGGATGCCCGTTGTGACCACCTCCTTTATTGATATCAAAACCTTGATCAGTCGGAGAAAAACCCTCATCGGGCCCAAGATGCCATTTGCCAGCAAAAAATGTTTTATAACCATGCTCCTGCAATGCCTCCGCCAAAGTCACCTCCTCCTTCGCCATCTGACACTGATACGTCGCTGGCAAAAACTTCTCCGTGCGTTTGCCACAAAAAAAGTTGGTGGTATCCGTGCGCGCTGGGTACTTGCCCGTCATGATGCTCGCACGAGTCGGAGAACAAACCTGACACGCCGCGTAAAAGTCAGTGAACACCATGCCCGACCGTGCCAATCGATCAAGATGCTGAGTTTCATAAAAAGTATTAGGGTTATTAAACCCCACATCCATGTAACCTAGATCATCAGCTAGCAGAAAAAGGAAATTAAGTTTTTTCACCTCAGCTGCCTTGAGCGGTAGCTGACCAAGCCCTGAAAAACAAAACACCAAAGCCAACAGCAATAAACTGCGGCAAAAGCATGGCAACAAAACTCGGGAATTGATGGAAATCATTGAAGACAGCAAAGCATAGCCTCAACGTAAACAAAAGGGAACACAAAAGGGTAACGTATTTGCGCCAACGATCACAAGCTACTGACCTTTCGACCTACAACTTCAACTTACCAGAGGGTTCTGGGTGCGTTTTTTTAATGGAATGAATCACACCAACTCACCAGAATCGTTCGAATAGTTTTCGGCGAAGCGCTCTATCGCTATAGCTTTCCCCGTCTCTTCATCCACATCGATCACTGCTCCGCGCAAACCCACAATTCCTTTAGCCACAGGAAAACGACAAGGTAAGGACTTGCGAAAACGACCCACAATCGGATCAATCTGACGTCCTAAAATCGACTCATTGGGACCACACATGCCCGCATCACACAAAAAAGCCGTGCCACCCGGAAAAATCTGCTCGTCCGCCGTCTGCACATGAGTATGGGTTCCCACCACGGCAGAAACCATGCCATCCAAGGTGCGCCCCATCGCTATTTTTTCACTCGTCGTCTCCGCGTGCATATCGACAAAAATCACCTTCACACCATCTTCGTCACGCATCCGTTTAGCTTCGCGCTCAGCCGCCAAAAAGGGATTCTCCAAAGGTGGCTGAATGAAGGTCCTCCCCTGCACATTGATCACCCCGACCTTGCCTTTATCGGTATCGAGCAAAACCGACCCCATACCTGGAGTTCCCAAAGGGTAATTGAGCGGACGCAGCAAGCGCGGCTCGGTGTAGATGTATTCGATGATTTCCTGTTGATCCCAAATATGATCGCCGCTGGTAATGACCGCCGCACCAGCACGCAACAAGCTAATACTGATCTTAGGCGTGATGCCGCGACCACCCGCCGCGTTCTCTCCATTGACGATGATAAAATCAATCCCGCGTTCCTTGCGAATTTTTGGCAGTCGAGCCGTCACCGCTTTGCGCCCGGGTTCTCCCACCACATCTCCTAAAAATAAAATCCTCAGCATAATTGTTCTTTTCTGTGTTAAAATACCCGTTACTGTTATCGACTGCCTATCTCATGCTCAAACATCCACGAAGCTATCCCCTAGCCATCCTGCGTTCTATTCTAGTAACATTGGCTGCCCTTTTGTCCACGAGCCTTTCACAAAACCCACCAGCTTCCACAAGCCCACAAAAGCCCGCGCCTCCCCTTAAAGTCGGCGTGCTCGCTCGCTTAGGCAAAAAGCCTGATTGGGAAAAACTCGATGTTTACCAAAAAACGATCACCCGATTAGAGTTCCAACAACTGCTGCAACACAACTACCTGCAAGATCCCCAAGCAGCTGGCAAACTCATCCAAATACTGCCCGACCGAGTCAGGGTCAGCAAACAATCCAATCTGGCTGAAGCAGGCTATTACGACCTTTTTTTTCGCACTAGCGACGATGAAAAAATCCCCGCAGCCCCTAAAATCCACCGCTACTGGAAACCCGTCACAGAGCTACGCCCAAGTTTACAAGCCAACCGAGACCTCAGCGATCTCCACATCGTCATCGACCCAGGGCACATCGGCGGAAGCTTCGCTCAAATCGAGGAACGCTGGTATCAAATAGGGACCAAAACCATCCCCGTCACCGAAGGAGATATGACACTCAAAGTGGCTAAAATCCTGCAACAAAACCTCAGCAATCTCGGCGCCCGCGTCACCCTCACCCGACAGAACACCACTCCCGTCACTCCAGCACGCACCGCAGACCTCCTTCCCTACGCAAAAAAATGGCTCACTCGCCTACCCGGCACCCGCAAACCCTCTGCCTTCAAACTGCAACACACCGCCGAACGGCTATTTTATCTCAGTAGCGAAATCCGTCAGCGAGCAGCTTTGATCAATGAAACCCTGAAACCCGATTTGCTCGTCTGCTTGCATTTTAACGCCGAAGCTTGGGGCAACCCTAGGAAACCTGATTTTGTTGAAAAAAATCATAACCACATTTTGATCAACGGCTGTTACAGCCTAGCTGAAATCAAAGAAGATGACAGTCGTCTGGAAATGCTGCTGCGCCTACTGCAGCGCACCTATTACGCCGAACTCGCCATCGCCAACGAAGTCTCAGACTCCATGCGTAGAATCACCAAACTCCCCCCTTATACCTACACTGGCAACAACGCAAAATCCGTCAACCCTAACCCCTACATCTGGTCACGCAACCTGCTTGCCAACCGGATCTACCTATGTCCCGTCATTTTCCTCGAACCCTATGTCATGAACAACCGCCAAGTTCATGCACGCGTCCAAGCAGGTTCTTACCCTGGTACGCGCAAAATGGATCGCACTTACCGAGTCAATCTCTATCAAGAATACGCACACTCCGTAACCGCTGGGCTACTTGCCTATTTCAAAAAACACCGCAAGTGAAACCTACCTATTTAGATATGCCTACAACAAGCGCCACCCCCCATCATGCGAAGGCACGCAGGAGAGCTCACATTGGAGGGGCAAGTTCCACCTTGCCTGCGTACGCCAACTCCCTGCCCCCCCGGGCTCACCACTCATCCATCATCCACACCTCATAATCCCCTCTTTCATCATGTCTATACTCATCGCAGGTTGCGGCTACCTAGGCACTCAAATCGCCCTTAGCTCAGAAAACCGAAAACTAGGTTACACCGCACTATCTCTTTCTGGAAAAGTCTCGGCTCAACTCAGTGGCGAAATCCTCCGCTGCGATCTCAGTGATCTCGATGCCGTGAAAAAAATATCCCATACGATAGCCCCTCCATCCCATATCATCCAGTGCGCCAGCTCCAACCACGGCGGCCCCGATGCCTACCGTTCGATCTACCTTCAAGGCGCCCGCAACCTGCTCGCTTGCTTCCCTACTAGCCCCCTGTTTTTCACCAGTTCCACCAGCGTCTATGCTCAAACGGATGGTTCACTGATCGACGAAAACTCCCCTGCAGAACCCACTCAAGAAACCTCACAAATCTTGCGCCAAACTGAGGACGTCGTCCTAGCACATAGCGGAACCGTGCTTCGTTTGTCCGGCATCTACGGACCGCATCGCTGCCTGTATCTCAAACGACTACTCCAGCACAACGCAACCATCCACCCCGACAGTGCACATCGCTATCTCAATCAAATCCATCGAGACGATGCCGCCACCGCAATCCTACACCTGCTAGCTTTGCCACAGGCACAAGTTGCTCAACAAATCTTCAATATCAGCGACGACAACAACTGGACCCAACAACAGTGTTATCAACAATTAGCACACAAACTCAAACTCCCCGCCCCCCCACTAAGTAACACCAACCAAGCACGAAAACGCGCCAAAACCCACCGCCGTATTTCTAACCAAAAACTCACACAGCTAGGCTGGTCACCCGCCTACCCCACCCTACTAGATGCGCTCGACCACGATCCGCACTTATTACCCTCCTTCGCCGAGTGATATTTAATCCTAGCCAAAACTTTGAGTTTAGATAAAGATAAAAGCCATGACATCTCCGCTGTTTCGCCGCCACCTTCCACTGATCATCCTGCTTTCCACCTACCTCCCGTGCGCCTTCGAGACAAGCCAAGCACAAGACAGTGCCCCCACCGACGAGCACAGCCTAACTTTACTTCTCAAACAATGTGACAAACTTTGGAAAAGCGATCTCTCTCAGCTAAAAGATAAATTCGCTACCCACGGTTTCGAATGGATGTCCTCTGACCGTAATGCCATTCGCAGCGTCTCGCCTGAGCTGCTTATGTTAGACGAGAAGGTTGGTGAAACCGTCATCCGAGGCAAAGAAGGCACCGTTCACCGCGTAGATGTTTCCATCTACAACCGTGGTGATCGAGGCTCTATTGACTACAGTGAATTTTCTCAAATGAAAAACCGCTGGCAAAAACACATCAGCGAAATCACCAAAACCAAACCCGAGCCACTTAAAAAAGCCAAAAACTCTGCAGTCAAACTCAAACGCATCCTCTGGTACACTCAGAACTCTGCTATTTTGTTAGAAACCAGCTCCACACAAGGTCAAGCTCAATTCATGCGCCTACGCATGGCACCCAAGCCTAAAGGCGCTTTCTACCTCGGCAATTCAAGCGGCAGGGTTCAGAAAACCCGTCAGCTTTCCGACCTAAGACGCAATCTGAAAAAAACCTCCACTGGCGATATTTTCATAACAGACATTCCCATGGTGGATCAGGGGCCAAAAGGTTACTGCGCGGTAGCCAGTGCAGAAAGAGTTTTCCGCTACTACGGTCTAGAAACCGATCAACACGAAATGGCAGAACTTGCCCGCACCTCCTCCGCCGGCGGCACCAGCCCCACCCTGATGTATGACGCGCTAAAAGAAGCCTCAACAGGAGCTCAGTTGAGAGTTTTCAGCATCATCGCTTGGGATACCAAAAAATTCATGGATGACATCAAAGCTTACAACCGAACGGCTAGGAAAAAGGGTCTAAGCCAAGCTCCCGAAGATTGGAGAAGGATTCGCACCATCGGCCAAATTTATGACGCACTAGATCCGCAAGCCTACAAACAACATAAAGCAGATCGCGGAAACTATTTCAAAAGCTTCAATAACGACATCGAAAAAAACATCAATGCCGGCATCCCTCTTTTTTGGGGCATCCGCTTAGGCATGTATCCTGAACCCGAAATTCCACAAGCCAAAGGCGGTCACATGCGACTCATCATCGGCTACAACCGCAAAGAAAAAGCCATTCTATACACCGACTCGTGGGGCCCTGGACATGAATTAAAACGCATGCCCGCCGACCAAGCTTACGCCATCACTAATGGCTTGTTCATCATCAAGCCCTCACGCTGATTCCACTGATCACTCTGTCCTCAAGGACTCCATCAAGGGCGTTTTCAACACCACCCGAGCCGCCAACCAACAGAAAAGCAAACCTGCTATCAAAACTGCTAGATTCACACTCAGCAGCAGTTGGATAGGCAGCCCTGACGACTTTTCCATGAACATCGGCGCCACTGAAACTAAAGCCGCCGACAAGCCCACTAGAACTCCCATCACATGCAAAAACCAATGCTCAGCTAACACCATTTTTGCCAGATCTTTACGACGAAATCCTACCGCTTGCATCAAGCCCAATTGACCACGCCGCTCCATCACGTTGCGACTGACGACCACCGCCAAGCCCACCGTGCCTAGTAACAGCCCCAAGCCACCAAGTGTCGAAAAGATGCTCAGATAAGTATTCTGCACCGCATTAAATTCGTTCAAACGCTGCGCTGTAGGAACCCATTCCACCCCCCTGTCCTCCAACATCCTCGTCAGTCGCTTGACGATTTTTCCATCCTCTCCAGAAGACATGTCCAACAAAAAATAACGATAACCGGCGATATCCGAACGTTGTTGGATAAAATTCTTTTCAGAAATCACAATGCTCCCCTGCAAAAGAGAATTCTCTAACATCCCCACTAACTTCACCGCAAAGGATTCTCCTTTGCTATTTTGATATACGATCAGATCACCCACCCCTTTCATCAAGGCGTAGGTGGCGGTATTCATATCGATCACGCCAGGAATCACTTTCATTCCGTTCTCATCGGGCAAGGTCTTACCCAACATCTCCCAGCCTGAATCCAACTCAGCAAGCCCTTTCATTTTTTTAGTAAAATGGAAAGCTTTGCGCTCAGCCAAACCCTCAAAGTTCACCCCCAACAAACGCGGGCGCTGCGCTCGATTCAAATTCAAACAAGAAGCGTCATCCCCATCACTCACCCGAAAAGACAGCATCGAAAAGGTCGAACCTTCTTTGCTAAAACCATATTTCTCGCGCCCCTCAGAGCTGTTCAAATCCTCATACACTGGCAAAGTCGCCGATCCCACATAAGCAAATCCACCCGTCCCCGAAGACCTAGCATCTGCCCCTCGCTCCCCCACCAACCTAAACGAATTGATCGCCGTCACCATGAACACGCCCGACGCCATCAGCCCCACCACAGCTAGACTGCGCCCCTTACGACGCAAAGCATTTTGCCTACCCAATCCCACTAAACTAGGCATAGCTTCACTCGTTCTTGCTAGTCGGCGCAAGATGAGACCGCAAGCAGCCACCCCAGCTAAGGTGAATAGGAAACCTGAACCAAAAAACAAACCTTGCTCCTCCATACTGCCCGCTTGTTTGGGTGCCAGCAAACAGCCCAAGCCCGCCAAGAACCCGATCAAAGTCACCCACAGCGCAGGTGCCTTCCAAAGAGGTTTCAAATCTGACAACGAGGCATCAAAATCTCCTCCCCCAGAAATCAACTGACTAGGCCTTACCTTCATCACCGTCCGGCTAGCGAAATAGACCACGACCACTGCGATGAAAACCGTCACCGCCCAAGCCATCAACAAACTGCTGAGTTTAAGGTAATAAACAAACTCGATTCCCGAAGCGGCCGATTGCCACGCACCCGACATTCCCCATAAAGCTAATTGAGTGTAAACCCAACCTCCCAACAGACCTAGAGCTGCACCCAGCATGGAGAGCAAACCCGCCTCCAATAACAACACGCTACGGATACGTCTCGACGTCATTCCCAAAGCCAGAAACAGACCAATCTGAGAACGTCGCTGCTCCACCCCAAAGATGAAAACCAAAGCAGTAAGAATCAATGCTGCCACGATTAAGAAAAAACTCATGCTCGCAAACAGCGCCCCAAAATTCATCGACTGCGACACCGCAGCCTTAGATTCCGCACTCACATCACGCAGCATCAAACCAAACTCGCTGGGTTTGATCTGCGATCTCAGCTCTGCCATGAAACTTTCAGCCGTCCATGGCTGGCTCGAAAAGCGTATAGCCGTCAACTCACCAAATCGATTGCCCCAGATTTCCTTTCCTCGTTGCAAAGAAATAAAGGCTTTGGGCGTAGCTCGATGATCGTCCCAGTATTTTTCATCTTTATCTCGAATCTTAGATTGATCGATAGCGATGCCGGGCTTCCAATCCTTCATCGTCATGCTTTTTTCATCCGCCAAACCAGGGAAATCTGGAGTCCAATCCCTATTCACCGCTTCATCCGCCAGCGGGATCACCGAGCGAACCGTGAACTCTGATGTTGCCAATTCCATTTGACGCGCATCGCCCATCTGAAAATAAGTCATCTCCACCCGATCTCCCACCTTCACGCCTAGATCCTCAGCCAACCAGTCCGTCACCACCACTTCATCCTCTTTCAAATCAGCCGGCACCACCGGGTTCTCATCTCCGCCCGTTGCCGCCACCATGCTGTATGGAGTCGAGCGCTCTCCGTGGCGGATCTCATTCACCAAATAGGTCAATACCCCCATGCTACCCTCGCTGCCTAGCCCCCTCTGAGCAGCCTGCGCCAGCGAACGATCCATAAAAACCCGATCACTGGTCAACTGCCACCCTTTGCCATCATCTACTTTGCTCAGTTGCAGCGACGCATCCGTCAAATTCCACACCTGATCTAGAGCTTTTTCCAGATCCTCCTGCAGCGGATGCCAACCACTCCCTCCCACCAACAAAACATTCGCTCGCTCGGATTTTTCCATTTTTTGCTGCAAAAAGTCCAACGACAGAAATACATTCGAAGTCGGAACCTGCTCAGCTTTCAAACTGTAATGCCCCATATTCTCCGCTGTGATCAAGGCGTCTATTTTTTTCCGCACCGTCAGCGTTTCATCCGCCTCCCCTGACAAAGGAGCGTCCTTCGAAAGTTCACCCGGCATTTCGAGTCGTACCACCAAGGTATCCCCTACCTTCACCCCTAAGCGCCTTGCTAATACTTCGTTCACTGCCAACCACGAAGATGACCGTGTTTTATCAGCAATAGGATTTCCCACCCCACCCAATTCCCAAAACCGCTCATCCACCCCCATCACCTGAACCCCATTAGCTCGTCTGCCACCCTCTGGAGTCGCCACCGTCCCCAATACTTGAATCACCGGAGCCACCCTCCCTTCCATCTCTTGCACGCCCTCTAAGCGACTCGCCAAATCTTCAGCAAAAAAACGATCCCCTCCAAGCAAGGCAGCACCAATACCCTGCGTTCTAGCGGCAGCATTGCGGCGCAAACTTTCTTTCACACTATCCCCCACCACCAGTGAGCCACTCAAGATCGCAGCGGTCAAAGCCACTCCAACCACTAGCGCCACGTTCAAGCGCCCATAATAAAACAAACTCTGAAACACCAATTTCCAAACACTCATGACTTAACTCAAAGTAAAACAACAAACCACCAAAACCATTTTCCCACCATGAAAAATAAAATAATCATCCCACCCCCTCTGCACCTTCATGTTCGTCAATCCCTTCATGGTAAACCTCTTAACTTATTTCCCCTTCAGCCACCAAGCTGCCCTTCACGTAAATTACGCACATCACCCGTGCGTTTTGCCAAGTCCAAATCATGCGTCACCAACACCAAAGCCACCGACTCCTCCTCATTCAACTCGATCAACAGATCCATCAAGCGTTCCGCATTATCTTCATCCAAGGCCCCCGTGGGTTCATCCGCCAAAATCAAACTCGGTTGATTGATCAAAGCTCGCACAACAGCTACACGCTGACGTTCACCCCCCGACATTTGCGCTGGACGACTATGCAAATGCTCACCGAGTCCCATACGTTTCAATAAGTGCTGTGCCCGCTCTTTCACCTCAGCTTCATCGGGGCGCTGCGCCAATGCCAGCGTTGGAATCAAAACATTCTCCAGAGCCGAACACTGCGGCAACAAATGATGCAACTGAAAAATAAACCCTATTTGTTGACTGCGTAAAGACGCCAATTCCTTCTCATTAGCTCCTTGCAAATCTCTACCTTCAAAAATCACCTGCCCCCCACTAGGCTGATCTAGAGTTCCTAAAATGTTCAATAAAGTGCTCTTACCACAACCCGAAGGCCCCACCACCGAGAACCGCTGCCCTTTAGCTATGCTCAAATCTATACCCTGCAAAACCTTACGATCTTCAGCACCCGGATACCACTTGGACACCCCTTTCAACTCAACCACTTGCTCACTCATTTTATCCTCACTCCTTCCAATTGTTCGCGCATCTTCGACGGTATCTCCACCGCTTTCATTTTCTGACCTTCTCCTCTCCATGCCACACAAATTACGGTGAATTTTCCGCTCGCCACAAGATTTGTTTTTCCCAAATCCCCCCCCTTTTTCCAAAATAGAAATTCATAGTCAATGGTCTTGCTGCTCAATTTTTTGACCACCAATTCAATTTTCACTTCATCCTCAAAATACAAGGGCAGCCTATAATCGCAAGCCACCTGCACCCGAGGCCATCCCACCGCAGCTCCGTCCCCCTCAGCAGGAAACACAGAAAATCCCAAAGAGCGCACAAAAGCATGTTCGCAGATCTCCATGAAACGGAAATAATTCGAGAAATGCATGATGCCAGCGGCATCCGTATCAGCAAACTCCACTCTCTTAGTTAAGCTAAAATGTGCCTTCATAAATCGTAACGATCAGTCTACCAAGAGCAAAACCTCACATTTTGGAGTGCGGGCGGCTTGACTCCGCTTTTCCGCTACCTTTTGCAATCTTGACGCTGACAACATCAGCTTACTCGCAATTCACTAAATTAAAAGCCATCAAAAACTCGTTCAATTCCCATCTCTTCTCAATCCCAAAAACCCATCTTCCTCTCTCCAGTCTTTGACTTCATTACGGTGCCCTCTGCGCCCTCTGCGCTGACTCTCCACCCTCTTCCCCAAGCTTTTCAGCGC
>JAKISY010000092.1 GCA_021648365.1 Verrucomicrobiales bacterium
CAGTGATGACTATTACAACTTGAAAGAAGCCTCCAAACCTGAAAATCAGGTTCAGGAAGTCATTCAGAGCTGGGATGCCATATCTAGTTTTGCAGGAATCAAGGAGTCTCCAGCGCTTGCTCTGTGTGGTGATTGGCTCAACCAAGCAAAACAACTTTACGACGAAATTGGAGCAAGTCCGGGTATGCGCCTCACTGGACGATCAAATTGCAATCATATTGATGCCCTTCAAGACGGGGTCAAACTATTTGCCGAGCTTGCTGAGATCGACCTGAGCTGAGATCTGCGCAATAGCTTTCTGGCGAGCGGCGGGGCTGAGGGCTTTGACTCGTGTTGGGGTGTAATATTTTCTGATGCGCTGAGTTGATTTCTCAAATGACCATAAACCCACTCGGTGCTCCTCAAATATAGCAAGGTTCGAAATTGCTGAGTTGGCGTTTTCGTGGGGCATCAACACAATGGCCTTGTCAGAAAAATACCGATAACGGTAGGCTTGCTGAAGTGCCTGTTGCCAGTTTTTCAGTTTTGCCTCAAAGGCGATAAGTGTTCTGCGCTGCAATATTTTTTCGATGGAAAGTGCGGTGAATTCCTCATCACCGTGTTGATGATTCCATGCGATCCACACCAAGTCAGCTACTCCCAGTTGTGGTTGGGCAAACTCATTGGCGGCAATTCCACCGCCTACCTGAGTAAAGTAAGCGCGTTCAAATGCTCTGAGGAAATTAGACTCCCCACGCTTACGACCGACTTCGGGACCAAAGTTCCGACGACTGTTATATGCTTTTGAGCGAATGCGATAAACTGGAGGTGAAAATTCCATGTGCAGGGATTATCTCACGTTATGGGAAATTGTTCAATTGAAAATGAATCCTTGGGTGTGCGCTGGCAGGGTGATTGACGATGGGACGTGCGCTATAAAAAAACGCAAACCGTGAACTGGGTGGCGTATTTCACGACGCTTTGCCTGTCCCTAAATGTCTTAGGAAGTTGGTTGCCGGTCCAAGCTAAAAGCGGGCTTGTCATGGATGAACAGAAGTCGTAACTTACTTGCATTGGATGTTATTCTTGTCTGCGGCCATTTGCCTTCGGGCAGTATGTTCCGCTGTCTTGCTACGCTGCGGCTGCGGCTAAACTTTTTTGAAATGACCAATATAGACCTAAATAGTTACGATGATCTCAACCCTAGCATACTGAGAGCTGTGTTGGAGAAGCTGTGCCAGGATGATATGGAGGTTCGGGCGAAGGCGGCGCTCATTGTTGATGAGTTATTAAATGCCGTTGATTTCCAGCAAATCGCCGAAGATGTGTTTTACTGTTTGCATGATATCGAGGTTGATGACCTTTGGAGCCGATCGGGGGCAACACGTTATGGATACACCTCTCCAGAAGAGATGGCGGTGCAGATGCTTGAAGAGGAACTACAGCCTTATCAAGATGAAATTGCTAAGCTCATGAGATTAAAACAAGGCGCCGCTGCTGCGGAATATTGTAAAGGAGTCCTGTTAGGGATTTATCGTTACGAAAAGGGAGCGAAGTCCGAGTTTAAAGATTGGTCAGAGGATCTTCCAAGGGAGTGTTTTCAATTTCAATTAAAGACTTGGCGGGGTTTGGAGTCCGAATCAGGTAGGCATGTGCAAATGGCTGCTTTTTTGGAAAAAAACTGTAATGATTGGAGCGAGGCAGCTCAAGCCTCTGTTGGCTTCTGATGATGAATCAGGCTTTCTAGCACTTCGTCGACCATGCCGAGGTGGTCGTCGTTGGAGGAGAATTGTTGTTGCAGGTCGACGAGGTAGGAGGTGACGGACTTGAGTCGGGTGGCGAGTAAGACGGCGATGTGGTAGTTGAGCTCGGGGTGGTTTTGTAACAGGGTTTTGCCGTCTTCGATGACGTAGAACACTGAGTCGCTGGTGGTTTTGACGGTTGCCATGGCCTTGCCGCCGATCAGGACGGATATTTCTCCGAACCAGGCTCCGCGGTTGGAGATGGTGGCTAGCTCGACTTCCTGTTTGCACACTTCGACGCTGCCTTGTTTGAGGATGTAGAGAGAGGAGCTGGCTTGACCTTCTTCGATGACGGTCTCTCCAGCGGGGTAGGAGCGTTCGGGGATTCCGGATGCGGCGCAAATTTCGACGGTTGATTTCATGGTTGATAGCAAAGTCGGGTGACGGGGAATGGCAAGGGAAAGTGGCAAGTAGTTCACACTACACGACAAAAATTTGATTCATTGTAAGGCTGCCGTTTCGGCTGCCTTGTGTATAGATGAATAGATACAAGCTATTTTGAGTGAGTAACCCAGAGGATTGATGTGGCGGGTATTCTGGTTGAATCCTTGAGCTGCGAGATTAGGGTGCGACTTCTATTATTCTCTCATGCTGCATAATTTCCAACGTCTGATATTGGGATTCGCTTTAATTTTCGCGACTTCTGCTTTGCTGTTGTTTTCCGATCTGGGATCGCGGATCAAACCTGAGGCGGGGGTGAAGAGTGGTCGCACGATGCGGGTTGCGCTGTTGCAACACGCTTCGCAGACGGTGTTGGATGATGGGCGTGAGGGCATGATTGCGGGTCTGAAGGAGCAAGGTTGGATTGAGGGCGAGAACCTTGAGATCAAGTTGTTCAACGCGCAGGGTGATATGCCGACGGCGCAGGCGATCGCGACGACGATGGTGGCTGGGGATTATGACTTGCTGATGTCAGTGAGCACGCCGTCGTTGCAGGCAGTTGCCAATGCCAACAAGGCGGGCAGGGTCAATCATGTGTTTGGTTTGGTGACGGATCCTTATGGTGCGGGTGTTGGGATTAGCCGAGAGGATCACTTGCGGCACCCTGCGCATTTGGCGGGTTATGCTACGATGCAACCGGTGAAGCTGGCTTTTGAAACGGCACGTGAAATGAATCCCAAGCTGTCAGAGGTGGGGGTGGTGTGGAATGCTTCTGAATCCAATTCGCTGGCTCAGCTTGAGATTGCGCGCAAAGTGTGTGCGGATATGGGGATTGAGTTGAAAGAAAGTCCGGTGGACAATTCTGCGGGGGTGGGTGAGGCGGCAGCGGCACTGGTGGCGCGTGGCGTGCAGGCGATCTGGGTGCCGGGGGATGTGACGGTGATCGTGGGTATTGATCCGCTGATCGCTGCTGCTAACAAAGCGCGTATTCCCGTGTTCACTGTGATCCCGCCCAATGTGGAAAAGGGCGTATTGTTTGACGTGGGTGCGGATTATCGACAGGTGGGGCATCAGACGGGTCTGCTGGCGGGCGACATTCTTAATGGGCGCGATCCCAAGAGCGTGAAGATTGATAATTTCATGCCCGAGGTGTTGATGCTCAATGAGCAGGTTTTAGCGAAATTGAGTAAGGACTGGTTGCTTCCGGCGGTTTTTGCAGAGCGTGCTCAGTTGCGAATTGATGCGGATGGTAAGCCGCATCAAAAGGCAAAAGAACCAGAGGAGTTGATCGCTATTTCTCCCGAACCTGGGCGTGTTTACAAAATGGCTTTGGCTTATTTTGCGCCGGAGGAGAGTTTTGAATTGTGTCAGAAGGGGCTATTTGATGGCTTGGAAGAACTGGGTTTTGTCGAGGGTGAGAATTTAAAGGTTAGCCGTTCTCACGCGCAAGCTGAGATGGTGAATATCCGGCCGATGATGGTGAATTTTGATAGTAGCGACATCGATGTGATCGTTGCTTTTTCTACTCCGGTTCTACAGGGGGCGATTGCGGCGGTCAAACAACATCCGGTGGTATTTACTTTTGTGACAGACCCCATCGCGGCGGGCGCGGGTAAAAGTTTCACTGATCATCATCCCAATGTGACGGGGATTGGGTCGATGCCGCCGCTGGCAGATACCTTGAGGCTGACGAAGAAAGCTCTGCCGAATATCAAGACCTTGGGCACTTTGTATAATAGTGGCGAAGCGAATTCGGTGAAAGAGGTCAGTCTGTTGCGAGAAATCTGTGCCGACATGGATTTGAAACTGATTGAAATGACGGCGGCGAACACCAGTGAGGTGATTCAGGCTGCGCAGGCTCTGGTGAGCCGTCGAGTGGATGCGATCTATGTGCCTGCGGACAACATGGTTTACCAGGCTTTCAGCGCGGTTGTGAAAACAGCGGACACGGCAAGGATCCCTTTGATCAATAGTGATGCCAATATGGATGGACCGATTATTTCTATTGGACCGGGTTATTATTACAGTGGTAAATCGGCAGCGGAACCTTTGGCGCGAGTTTTTCTAGGTGAGAGTCCAGCGAATATTGCGATGAAGAATGTATCGGTGAATGAGGGCAGGTTCAATCGCAAGGTGGCGGATCGGTTGGGGATTAAAGTGCCAGCGGAGGTGATCAAAAAAATCGAAAGTTCTGGGGAAGCTCCGCAAAAGACGCTCAAGAGAGCGGAGATCAATCCTAACCCGTCAGGTAAAAAATGGAAAATTTCGCTGGCGGCTTATGTGGAGTCGCCGCCTTTTGAGCAAGCTATAGAAGGAATCAAAAAAGTGCTGGAGGACAGCGAGTTGAAAGAGGGAGTGGATTACACTTTTAAAATGCGTAATGCGCAAGGTGATGTTGCTGTGCTCAATGGAATCTTTGATGCGATTTTGACCGAACGAGCTGATTTGGTGGTTCCTCTGTCCACTCCTGCTTTGCAGATAGCTATTAGAAAAATAAAAGAGGTGCCGGTGGTGTTCGGCGTGGTTGCTGATCCAGTCATCGCCGGTGCGGGGAGAAGTTATACGGATCATTTAGCTAATGTCACCGGCGTGGCGGTGGCTGCGCCTGTGGCCGAAATGTTGGATAGAGTAGAGCGGTATTTCCCACAATATAAAAGATTGGGAACTCTTTTTTGTCCTGGGGAGCCTAACTCTGAAAATACCAAACAGCAATTGCAGCGGGAATGCGAAAAACGGGGGTTAGTATTGGTAGTGGTAGCGGCTAATACTCCACTGGAACTTTCGGATGCCGCCTTGGCTTTGATGTCCCGTCCGATTGATGCGGTGTTGCAGATCCCGGACAACTTGTCGTCTTCGGGTTTTTCGGCGATCTCGCGAGCCGCGCGGCAGTCTCGCAAACCGTTGATCAGCTTGAACAGTGTCACCGTAGAAGTGGGTGCAGCTTATGCGATGGGGCGCGATTATTACAATTCCGGCGAAGAAACGGGGAAGGTGATTTTGCAAGTGATCGCGGGAGCGGATGTGGAGAAGATCCCTTTCAGGTTATCTCCGAAAACTTACTCAGCTGCCAGTCTGGAAAACGCTGAGAAACTGGGCATGACTTTGCCGCCAGCTTTACTGAAAGAAGTAAAGGATCTCAAACCGTGACCCTTTGATTGTTTGATAGAATGAAAATCACGACTCAAAAACAAAATGGCATCTACGTCCTGCATTTGGACGGACGACTTGATGCTGGGTGGTGTGACCCAGTGCAGACGGCTTTTGATGAGGCGGTGAAAGCTGGAGAACATCGGATGCATTTTGACATGGAGAAGGTGGTTTATTTGAGCTCAGCTGGTATCCGGGTTTTGATCACCAGCCACAGGCAGTTGCTCGGTGTCAGTGGTTTGTTTGGAATTGTCAATCCTTCGACTTTTGTGAGAAAGGTTATGGATCTTGCTGGACTGGAGGAATTGTTGGTGAGCGATGATGCTGACAGTTCGCAGCAAACTGAGGGCGGCGGTCGCACTCATCGTTCGGCTTCGGCGTCTTATGAACTGCTGGATGATCCTAGTCAGGCTTCTGCGGTGAAGGTGCAAAGCTCGGGCAAGATCAGTGCTCTGGCAGCAGGAAAAGAGGCTGCCGCTACAGAGAATGTGAAATTTGGCCCCGCTACTTTTGCGCTCGGTGTTGGTGCGTTGGGAGCAGATGCCGAGGATATTGATTCTCGGATGGGGGAGTTCATTGCGGTGGCGGGCTGTGCGGCTTATCAACCGACCGATGGCTCCAATCGTCCCGATTACATGGTGACCGAGGGCAACCTGCTTCCCGAGGGGCAATTACTGGTGGGATTGACGGGAGATGTGCCGGGCTGTTTGATTCGTTTTGAAGCGGATAGCGAGCAGGGGTCGGTGGGATTGACCGAGCTTTTTCAGACAGCTCTTGAACTTTCAGGAAAAACGGCGATTGCAGTCATCGCGATCACAGAAACGTCTGGCTTGGTGGGAACTTCCCTGCGCCAATCACCTGCACCTACTGGAAATAGAGCAGAGCGTTTTGCTTTTCCTGGAGTTAGAGATTGGCTGTCCTTCAGCAGTGATCGCAGTCACCGTGATTCGATTTCCTTGTTAGCTGGAGTGGTGGCAAAAGCGGGAACGTCGCTTGATGATTTTCTGCGTCCCTTGGCTCCAGAATCTCAACTACTTGGTCACCTTCACGCGGCGGCCTTTCACTACAAGCCGCTGCAAAAGGGGCGCATTGATTTGCATGAGTCGGTCAATGATTTGTTTTCTGGGGATACCTTGCAAAGTGTGCTGCATTTGCTCAGTGATCCGCGCGGGATTAACGGAGCTGGAGAAAGTGAATTTTATCGTGGGGCTGTGTGGTTGGCTCCTATTGCCTTTTAATGTTTTTTGTTAAGTAGAATTTCCTGTCATGACTCTTTTACTCGGTGCTTTTACTATTGGCTTGATTCTCTCCCTGCTGGCGATGGGAGTGTATGTCTCTTTCCGCATTTTTGATGTGCCTGACATCACCACGGACGGATCGATCACTCTAGGTGCTGCGATTGCTGCGGTGTTATTGGTGAATGGATATAATCCGCTGGTGGCGACTGCGGCGGCTGCCGTCGGTGGTGCTGTGGCGGGATCGGTCACAGGAGTGTTGCACACACGATTCAAGATCAACGCATTGTTATCAGGTATCTTGGTGATGACCGCGCTCTACTCGGTGAATTTGCATGTGATGGGGCGTAGTAATATCCCGCTGATGCAGGCTCGTACGCTGACAAGCTACAGTGAAAAAGCTGGCCAGTGGTTGATCGGGGCGAATGATTTTAATTTGTTCGGGTGGCGTGTTGGGGCGGGGGATGCCGCGGTGTTGGTCACCGCACTTTTGGCTGCTATCATCGTGGGATACGCTTTGTATTTGTTTTTCCGCACCAACGTAGGCACGGCGATGCGGGCGACGGGGAACAATCCGCAAATGATTCGTGCTTTGGGAGCCAATGTGGAGCGAAACATCATTCTCGGGCTGGCTCTTTCCAACGGTTTGGTAGCTTTGTCGGGAGCTTTGCTGGCTCAGTATCAGGGTTTTGCTGATGCGCAAATGGGGATCGGCATGGTGGTATGGGGGTTAGCTAGTGTGATTATTGGGGAGGCGTTGGTGGGCGGAAGCAGTTTGGGGCTTACGATTATAGGCACGATTTTAGGATCGGTCTTGTTCCGTTTGTTAGTAGCCATAGCTCTGCGCTGGGGGCTCAACCCGAATGATCTCAAATTGATCACCGCGTTGTTTGTATTTGCCGCTTTGGTACTACCTCGAGTGATGCGTCAGATGAAAGGGCGTCCGCGTTCCGCGGCTTAATTTTTTATTTTTGAATCTAAACTGTTGACCCTATGCTGAAAATTACAGGAATTCATAAGACCTTTAATCCAGGAACGATCAATGAAGTTCATGCCTTGAGGGGTGTGGATCTCACCATTGAAGAAGGTTCGTTTGTGGTGGTGCTGGGCATGAACGGTTCCGGGAAATCCACCTTGTTGAATGCGGTGGCGGGTTCCTTCCGAGTGGATGAGGGTTCGATCAAACTCGATGACAGGGATGTGACCAAGTGGCCGGAACATCGGCGAGCGGCGATGATTGGTCGGGTATTTCAAAACCCTTTCAGCGGCACGGCTCCTGATATGTCGATAGCGGAGAATTTTGCTATGGCTGCCAGTCGAGGGAAAACACGTGGGTTGGGCTGGGCACTCTCGAAGGGCTTGATGGATGCTTTGCGTGACCGTGTAGCGACTTTGAAGATGGGATTGGAGGATCGGCTCGACAACGCGATCGGTTCGCTGTCTGGCGGACAACGGCAGGCATTGACTTTGTTGATGGCGAGCTGGATCAAACCGTCACTGTTATTGCTCGACGAGCATACCGCGGCGTTGGATCCAAAAAGTGCAGATCAAGTGATAGAGCTCAGTAAGGAGGTGATCGAAAAAGATGGGCTGACGACTTTGATGGTCACCCATTCGATGCAGCAAGCCGTCAATCTGGGGGATCGCATCATCATGATGCATCGCGGTCAGATTGCGCATGATTTTCGCGGCGCAGAAAAAAAACGTCTGCGCGCTGAAGATCTGCTCGACTGTTTTGAGGAGATCCGCAGAAGGGAGCAGCTCGATGAAAGTGCTGCGGCGATGCTTGAGCAGCTGTATATTTGATCAATATGAGTCACCATTCTTCCAGTCGATTGACTTACGCCGTAGATGAATGTCCTGGCGCGAGGACTACAGCCTTCCTTGGGTTTCAGGCGGTGTTGTTGATGATTTCAGGCATTGCGCTGACCCCCGTGATTGTTTTGCGAGCTACCGGTCAGGCTACGCCGGGCACCACCGCGTGGGTGGTATTTGCGGCTTTGTTGCTCAGTGGGATCACTACCGCTTTGCAAGGGCGGCCGATTTGGAAATTTGGTTCTGGTTATCCGCTGTTCATGGGTACCAGTGGAGCTTTTATCGCGGTGGGCATTGCGGCGATCCAACAAGGAGGTTTGCCATTGCTAGGCACTCTTGCAGCCACCTCGGCTTTCATTCAGTTTTTCTTCGCTGCGCGGCTTTATTGGTTTCGCAAATTGATCACAGCTGAAGTCGGAGGGGTGGTGGTGATGTTGATTGTGGTTACGGTTTTTCCGATTGGCACCAGTTTGTTGAATCAGGCTCCGGAGGGGAAAGAGGGAATGCCGGCGGCGCTGACAGCCGGGGTGACATTTTTTTCCATCGTCGGGCTCGCTTTGTTTGGCAAAGGTTGGCTACGACTGTGGGGGCCTATTCTAGGTATTATCATCGGTTGCTCAGTGGGGGCGGCGCTAGGGCTTTTTGATGTTGAATCGGTCAAGGCTGCCGATTGGTTTGGTTTTCCTCTCAGCGAATGGCCGGGTATGGATCTGTCTTTTGGCAAAGCTTACTGGACGTTGTTGCCAGGTTTTGTCATCGTCACGATTATCGGAGCGATCGAGACTTATGGGGATGCGATCAGTATTCAACGGGTGTCCCATCGTGAGCCGCAACCGATCAATTTCAAGACGGTGCAAAATGCGCTGTATAATGACGGGTTGGGAAATCTGCTGGCTGGCATGATGGGAACGCTGCCGAACACAACCTATTCCAACAGTATCAGTCTGATCGAATTCACGGGCGTAGCAGCGCGGCGAGTAGCGGTCTATGGCGGAGGTTTTTTTGTTTTGCTGGCTTTTATGCCAAAAGTATCAGCGCTGCTTCAGGCGATACCAGCTCCGGTGGTGGGAGTTTATCTGATCGTGTTGTTGTCGATCTTGTTTATTTCTGGACTGCGCCTGGTGACGGAAAATGGTCTTGATTACGAGCGTGGCATTGTGGTGAGTTTGTCTTTTTGGTTAGGAGTGGCGTTTCAAAATCAGACGATATTTCCCGAATTGATGCCCGCTTGGTTGCACTCCATCTTGGATAATGGAATGACGGCTGGCGGAGTCGCGGCGATTGCTCTCAGTGGAGCACTGGCGTGGAAGAATCGCGGAGGTTCGGTGATTCGATTTTCTTTAGCTGCGAATATTTTTGAATTGTCTCGTGTTTTTATCGAAAAACACGGCAAGCAGGAAAAATGGGATGAGGAGGGGATCAAACGTTTGCAGTTGGTTTGCGAAGAAGCGCTGTTGTATTTGACAGGGCAAGCGGGTCATGCCAGTGATCAGATCAAATTGGAACTCAAGTTTGCAGGTCGGAGTGCGCATTTAGAGCTCACTACCAGTTTGGATACGCTGAATATTGGTGGAGAAATTCAGTCGCTGAGTTCGGTATCGGAAAGTCCAGAGGATGATGTCGAGCTGAGGATTTTGCGAGGGATTGCTTCGCAGGTAGATCACCAGCAGTTCAGTGGCAAGAGCTTTCTTAGTCTGGTAGTGGATCAGCGGACGAAGACGTCGGAGTGAAGGTAGATCATGGGCGGTTGTAAGGGCTGCTGTGTTTATCCAGCGCTCGTCCGGAAAAGCTGCGTCGAGCCGCAGCAGTCCAAAGTATAGCCGATTAAGGTTGGCTGAAGAATATTTTGAGATTCTTAGTCTGGCGGGCGGCGACGACGAAGTCGGCGCGTCCGTCTCCGTTGAGGTCGGCGGCTTTGATGTCTTCGACGGCGAGTTGTTCGCTGGAGATTTTGGTTTCGTGCCATTTTTTTCCGTCTGGGTCCAGCGGAGTGAACAGTTTGATGCCGGGAGTTCCCTTGGGATGAAAGGCGCGCCAGCCGATGACGATTTGGTCGGAGCCGGTGCCGAGGTAGTCGGCGACGGCGATGGCATGTCCGTCGATCAGGGCATCGTCGAGCAGGGAAAGTTTTTGCCACAGACCTTGTGTGTTATCGGGTTGCACATAGATGGACGAACTGACGCCGTGCATTGGCTCGATGGTGACGATGAAACGTTTGCCATTGGGCAGACGTCCATCGCGAATCTCGCCGGCGAAGTCTTTGGTGAGTTGACTGGAAACCCATGCTCCATCTTTACGATCAAAATACCAGACACCTTCTTTGCTGGCGGTGATCAGTTCTTCTTCTGGGTCGTCGTCCCAATTTACCGGATGAAAGTTGTGCGAGAGGTGGGTGAAGTCGCCGATGATGCGGGTTTTCCATTCGTTTTTGACATTCGCTGGTTTGAAATACTCGTGCATTTTCAGTCCCGGTCCGACGCCCTCTACGCTGCCGCGTCCACGCAGCGGTTTGACAGCCAGGGTGAACTGACCGCCAGCCCCTTTGATCCAGTGCATACGATGGGTATTGGGTTCGTTGTAGAGTTTCACCGGAGTCCATAGCTGGGTGCGGTCAGCGGGTGGGATGAGATAAAAAACAGCGCCGTCTTTTTGCGTTTCGCGGAAATTCCACTGACCGCCTGTGGCGATCTCACATTTGCCATCGCCGTCGATGTCGCGAGCGGTGATGCAGACGTTGTCGCGTTCAGTCAGATCTTTGGCGATGATGTGTTTTTTCCAATTGGGGTTGTGATACCACTGGATGGTTTTTTTGTCAGCTAGCACGATGTCGGTTTTGCCGTCCCCATCGACGTCGGTGAGCTGTAGTCCGTAGCCGATCTCAATTTGATCGATTTCGACTTCGCTCCATTTGAACTCGGGTGGCTCGGCAGAGTAAATGCTGGTGGAGAAAGTGAATGAGAGAAGCTGGATGGATAGGAGGATGGTTTTCATTTTTTAAAAAGATGGCTAAAAATCAGTGCAATACGCAATTAAGACTTATAAGTTGGGCGCACTCAGTCTATCATGCCACGTTTTTTTTCAACATCTGATCCCGTCGTCAATCGCGTTTCCGCGATGTTGGCGATAGTGGCGACGGCTTTTTTGTCTTTGACTTGGTACTTGCCGGAACCTTGGAAACGGGATTCGCTGAAAAAAATGGCGAAGCGTTTGGAGGTGGATAAGTCTGAAGTGCCGTGGCAGGCGTTTTTTGATTTTGAAACGATGGGCGGACAAAATTTGGGAGTGGATCTGTATCGTCAGATCGGACTGTGGCAGGGGGCTTTGCTGGTGGGGGTGATCTTAGCTATCTGCGCGCTGACGGTAAGGTGGTGGTTGCCTCTGACTCGGTTGCGTCCTCGTCCAGCGAGTTGGTTGCAGGGCGTGCCGCCTGAGCCGGTTTCAGTATTTCGAGCAGGTCGTGTGGGTTGGATTAGTTTGGGGGTGATTCTAGTGGTGGCAGGTTTTTTACGCGTGCCGCATTTGGATCGCTCTTTGTATTTTGATGAGCAGGATAATCTGAGAAGAAATTTTCATGGTTACCTCGAAATTCGACCAGACGGTGAGGAGGGCTGGAAGGGGGCGGGATGGAGCGAGGCTTTGTGGGAGAATAAGCTGGGCAACAATCCGGTGATGCTCAGTGTATTGGCGCAGGCGAGTTTGAGAACATGGCGCGCGATCACTGGAACGGATCGCCAGCGTTTCAGTGTGGTGGCTTTGCGTATGCCGGTGTTGTTGGCGGGTTTGGCTTCGATAGCAGCTTTGTGGTGGCTGCTGCAGGTGTGGGGATTGCCTTGGGCTGCTGGGATAGCGGCAGGCTTGGCGGCGATTCATCCGATGCACATCGACTACAGCCTGCAAGCGCGCGGGTATGCTTTGGTTTTGTTGTTTGTTCCGTTGGCATTGATGTTCGCTTGGTTAGCTCTGCGGGACAACCGCTGGCGAAGTTGGTTTGGTTTGGCTTTTTGTGTGTTTTTCTGCCTGTGGTCCTATGCGGGTTCAGTTTATTTTGCATTGACGCTGAACGTGGGGCTATTGAGCTTTTTATTGTGGCGAGGTTTACGTTTCCGAGACTCAGGCATGATCGGACCTATTTCTAGAATGATGGCGGTCAATGCGGTGACGGGTTTGCTGTATGTGTTTTTGATTTTTCCACACTTACCGCAGGTCAGTTATCACTTTCGTCAGGTTTTTGAAATGATCCCAATGGAGGCATTTTGGGTGTTCTATGCTTGGTCGCACTACAGCACGGGGACGAACTTTCCAGCGGCACAAGATATTTACGATCTGCGCACGGATGCAGTGACTTTGCAGCAGCTGTTATTGCAGCGCTTCGCCTCGGCTGAACCAGTTTTGGTGTTGATGCAATGGCTGTTGATTCCGGTGCTGATGATCGTGGGTTTGTTCTGGTTGTGGCGTCGTTCGCGTAAAGAGGGGCTGTCACCTGCGCTGATGGTTTTAGTGGTGGCTTTGTTTTCGCCGGTGCTTGCTTTGATTCATCAGCATTTCACCTCGCTGTATTTTTATTATTGGTATCTCAGTTATGCTTTGCCATTGGTGATCGCAGCTATGGCGATGGGTTTGCAGGCAGTGATCGATCCCTTGTTGAAACGTGATACGGGAGTTTGTCGATCTTTAGCCATCACTGTGTGTGCGATATTTTTTGCATTATTTGCCTGGCAAACAGGATCGTGGACAGGGCGTTCTGGGCGGATTCCGCGAGATGTGCCATGGCCAGTGAATGATGAAGGCGTGGCTCAGGTAGAGTTCCGACGCGGGCGCAGTCTGTGGATCGCTACGCAAGATGGACGATCGATTCGGATGCGCGATGTGTATGATGCTGAGGGGCGACAGCGCGCTGGCAGGTGAATAGCAAAACTCTAGTTATTTGACATCGACTCGCTGACCTTTGACTTCGTTGTGTTTGATGAAGGCAACTAGGTTCCATATTTCATCTTCTTTGAGGGTCTGATAGAAGGCTAACATGGGAGTGCCGTCGAGCCCACTGGCGATGGTGCGGTATAGGTCGGATGGGGCATCACCGCTCTTGTGATGTTCGTTGCTTAGATCAGCAGGGGTGATCGGGTTTTTCCATACGTCTATCAGACCTTTTGCGGCTAGGCCATCACCTTTTCCTTTTGAGCCGTGGCAGGCGGCGCAGAGCTCCGCAAATTTTCTGGCTCCCCGTTGTGAATGGACGGCGAGTTGCTGCCTGTCTTTGAACCACGCTGGAGTTTTCGGCAGCGGGATGGCTTCAGCATAGTTTTTTTCGTCTTTCCAGCGTTTTGATAGGCTTTGAAGATAGACGATCAGCCCGTTCACATCGGCGTCGGTGAGCTTTTTGAAAAAGGGCATCGCGGTGCCAGAGATGCCGTTGCGGATGGTTCGACGCAGGTCATCATTGGTAGGAAGTTTGCCGTAGGGAGTGCTGCGAAACTTGAAAATACCTACTCTGAAATCGCGGGGTTTATCGGTCAATTTTACCGCCCAAGGACCATTGCCTCGTCCTGTTTTGCCATGACAAGGGCTGCATTGACTGCGGAAAATGTGCCGTCCTTTCATGTAGTAGTGCATGTCCTTGCGCCGAGCTGAGTCGGCAGCCGAATCAGCCAGGCAGGGCGTCACCCAGCAGAAATCAGCGGCAAAGATCATCAGGACAATGCCTACAAAAAGAAAAAGTTTTTTCATTCTCACAAAGCAGAGTTCATTTCAGGGTGATGTCAAAGTGGAGGGTGCTCAGTAGCACGATCATGCCAGTTGTTTTTTAGGGGAAAGAGTGTTTGCTGACAGTATATGACGCGATTGTTCCATAGCAAACTTTTCAGAGTTATACCTGTTTTTATACTCTCGGGTGCTGAGTTCCTTACTCTAGGTGTCGGCAGGGCTGCTGATGACAAAGACTTCACTGACAAACTGGAGCCGGTGATCTCAAAATACTGTTACGATTGCCACGGCGATGGCTCGGACAAAGGCGACTTCGTGATGGATGATTACGATACGCTTGATGAGCACCTAGGTAACATGGGGATGTGGTATGATGTGTGGAAAAATTTGCGCTCCAATTTGATGCCGCCTGCAGACAAAAAACAGCCTTCAGATGAAGATCGCGCAAAAATGCTGGCGTTCATCGAGCGTGCGGTTTTCAAGATCGATCCAAATAATCCTGATCCTGGGCTCGTCACGATTCGACGACTGAACCGTGAAGAATACCGTCACACCATAAAGGATTTATTAGGGATCAACTTTGATGTGGATGATGCTTTTCCAGTGGATGACACGGGTTATGGTTTTGATACGATTGGGGCGGTGCTCAGTATCTCCCCTTTGTTGATGGAAAAATACGTCGAAGCGGCAACGGATATCGTCGCCAAGGCGGTGCCGTTGAATGGACCTCAGATTCCGACCCATTGGTTTGATGCAAAATCCTTTCGAGGCAAAGATAAACCTAATCATAAGCTGGATTGGATCCCGTTGGAATCGAATCGGAAGATTTACGGGAAAAGATGGGTCAATTACGATGGCGAATATCTAGTGCGGGTTGATTTCAAAATCTCAGGTTCCGCTGCAGCTACCAATCAATCGGGAACCTTGAAGTTCGGCGTGGATGGAAAGGATTTGATCAGCCGAAAAGTCGGCTGGGACAATACAAAGTCTCTTTCTTTTCAAACCAAAGTGAAGCTCAAAAAGGGAAACGGTCACGATTTTTATATCTCGATGGAAGCGGGTGATCCTCCCAACAAAGGCGAAAACAAAATCGCCGTTCAAATTCGCAGCATTCGCATGACGGGACCGCTAGATGGCAGTGTGAAGACCTATCCACACGAGTTTCGTTATGTTTTTCCAGATAAATCTCCTCCACAAAAAGCGCAGGAAAAAGATGTCTATCGAGAAAAGGTGTTGCGTCGTTTTGCTAGTAAAGCCTTCCGCCGTCCGGTCGATCAGGCCACACTTGATCGTCTGGTAAAACTGTCTCGCGCCGTGGAATCGCAGCCAGGCATGCGTTTAGAGCATGGCATCGCTCAGGCGCTCACGGCGATCCTTGCTAGTCCGAGGTTTTTGATGAGGGCGGAGATTCAGCCTGAACCCAATGATTCGGGGAAGATTGTATCGCTCGACGAATATGCCTTAGCTTCGCGCTTGTCGTATTTTTTGTGGAGTTCCTGCCCAGATGACGAATTGCTGCGACTCGCTGGCGAAGGCAAGCTGAGAAAAAACATTCGCAAGCAGGTGGATCGCATGTTGAAGGATGCCAAGTCGGAACGCTTCGTGAAGAATTTTGTAGGTCAGTGGCTTCAAGCTCGAGATGTGCCTACTATTCATATCGACGTGCGACGAGTTTTGAAGAAAAAAGATTTAGCGGAAGCATTGCGTACTTTCAGTGTGCCTTTGCGCAAATCCATGCAACAGGAAACCGAAAAGTTTTTTGCGCATGTCTTGAAGAAAAATCGACCTGCTACTGAGTTGCTCACTGCCAACTACACCTTTTTAGATGAACGACTTGCCAAGTGGTATGGAGTGGATGGTGTGAAGGGGGGGCACATGCGCAAGGTCGATCTGCCTGCCTCTGCGGGTAGAGGTGGGTTATTACGACAAGGCACATTTCTGGTGGTGACCTCCAATCCTACTCGAACTTCACCCGTGAAGCGTGGGCTGTTTGTGTTGGAAAATCTGTTGGCGACTCCTGCTCCACCCGCTGTGCCCGATGTGCCTCCATTGGAAGATTCTCAGAAAGGAAAAAACAAAAATCTGCCGCTCAAAGAAATCCTGCGCCTGCATAGTCTAGATCCGCTCTGCGCGTCCTGCCATGCTAAGATGGATCCGATTGGTTTGGCATTGGAAAACTACAATCCTGTAGGGCTATGGCGAGAAAAGTACCGCGGTCAAGCGATAGAGACGGAAGGTCAATTGATCACTGGCGAGAAATTTAAAAACGCAGCAGAACTGTCTCAAGTTCTTGCTAAATCACGGTATCGGGATTTCCATCGCGCACTAACGGAGAAACTGATGACTTATGCCCTTGGGCGCGGGATGGAGTATTATGATGCTCCGTCGATCGACAAGATCATAAAAAACATGGAAAGCCGAGGTGCTAAGCTCAAAGAAATACTCTATGGGATCGTTGAAAGTGCGCCGTTTCAAAAACGACGTGGAGACGGTGACCTGTTTGACGATAAATAATTAACCTTAACAGTGAAATGATAAAAAAACTGAACAGACGCCATTTTTTACGAGGTCTCGGAGTGAGCGTAGCGCTGCCGAGTTTTGAGGCCATGTTGCCGAGTAAGGCTGCTGCTGCGGCTAGTGTCAAAGGCAAAGCTGTCACGGCATCAGGAATGCCTTTGCGAATGGCTTTTCTCTACAAGCCGAACGGGGTCAATGTCGATAAATGGAAGCCGACGGGAACAGGGGCTGATTATCAGTTGAACGCGACGCAAAAACCTTTTGCCAAGTTCAAAAAAGACATTCATCTGATCAGCAAGCTGGAACACAAAAACGGCACCAGCGGTGGTGACGGCGGAGGCGATCACGCACGTGCAAACGCTTCGTTTCTGACTGGAGCGCGCCCTTTCAAAACGGCGGGTGCAGATATCAAACTCGGTATTTCCGTTGATCAGGTGGTGGCAAATGAGATTAGGCAACTGACCCGTTTTCCTTCATTGGAAATGTCATGTGATGGCGTGCGTAAAAGCGGGGTGTGCGATTCTGGGTATTCCTGTGCTTATCAATTTAATCTTTCCTGGCGTTCGGAGACGACACCGATGACTTCCGAGGCGAATCCGCGGTTGGTATTTGAACGCCTTTTTGGCGCAGGTAAAAAGGGGGAGCGCGGCAAGAGTTTGAAATCACGAAGTGCGCAGCAGCAATCCATTTTAGATTTCGTATTGGAGGATGCCAAGCAGATGAACCAGAAACTTGGTCGCAACGATCAATTGAAGCTCGATGAGTATCTCACTGGAGTCCGCGAGATCGAACGGCGTATTGAGGCTTTGGAGAAGTTTGGTTTGCCTGCTGATCCGAAGATAGACACTCCAAAGGGAATTCCCGCTAGCTTCGAAGATCATATTCGACTGATGATGGACATGATGGTGCTGGCTTTTGAGACAGATTCCACCCGTGTGGCTTCGCTACTGCTTTCACACGACGGGAGCAATCGCAGCTTTCGTGAGATTGGAGTTCCCGATGGACATCACACCGTTTCGCATCATGGGAAAAAGCCGGAGTCACTGGCGAAACTGGCAAAAATCGACTTGTTTTATTCGCGGCAGCTCGCCTATTTTTTAGAGCAAATTTCTAAAAAGAAAGATGCCGATGGTAGCACCTTGCTGCACAATTCGATGATTGTCTGGGGTGGGGGATTAGCCGACCCCGATCGACATCGCCACAACGATTTGCCTATTGTGCTGGCAGGCAACGGCGGAGGAACCCTCAAGCAAGGTCTGCACAGTGAATTGAGTCAGGATACACCGATGAGCAATCTTTTTCTCAGCATGATGGATCGTATGGGCGTTAAAGAAGAGCGTTTTGGAGATTCTACGGGGAGACTTGGTGTGGTTTGAAAGGTGATTGAGCAGGTGGTGTTTTGTTGCCGCCTTTTTCGCTAGATCATTGACCTTGTTCACGACGACGATTTTTCCACTTGGCGTATTTGGTCCCGAGCTTGCGGCCGAACTTGCTGGAAGCTTGGTCTCGGTGCGATTCGCCATCAATCACGGTAAGCTTGCAATCAGCGCAACGGTAGGCATCCGCTGCTTGATTGCTTGGAAGAATGAGTTCACCCCTGTGATCTTTGTAGAACCATAAATGTTGGAGAGATACCCCAACTAACATAAAACCACCCAAGGTTTCGTGAACAGCGGCTTCACCTTTTGTCATGTCTGTTTTGCAGCGAGGGCATTTCATGGGGAATATTTAGTCGTAGCTGGGGTTGCGGTATTGACTGATGGTTTGGTTGAAGGCGCTTGGATCTTGAGGGTTTCCAACGGAAGCATCCCTGAGGCGGAATGGTTTTTTTTCTACAGACAGTTCCTTTTCCAGAGCGGTGATGAGCAGTGAACGGAAGGTTACTTTGTTATTGGTGGTGTGGAATTTGATTCGCTTCACCAAAGCATCGGGAAGATCTATCGTTGTCCTCATGCGTAAAAGCATAATTTCAGAACACCGGACACGCTGGCGCGTAATCGTTGTTGTAGCAACGATTACGTAAATCTCGCACTAAATCAATAATGATACCTGATTTCAGCGATTGACATGAAATCAACATTTTGTTTGGTTGCAGTTATGCCGCAACTACAGCTTCCGATTTTTAGAGATGGAGTC
>JAKISY010000093.1 GCA_021648365.1 Verrucomicrobiales bacterium
GCATCGTTCACGGGGGTGATGGTGATCGCTACGGTTCTAATTTCGGAGAAAAGGGTGCCGTCTGTGACTCGATAAGTGAAGCTGTCTTGTCCCGAGAAATTTGGAGCCGGGGTGTATTCTAATTCTAGACCTGCCTCGACAGGATTAAGATTATCGAGTAGGCCATTGGCTGGTTGATCGACGATTTCAACTGTGGTTGTATCGCCGTCCACATCTGATCCACCAATCGATATCGCCAACAAAAGGTCTTCGACAGTGGTCAAGTTCTCGTCCTCAGCTACTGGTGCGTCGTTGACCGGCACTACCGTGAGCGATACGGTTGCTACGACAGATTCTAACTCTCCATCGCTGACTTTATACTCAAAATGATCAGGACCGTAGTAGTCGGCAGCTGGGGTGTAGATCAAATTTGGAGCACTGCCTGAGATTACACCAAAATTAGGCGACACCACTATGGTATAGGTCAAAGAGTCTCCATCTGGATCGGAAACGGCAAGGGTGGCAGCGACGGAAGTATCCTCATCCAAAGTGAACGCGCCATTTTCCGCCGTTGGCGGTTCGTTGTTTTGTCCTACGGTGACTGATAGTTCGTCACTGGTGCTCAACTCGCCATCATCACCTGTCAAGCGAAGCACGTAAACGCCAGGTTGATCAAAACTAACCGCTGTGCATACATCCGAAGGATCGACAAAAGTCGCTGCGCCAGGGCCGCTCAGCTGTGTCCAGGTAGCCGTAAGCGAAGATCCCGCAGGGAAACCATCGTCCTGCACTGAACCATTCAGCACCAAGGGTTCGAAGGTGAAAACACTGGCATCTCCGCCAGCATTAACTACAGGGGCAAGGTTTTCGACGCTACAGGCTTCGTAACCCATAAAGCGGAAGGCTATTTTTTTGTGATGCAGGTTGTAAGATAAAAGACGGATCTTGGCGAAGGCTACTACTCGGTAGTCAACATGATGCCCAGGGCACCTGACTTGATCCCAAACTGGCACGACGATGATGCCTTCGTGTTTGAGCCGGTGTAAGGCTCTGCGCATGCGTCTGCTATTGTGGACATGGGTTTGAGCTCGCACCCAGTCACCGATGTCAAGTTGGTGATCGGTGAAGTCATCTGGATTGCAATAGGTGTCTGAATTGCCGTGAGGTGTCAGGCTTTTTGCCAATTTCCTTGACGATGAGTGCCCCGACCAAGTCAACCAGCCAAATTCGTGATTGCCGATACCGTTGTGAACGTGGTTGAATCTTTGACCGATCTGCGCTCCTTCGAGGGTGTGTTGTGAGATGGCGATGGGGTAGATATCGCAGTCTGTGGGGTGTCCGTGATGACCATGATGCCCGTGCTGAGCGGAAACGGTGGCTGATATTGCTAGACTAGCAAATACAGCGATGAAGATAATTTTGAGAGAGGAGAAATGAGACATGAAAAAATATTATTGAGCAGAGGTTGCTTGCATAACAAAATTTAAGAAAAAGGAAAGGAAAAAATGGAAAATTGCGAAGATCATTCGTTACTACTACCATTCATGCTCACTTGCTTCGAATGGTTGACGCTTATCTAAAGAAGATAGTGTAGGTAAGATATTTATAGATCTTTGTTACAAAAATAATTCCAATAATGCATTTTATGCTTTAATCTAAAAGCTGTGGGTATTTCAATGAAGTTGCATCGCGCTAACTTTTGTAATGAAAATGATTCGTCTAGCCATCACAACGCTCGTATGGACGGTGATTGCATTGAGTCAAGGTATGGGGCAAGAGACTACTGCGGATGCTGAAGTTTTGGTTTCTCCTGTGGATTTGTTGCAAGCAGGGCGTTTGGCTTTTCAAAAGGGTGACTTTGCTGTAGCAGAAAAAAACTTTGCCCGATTTTTTTCTGACTATGGTGAGCATACTGAAGCACAAGAGGCGGTGAAGGTGCACCGCCCTTTGTATGCTTTGTCGAAGGTGGGGATCGGCAAGTATGCTGAAGCACTAGTTTTGATCGAGCAATCTTTGCAACAGGGTGCCCCCAAAGGTGATAATCCCAAAGGGAAAGCGTCGGTGGTGGATGAATTGAAATTTTGGCGGGGGATTTGTCTGATGCAGGCGCAGGATTGGGTGGCGGCTCAGGAGGCTTTTGGTGAGTATTGGAGTGATGAACGGCATGAACCTTTCAAACGCTACGAGGCTTTGCTGTTGTTTGCCCATTTGTATCTGATGCAGGGTTTTGCTCAAGAGGCTGCAGATTTTTTGAAAGAACAAACCCCTAAGATGCGCAGCAAGGCTCCCGATGCGATGGGGCGTGCGGTGGTTTTGCGTTTGCATGCTTTGCTGCAGCTTGATGATGGGGGGCATCGGGATGAGGCTTTGCGCTTACTGCGCTCTGAGAATGCGGATATGGGAAAGATAACGCAGTTGATCAGCTTTCAGTTTCAGATCCTGGATTTGGGGGCGCGTTTTTTAGAACAACAAGAGTATCGTAAGGCGATCCTTTGTTTGCAAAGGGTGTGGACCAAGCGGCACTTACTGGATCACCAGCAACAGCGTTTGTTAGATTTGCAGAGCCGTGAAGCGGTGTTGGCGAAGCAAAAAGACCGTCAGGCAGCGAGGTTTCAAATCAGGGCGATCATTCGTAGAGTGGAGCGCGAGTTAGAGCGCTTGAAACAGGTGGAGGATTTCGATTCGGGGCTGCGCTTGCGCTTGGCGATGGCTTTCCAAGCTCAAGAACGCTACCGCGAGGCGGCTTTGGTGATGCAGCAGATGTTGCAAAACATGCCTGCGGACGAGGTGGTGGAGTCTGCGAGTTTGGCTTTGATGCAGTGTTGGATGAAGATCGAACGGTGGCCTAAAGTGATCGCTGCGGCGGATTTGTATGAGCAGAAATTTGCTCAATGGGATGGGGTGAAACATCTGCCAGAGGTGCTTTTCCTCAAGGCGGAAGCCTATAAAGAAAGTCAGCAAGCGCGTGAGGCGGCGGCGGTTTATGGGCAAATAGCGGAGAGCTTTCCAAAACACCCGCAAGCACCTGCCGCGTTGTTCATGCAGGCGTATATGTATCTGGTGCAAGATGATAGCGAAGGGGCGGTTTATCATTTTGATCTCTTGCGGAAAAGCTATCCGGATCATGCGCTGGTGGAAGACGCCGATTACTGGACGGCGATGGCTTTATCATTTGTCAGTGATTATGAGACGGCTGAAAAGAAACTGCAGCAGTATGCTGAGAAGTATGGTGAGCAAGGTAAGTATGCTATCGAGGCACAATTTCGTTTAGCTTATTGTGTGTTTGCGCAGGGAGAACATCGCCAGGCGGTGCATGGCTTTGGGGTTTTTATCAAGAACCACGCGGAGCACGATTTGGTCAATGAAGCTAGGCTGTTGCTCGGCGATGCTTTTCTGGCTGAAGGCGAAATTGAGGCTGGGGTGGCGGCTTATCGTAAGGTGGAGGTCAAAGCGAAGCGTTTTTTTGAGGATGCTTGGTTTAAGATTGGCAAGGCGCTGCGTTTGACTGGTCAATTAGATAAGATGACGGCTCATTTTGAGGGGTTTTTGCAAGATCATCCAGAGAGTCTGCGCATGCCGGAAGCGGTGTATTGGCTAGGCTGGGTGGATCGTCAGAACGATGACCTTGATCGAGCCAAACAGCGCTACTGGCAAGTGCTGAAAACTCACGGGGATGATCGCGACCTTTTGGCAATAGAGGATTTGGTCGCCGCCTTGCCTAAGCTCTATCGCGATACGGGGGAAGATGGCGATGAAAAATTGTTGGCGGAATTGGCTCAGTTGAAAACTCTGGCTGAGGCTCGCAAGCTAAGAGTGTTGGCTTTGCGCTGTGGCTGGGCGATCGCGCAAGTGCATCGAGGGCGTGATGAAAAGTCGTATCGGGTGGCGCTGATTGCGGCGACGGCGGGATTGAATGCCAAGAAGGATCCTACGCGGATCGTGGTGGATTGTGCTCAGGCGCAGTTGGAGATGGGGAATTTGACGGTGGCAGAGGCTTTGTTTGAGCAGGTGAGAAAGTGGCACCCAGCTGCGGTGCAGCGCGATCTGGTGTTTGCGGGTTTGGCGAAGATCGCGCAGTCCAAAGGTGCGCAGCAACAAGCTATTTTTTATCTGGCAAGGGCTGAGCGAGCGACGGCTTCTCCGCAGAGACTGGCTGACTTGAAACTGCGGCGAGCGAGTTTGTTGCTGGCGTTGATGAAACCCGATGAAGCCAAAGATGTCTTGGATTCTTTGCTCGAAGATCCTGGCGGTTCCAGTCGTCACAAGGCTTTGGCTTTGTTTGCCTCGGGTGAGCTGTTGATGTCCATCGGGGAGCTGCGCAAGGCCTCGGCTTATTATGAGAGGATCTATGTGGTGTATGGCAAGTATCGAGAGCTGGTAGCGAAGTCTTATTGGCGCAGAGGTGAGGTGCTGGAGCAGATGGATTTGTCTGATCAGGCGATGGAAGTTTACAGCGAGTTGGTCGAGCGTGAGGATCTGCGCAAGTTTGAGGTGGTGGCTTTGGCGGAGAAGAAGTTGCAGCGTTTACAAAAAGAGGGGGCGGGCTTGTGATGAAAGCGGTGCTTGCTTTGTTACTCTTAGTATGGTGGATCATGCCTCAGCTGAGGGCGGCGGATGTTTTGCATTTCAAGCAGGGCAAAAAACTGCAAGGGCGGATAGAGCAGATCACGGCAGAGAGAATCTCGCTTCGCTTGAGCGTGAATTTGGGGCGTGGGCGACAGGGACAGGTGCTGCGCAGTTTTTTTCTCAAAGACATCGAATACATCGATTTTGAAGTGAGTGCAGAGCAGGCGGCTTTGTTGAAACAAGGCAAAGCAGGGAAGCTTAAAGATTGGCAGGAATTATGGAATCGCAAAGTGGCGTTTTTGGGTCAAGCTCGTTCGAACACTGGAGAGTTGGGTTTGGTCTATGCGCAGGTCTTGCTGCAGAAGGATTCGGTTTATCATTGGGTGCAGGCGCTGGAGTTGTATGATTTGCTGTTAGCTAAAGCATGGGATGTGAAGGTGCGTGGTAAGGCGCGAATTGGCAGGGTGCGCGTTTTAGTGCGGCAAGGCGATATGCGGCAAGCTAACGAGGCGGCATTGGCGATGGAGTCGTCTAGTGGCAGTGAGGAGTTGGTGGCAACAGCGCAACTGTTATTGGCACAGATCGCCTTGATTGAACTGAGATCTTTGCAAAATAAACATCCGCGTTGGCAACAGGATGAAGAGGTGCTGCCAGAACGTCAGCGTCTGTATCACCTTGCCATCGATTACTGTCTCAAACCCTTCTTGTTCCACAGTGAGCAGCGTGTTTTGGCTGCGCAGGGTTTGATGGCGGCGGCTGAGTTGTATGACTTTGTGGCGGATGATTTTGGTAAACAAGCTGTGCTGGAGGATGTGGTGGAGATCTACCCTGATAGCGTGGATGCGAAGTTAGCACGTGAGAAACTACAGTTACTACAAAAGAAAATGAAAGGTAAGAATGATGGTCAAAACAAGAATGAATAATGAGAAGCCGAGTTGGCAGCGTAGTAGAGGCTGGCAAGTGGCGGTGGTGATTCTGGTTCTCGGGTGTTTTTCACTGAGTAGCGCGGTTGCTCAGAAGGCGGCGGCGGATGATAGCGCTGATGCTAAGGCAACTGAGCAAGTGGAATCTCCACCTCCCGATGAAACGCGTTCGGCCTTGGATGTGTATAGCGAGGGCGGCTGGTTTATGCATGTCTTGATGCTGTGTTCGATCGGAACGATTGCGGTGATTGTTTATTGTTTTGTGCAGATCACTTCGCGTAAAATGACTCCTAAGTCGTTAGTGGATCAGGTCAATCAAGCGATGGCGGCAAAAGATGTGAGTCAGGCTTATACTTTGTGCCAGGCTAATCCCAACAGTTATTCCAATGTGATCGCTGCGGCGTTGTTAAAGGTGAATTTCGACCGGGATAAAGCCAACAAATCTTCGATGGATGAAGCGGCTGCGGAGGTCTTGGATCAGGAGGAACTCAAGCAGATGGTGTGGGTGAATTATCTTAATGTTTTTGCGACGCTGGCGCCGATGATAGGTTTGTTGGGCACGGTGTGGGGGATGATTGAAAGTTTTGATCAGTTGGCTAGTGGCAATGCGGAGCCACAAGATTTGGCGGGAGGTATCAAGAAGGCGATGGGAACGACGGCGGGCGGTTTGTTGGTAGGGATACCTGCGATGTTTTTCTATTTTTACTTTCGCAATCAACTGATGGCGACGGTTTCGCTGATTCAGAAAAATGCGTCTTTTGCTATCGATGTTTTATCTGGAGAGATTCGTTTGCAGTCGGCTGATGAGCCGAGTGAGGGGCTGGGGGAATGATTCGTCGAGAAAAAAGAGCTTTTGATGGGGAGGTGTCGTTTCAGATGACACCGATGATTGATATGACTTTTTTGTTGTTGATCTTTTTCATGGTGACGACGCGGATGACGGAGGAGAGCCGTAAGCGGGAGATTCGTTTGCCGTCTGCGATGAGTGCGGTGGTGCCTAAAGATTTGAAAAATAGGGATACGATTAACATTGATGGGCAGGGGGAATATTATGTGGGAGGGCGAAGGTATTCTCGCGAGGAGATGCGGCTTTACTTGAAGAAGCGTTTTGTGGATTTTCCGCCTTTGAGGATTTATCTGCGTGCGGATCAGGATACGCCAGCGCGTAAGGTTCGTGAGTTCATGAAGATGGCGACGGAGGCCGGGGCTTTGGATGTGATTTTTGGAACTTACCGCAAGTGAAATGGAAGTGAGCGCATTAGGGAAATGAAGAGGGGAAAACGCAGAATAGCCAAGGTGGTGGAGATGCAGATGACGCCGATGATCGACATGGTTTTTCTGTTGTTGGTGTTTTTCATGGTGACGTCTAAACCGATCAAACCCGAGGCGGATATTTCGATTGCTCTGCCGGGTCAAGTGAGTCAGGAGGAGGCTTTGGATATACCAGACGAACAACGCATTGTGATTTTGCGATCGGGGCAGGTGGTGCTCAACGAACAAGTGCTTGGCGAAGCGGGAGATAGGGCATTAGGTGAATTGGTGGTGGTATTAAAACGCTTCAAATTAGCTGCGCAAAGGAGTCGCTCAGAGGCGCTGATCACTTTGGCTCCTGAAGATGAGGTGAAGCATCAGCGTTTGGTGGATGTGCTCAATGCTTGCGCGCTTGCAGAAATCAAGGGGGTGACTTTTGCTGCGGGAGATTCAGGCGGCGATGAGGGAGGTGGTTTATGATTGCTATCAAGTTAGACACTAGCGACGCTGAGAAAAAAGCTGCCAAAGTGGACATGAAGGAGGTCGCGAGGATCCGGCGCAGAGGGATGATCTTTTCGGTGATCGTAGGCAGCATCGCGGTGCATGTGATTGCCTTAGTGTTATTTGGTCTGTGGACGGTGGCTCGCTACTGGAAGCAACCAGAAGCGGTGTTTGAGGTGAAAAAGTTGGTGAAAATACCTCCGAAAATTCCCGAGCAGAAGATGAACTTGTTGCAACATGAAGCGATGTCACCCAAACCGGTGTTCACGGATAAGTTGGTCAGTATCCGTCCGATCGATTTTGCTTTGCCTGATTTGCCGACGGTAGATATGGCGCAGATGCTGCCACTTGATCCTGCTGAGTTGATTTCGGATCAAGTGGCGGGGCTGGTAGGATCGGCGGGTATGGGGAGTGGTTTGGGGGCGGGTTTGAAAGGTGGCGGCGGACGAGGAAGTGGCAAGGGCTTGAGTTTTTTTGGTATGAAGGCGGAGGGGGAGCGTTTGGTTTTGTTGTTTGATGTGTCCTCGAGTGTGGTCAATAAGGCCATGTCGATGGGGATCCCGCTGAGTCGGGTGAGGGATGAGACTTTGAAATTGATCGATGGATTGCCGATCTCGTCCAAATTTTCGATGATTCAGTTCACTCAGAATTTCAAAATGTTCAGTCCTGAATTGCAGGCGGCGACGGATGGCAATAAAAAGAAAGCTAAACTGTGGGTGCAGAATGAGTGGGTGAAGACCGGCACGATGTCTGGCAAGGGGGTGGTTTCTAATCCTCGCGGATTGGTTGCGGTGCTGGAGCAGAGCTTCCGAATGAAGCCTGATCTGATCTTTATCATCTCAGATGCTAGCTTCCAATGGCGTCCGGAAGGGGGTATCAAGGACATTCCCTACAAGGAGCTGAAGCGTGAGTTGGCTCGCTTGCAGGGTGGTTTAGAGCAGCCCGCAGTGATTCAATTTTTGGGATTTCAGCCGAAATCAGATGATGTGAAAGAGTGGAAACGCTTGATTCGTCGTTCAGGTGGGAAATTTAGAATTTTGAAGAGTGATAGATAAGACTTGAGAAAGTCCACTTTTTTACCTAATGTGCATAGACTTGGCATAATAATAGCGTAAGCAATGCTTAAGTATCAAATAAGGTTTAAGAATAATCTAAAATGAAATCAATTTCAGGGATAGCGATAGTAGTGGTAGCCTTCGGCTTGGGTGCTTGTGAAACGAGACCTCCACAACAGGACGCGGCAATATGGAACAAACCTCCACGCTATGGGCATGGAGGCACGCAAGCTGCTAATGCGGCTGCTGAGAAAGAGAAAAAGAACCGATTTGGCTTTGGTGGCGATCCTGCCGCCGCTGAGCAAAATGCCCAGGCGGGTAATACGACGGATCCAGCTGGTAGTCGTTTTGGCGCAGGCAGTCCGAACACACCACCTGCAGACGGCAAGCTAGGAGCGACTCCTGGTGCTGGCAATGTGGCTGCTAACGATGGCAAAAAAGATAATAAAATGAAGGATGCTGGTAAAAAAGGAAGCGATTCGAAATCGAATCCACCTAGTAAGCTGAAATCCTATCCTTTTGGAAAACCGGTGCCTGGCAAGGGTGGTTTTGTGACTTTGCCTTCGCCTCACGATGGTCTAGGAGAGATCGATGTGCGCGGTATCGCACCTGGAACACCCGTCGAGATTCCTGATCCGACCAAACCAGGTAAGAAGATTTATTTCCGTGTGCCTTAACCTTGGGTGAGTTGGGTATCTGCGCTAAGTAACTGTGCCGAGAGTGAAATCTGAGGCTTATTTAATCATTTGAGGTCAGGGTCTTGGATTTTAAAACCATTGCTATCTTGGGACCGGGTTTGCTAGGGGGATCTCTGGCTTTATCACTGCGTCGATTGTGTCCTGATGTGCAAGTTCACCTATGGGGCAGGCGCAGGGTGGTGATCGATGAGATTGTGCAAAATGACCTCGTGGATCTTGCTTCGACGGATTTGAAAGAAGTTTTGGCGAAGGCTGATTTAGTTATTTTGACCACGCCGGTGGGAATCATGCAAGAGCTCTCGCTCGCTATTCGCGACGTGGGTGGAATGGCTTCGGGGTGCATCATCACTGATGTGGGCAGTGTGAAAGAGCCGGTGATGCAGGTGTTTGATCAAGTTTTTGGTGATACGGATATCACCTGCATTGGCAGTCATCCGATGGCGGGTTCTGAGAAGATGGGGATGGCTCATGCGCGGGATGATTTATTTGAAGGCGCCTGTTGTGTGCTCACTCCGCCCGCTGATAGTTCTGAGGTTGAAGACGCGAAGCTGCAAGCCTTGCAGCAGTTTTGGGAGAAGCTAGGCATGAGGGTGCGAGTGATGCCATCAGCTGAGCACGACTGTTTGGTGGCGAGGATCAGCCACTTGCCGCATCTGGTCGCGGCAGCGGTGGTCGAAGTGGCATTCGACGGAGAGGCAAAAGCTACCGAGCTTGCTGGGACAGGCTTCATCGATAGCACCCGTATCGCTGCCGGTGCTCCTGAGATGTGGACTGAGATTTTGATGGAAAACCGCTTGGCGGTGATGGCGGAGCTGAAGGTTTTGCAAGCGCAACTGGGTGACGCTTATGCTTTTCTAGAAGAGAAAGATGAAGAAAATTTGATGCGCTTTCTCTCAGACGCTAAAGGTCATCGGGATTCGGTGGCAGAGAGATGATATAAGATAATAAACGTGATGCAAAATTTCAAAGTCAAACGAGCTAAAGCTTTCTCAGCCGAATTGGAAGTGCCGGGGGATAAAAGTATTTCGCATCGGTCAGTTATGTTAGCTTCTCTGACTAACGGCTCTTGTGAGATTACGGGATTTTTACCCAGTGAGGATTGTCTAGCAACGGTAGGGGCGATGCGCGCTCTCGGTGTGAAAATCGAGGTGCTTGAGGAAAATGACTATGGTCCGGTGCGCTTGCTGGTGCATGGAACTGGCGGTCAATTCAGCAAACCAGAGCAGCCGATCGATTGTGGAAATTCTGGAACGACGATGCGCTTGTTGTCGGGGATTTTAGCGACGCAGGATTTTGAGACTCAGTTGATCGGTGATGACTCCTTGTCCAAACGGCCAATGGGGCGAATCATCGACCCTTTGACTTTGATGGGTGCCACCTTGCAAGGCACGGGTGAGAAACAAACGGCACCACTGAGTATCACGGGCAGCAACGAGTTGCAGGCGATCGACTACCAGATGCCGGTCGCTAGCGCTCAAGTGAAAAGCACCATCCTGTTAGCTGGTATGTCAGCCCAAGGGGAAACTGTGGTGCACGAATCGGCGCCGACCAGAGATCATACCGAGCGCATGCTGAACTATCTCAAGGTGGAAACGTTGCGCGATGGCGATGCGGTTTCTATTTGCAGTGGGCAGGCAGCCGAGGCGCGCAATTTGTTGGTGCCGGGTGATATTTCGAGTGCGGCGTTTTGGATGGTTGCTGTGGCAGCTACTCCAGGAGCTGTTTTGCGGATCAAAAATGTGGGGCTCAATTCGACTCGCACGGGAGTATTGAATATTTTAGAACGCATGGGTGCATCGATCACGGTGGTGGTGGATGACTCCGGTGCTGAGCCTTGTGGCACGGTGGAGATTCATGGTGGCAATTTGAATGCGACTGAAATCGGAGGCTCTGAAATCCCCAATGTGATTGACGAAATCCCCATCTTAGCTGTCGCGGCAGCTCTCGCAAAAGGTCGCACGGTGATCAAGGATGCTGGGGAGCTGAGGGTGAAAGAATCGGATCGTTTGTCAGCCGTAGCGGACGGGCTTCGTAGCATGGGAGTGCCGGTGCAAGAGTTCGAAGAAGGAATGGAGATCGAAGGCGGTGCGGCATTGCATGGCGCAGAGATCGACAGTCAGGGCGATCACCGTATCGCGATGGCGTTTGCCATTGCGGGGCTGTTTGCCGACGGGGAAACCTTGGTGACGGATGTGGACTGTGTGAATACCTCTTATCCTGGCTTTGATAAAGAGTTGAGGCAGGTGATGGAAGGTTGATGCGAGGGTAATATTTAGGATTTCACTATGAAGAACATTGCGATTGCGATTGATGGGCCAGCAGCTTCGGGTAAAAGCAGGGTGGCGCGAAGGGTGGCTGAGGACTTGGGTTATGTGTTTGTGAATTCGGGTGCTATGTACCGAGCGTTTGCTTGGCAAGCCGTTCAAGCAGGCATTGATGTGACGGATGAGAGTCAAGTTTTGACATTGTTGGCGGACACTAAGTTTGAGTGCGGTGAGTGCGAGGGAGTTGGCACGGTTTTGGTGAATGGCGTGGATCCTGGAGAAGCACTGACGGAGGATGCGGTGAATTCGACGGTGTCTGCAATTGCCACCTATCCTGAAGTGAGAGAGCGGCTGGTCGCTGCTCAACGAGCTTACCTGGATCACTGCAATGTGGTGATGGAGGGGCGGGATATCGGCACGGTGGTTTTTGCTGATACGCCCTATAAATTCTATATCGATGCCTCGCCTGAAGTCCGGGCGCAACGCAGAAAAGCGCAAGGCATTGTCGATAGCATCGCTGATCGAGATCGTCAGGATTCTACTCGCAAGGCTTCGCCCTTGGTCGCTGCTGAGGGCGCTGAGGTGGTGGACAGCTCGGAGCTGGACTTGGAACAAGTGGTGAGTCGAGTTCTGGGAAAACTCCGTGAGCAAGGTTTGGTATCTGAGTGATCCAGACTAAAGCAGCCAAATCAGAAGGCGTGCCTTTTTAAATACTGACCGGTTAGGCTGTTGGGATCTTTGGCGATGTCTTGAGGGGTTCCGCTGGCGACGATCTCGCCACCGTGCTTGCCGCCGCCTGGGCCGAGGTCGATGATCCAATCGGCGCATTTGATGATGTCTAGATTGTGCTCGATGACGATCAGGGTATTGCCCGCATCACGTAGGCGATAGAAGACTTCTAGTAAGATCTCGATGTCGGCAAAGTGCAGACCGGTGGTGGGTTCGTCGAGCAGGTAGAGGGTTTTTCCAGTGCTGTTTTTGGCTAATTCGCTGGCTAGTTTGATACGTTGCGCTTCGCCGCCGGAGAGGGTGGTAGCGGCTTGACCGAGGGCGATGTAGCCGAGGCCGACGTCTTTGAGCGCGCGCAGTTTTTTTTCGATCAGCGGTAGTTTTTGAAAAAAATCGTAAGCCTCGTTGATGGTCATGGCGAGGACTTCGGCGATGTTTTTTCCGCGATAGGCGATGTCGAGCGTTTCGCGGTTGTAGCGTTTGCCTTGGCAGGCTTCGCAGGTGACATAGACGTCGGACATGAAGTGCATGTCGATTTTGATCGAGCCATCCCCTTGGCAATTCTCGCAGCGCCCACCGGAGACGTTGAAGCTGAAACGTCCGCCTTTGTAACCGCGCGCACGGGCGGCGGGCAGTTTGGCGAACAGTTCACGAATAGGGTCGAAGAGTCCGCTGTAGGTGGCAGGGTTGGAGCGGGGGCTGCGTCCTATCGGGGATTGATCGACGACGATCATTTTGTCGATTTGATCGAGTCCCTTGATGCATGAGTGCACGCCAGGCTTCACTTTTGCGCGATGCAGTTGTTGGGCGACGGCACGACGGAGGATGTCATCGATGAGGGTGGATTTGCCACTACCCGAGACACCAGTGACGCAGGTGAAATAACCGATGGGAAAACGCGCGGTGATGTTTTTTAAGTTGTGCTCACTGGCATTGATGATGTCGAGGGTGCCACGGTTTTTTTGGAATAAGGCGGCGAGATGGGGGGCTGGTTTTGGCAGCGGGATGTGGCGTTTTTTTGATAAAAACTGACCGGTGATGGAAGCGGGGTTCTGGGCGATTTCTTCAGGGGTGCCGTGGGCGAGCAGGTGGCCGCCTTCGCTGCCAGCGCCGGGACCGAGGTCGAGCACGTAGTCGGCGGCGCGGATGGTGTCCTCGTCGTGTTCGACCACGATGACGGTGTTGTCGAGGTCGCGCAAGTTTTTGAGCGTGGTGAGCAGGCGGTCGTTGTCACTCTGGTGCAAGCCGATGGAGGGTTCGTCGAGCACGTAGAGTACGCCGCTGAGCCCAGCACCGAGTTGGGTGGCGAGTCGGATGCGTTGAGCTTCGCCGCCGGAGAGGGAGGCGCTGGGGCGGTCGAGGGTGAGGTAGCTGAGTCCTACTTCGTTGAGGAAATCGAGGCGTTTGTGGATTTGTTTGAGGATGTCTTGGGCGTAGCTTTGCTGGCTGTCGGTCAGCTTGATGCGATCGAGCCAGCCGCCAGCGTCTTCGATTGAGAGTTGGATGAACTGGTCGATGGAGAGCTCTTGTTTTTGATGGGGTAAGGTGATCGCGAGGATGGATTTTTTGAGCCGTCTGCCCTGGCAGCGAGTGCAGGGAGAGCTGTTCATGTAGCGTTTTACATTGCGTCGGGTGAAAGGGCTGTCGCTGGTTTCCCATAAGCGTTGCGCTTGGTGGATCAGCCCTTCGTAAGGTTTGCTGATCGTGCGCTTGCCGCTTTTCAGACCGCTGGCGATGGAGGTATCGCCGGTGCCTTCGAACAGGGCTGTTTTGAAATCATCGTCGAGATCCTCGAAGGGGGCATCGGGATCGGCTTGAAAATGGGCCGCGACCGCCATGATTTGACGGTCTTGGGTGGCTCTCAGTTTTTTGTTTTTTGACCACCAGGTTTTGATCGCGCCTTGGTTGAGGCTTTTGTCTGGCTCCGGCACCAGCAGCGTGGGATCACAGTGCAGTTGATTGCCGAGTCCGTGACAACTAGGACAGGCTCCGAGGTGGGAGTTGAAGGAAAAATGTCGTGGGGTGATTTCGCCTAGCGTGAAGCCTGTATTAGGGTTGGTGTAGGTGGTGGTGAAGGTGAGTAAAGTTTCGGCAGCCTGCGCATCTTCTTGGGTGATGGCGAGCAGGCGATGTTGGTGGCTCCATTTCAAGGCGGTTTCGACCGAGTCGGCTAGGCGAGTGCGCACATCGGAGCGGATGACCAAGCGGTCGATGACGATTTCGACAGCGCGCGGGGACTTTTTTTTCATCACCGCCGCAGAGTCTTCTAGATCGATGATGGCACCATCGATGCGGATGCGGACAAAACCTTGTTTCTGCAAACTGAGGATGAGGCTATTCTGGGACTCGGCATCGCTGGGTGGTGTGACTGGGGCGAGCAGGATGAGGCGCGATTTTTCGGGCAAAGCGCAGAGAGCTTCGACGATGTCGTGGGTGGTGTGACGGATCAGTGCTTCGCCAGTTTTTGGATCATGAGGCTTGCCTATAGCTGCGTAGAGGATGCGCAGGTAGTCGTAGATCTCGGTGGTGGTGGCGATGGTCGAGCGAGGATTGGGCGCGGAGCCACGCTGTTCGATGGCGATGGCGGGAGAGAGTCCCTCGATAAAATCGACGTCAGGTTTGGCGATTTGTTCGAGGAATTGGCGAGCGTAAGCGGACAAACTTTCGACATAGCGCCGCTGACCTTCTGCGTATAGGGTATCAAAAGCGAGCGACGACTTGCCCGACCCTGAGACTCCGGTGATGACCACCAGTTGATGACGAGGGATGTCGACGCTTAGGTTGCGCAGATTGTGCTGCCGGGCACCGGTGATTTTGATGAAGGATGATGGCTGGGCTGGCATGTAGCTTGTAATGAAATAGCAATGACAGAAGAAGATATACACGCTAAAAGCAAAGGCGAACAGGAAAAGGGCGTTGTGCCGGCTAATTCAGAGCGAGTGCTGGTGGTGCATCATGCGGGGCCAACGCTGCGCCTAATTCGTGAGGCTTTGCAGGCCTTCACACAAGCTGAAGTGGATACCACGCCAGATGCGCTTTACGGATTTGAGATGGCTTTAAAAAGACCTTATAAGCTTTTTATATTCTGCTTATCATTACCAAGCATTGACGGAGAGCTGTTGTATGAGCTGGTGGATAAGGCCTATGGTCACTGCCATGCGGGTGTGAGAGCAACTCCTGCGGTGATCTACATCGTGGAGAAGGGGCAAAACATGCAGCATCAGGAACTGATGCGTGATGCGCGAGTGCGTGGACTACTCAGCAAGCCGTTGAATATTGATCGTCTGCTCAAGTTGGTGGGCGATGCTGGATTGACGACTCGGGCTAAGGATTGAGTTGATCTCTGCGAGAGGGAGGTTTTACTGCTTCGCGCCTTGCGCAAATCGGGAAAAACAGGGGTTTCTCAATAGAGTAACACTACATTATAAAGGACGGCCGTCTCTTATAATGTAGTGTTGTTTGGTGGAGATGTTGTGAGGATGGGAAAGGAGGGACCCCGTTTAGCTGAAGAAAAGCGCAGAAAATGCAGAAACGGGGGATAGATTGGTTGTCGGAGAGGCGCGCTCCTTCGTGCCTGTGGTTGGTGAATGGCAAAGATTGATGGGAAGAAACAATTTTGATGTTTTAAAAGAAGCTGATGGCTGGGACTTGATCTAGCTGTGAATGCGGCTTTGTTGGACTTATGAAATTTGGAATCAAAGTTGTGGTGATGCTATCAGTGCTAGTGGCAGCGGTGAGTTTGCCGAGTTGTAAGAAGTCGAGTTCTGTGGTGGATGGTGAAATGGAGTATTCGGGTAGTGGGCAGGAGCAAGATGGAGTGGTGAGGGTGAAATTACGCCTGCCTGTTGAGCGCACCATCACCAGCAAGGATGGAAAGAGTTTGCAGGTTAGTATTGTTAATCGCACGGCGACCCATATCACGATTGTTAGAGCCAAAGATCAGAAGACTTTTGACTTGCCGATTGCGAAACTATCGCCAGAAGATCAGAGTTTTGTGAAGATTTTGCCGATTTCGAAAAAGGTGGTCAAGACGGTAACGGATCTGCGGCGAGAGAATCGCCAGAAGGAAATTGCGAGATTGCGGGAGAAGGTGCGTGAGTTAGAGGGCGAACTGTCATCGGGTGCTTTGAATGGCTCGCAAAGCTCGATGATGAAGGGCAAGATCAAGCGCTTGCGGCAGGATATTATCAAATTGGGTGGGAAGGTGCAGGTGATGCCAGCTCCGACTTATGAAAAGAAGGGGTCGAGTAGGAGTTTTTCTAGTTGAGGAGTAGGAGGAGTTTAGGTGTTTAAACGCTGTTTTTGATAACTATTTAGGTGGGAGAGTGAAAGAAATGTGCGTGATTGTAACGTAGAGTGGGTGTCCTCACCCGCTCCCTATTACTGCCGATCACAATCAGCGGGTGAGGACACCCATGCTACTTTTTAATAGCTCCGCTACCGCTTGAATGGTTGCTTTTTGAGCCGCGGTCCTTCAAAAAAAGCTGCGTCGAGCCGCAGCACTCCAAGGTATAGGTGGTTTTAGTGGAGGTGTATCTGGGGTGAAAATCACCTTTTTTTCAAAAAAACTCCTTTTTTTCTTGTATTAACATTGTGTTTACGGCATTTACATTGTAAAACAATAGATATCGAGTAGCTTTATAGCTGTAGAACCTCAAATTAGCTAGATCATGAAAACACAAATGAAGATCAAAGGTCGCAAGGAGCAAAGACCGCAACAGCAGAAAAAGAAGGGAGTCGCCTTGTTGACCGTGCTGACGGTGATGTCACTGGCGACCATCTTGGTGCTGACTTTTTTCACCATGGCGCAGACCGAGCTGGAATCGGCGACCAGTTATGCGCAGGGCATGGAGGCAAAACATTTGTCCGAGACGGCAGTGAACATGGTGATCGGGCAGATCCGCAAGGCGACGACCAATTATGGTAGCGCAACGCGTGATTATGCGTGGGCTTCACAGCCTGGGGTGATACGGAACTATGACGTGGCTGGCACGATGAGCAATGGCTTTAAGCTTTATTCGGATGATAAGATGGTGGAGCAAGTGGAGGCTGCTTTGGCAGGTCAAGATGTTGCTGAACTTAGCGGCTGGAGTTCAAGCCCAGCCATTTTTGTCGATTTGAATGAACCGGTGATACGTGGGAATAATGTATATTACCCGATCGTGGATCCACGAGCTAGAAGTGTGCAACAGATTGAAGGGTTTGATTATAACACGGCAGCTGTTGGGCAGAGCCCACTGGCAGGTGCGATTAGGCGAGCAGATGGACAAGCCGAGGCTTTGCCAATGCCAGTGAAGTGGCTCTATCAACTAGAAGACGGTTCGATGGGCTATCTGGATAATAGCAATCGTTTTGTAGCAATAGGGGGGGCTAATCCTACTGAGCAAAATCCCATTGTCGGTCGTGTGGCTTTCTGGACGGATGATGAAACCACTAAGCTGAATGTCAATACAGCAGCGGGTGGTATGGTGTGGGACACGCCGCGTACTGGTGGAGACATCGACCGTAATTTTGGTCGCTATCAGCCAGCGCAAAAAGAGTGGCAGCGTTACCCTGCTCATCCTGCGACGACATCGCTGTCTCCCGTGTTTTTTCCTAACAAACCTGATATTGTGTTCAATCGTACCGCGATGGACATGCTGTATGAACTGACGCCACGTGTGGTGGGTGGCGGGTCACGGGCAGGATCGGTGAAAGCAACAGAACCGAATGGCTTGGTGCCTGATAAAGATCGCCTTTATGCGTCGTTAGATGAGTTCATCATGCGCCCAGATCGCACGGAGAACCGATTTCCAGCAGAGTTTATGCAGGGTGGCGATGCGGCAGAACTGTTAGCGAGGTCTAGTTTTTTCCTGACGGCAACCAGTCGAGCTCCAGAGGTGACGCTCTTTAATACGCCGAGGGTTGCAATTTGGCCGACTTATAATAAGAGGAGTCAAGCAGACGAGCAATATACCACTCCTTTTGATAATTTGATTCGCTTCACTGCGGAGCTGGGGAATAATCCAGGAGGAGGCTATGTGAATAAATTCCAATATTATTTTCAGCGTGAAAATGCGGATAGCACGACGGTTGATTATAATAATATTAGGCGTAACCGCGACTTGTATGCCTATCTAGATACTTTGATGGAAACCAATATACCAGGTTTTGGTGGAAATTTTGCAGCGAAGTATGGGGATCAAAATCAAAATCAACTATTGACGGAGATTTTTGATTACATTCGCTCGACCAACCTTTTTGATGATACGATTTACCCTAATTACTTGGACGCATTTACTGCGGCTAATGGTCAAAATCATTTAACTTATACCAATTATCGTCTGAATGACGGAAATAGTCGAGGTTTGCACATGGGGCATGGACAGGTTACGCCGATAAAGATTAATTATCAGGGAGTCAATACGCAGGGATTTGGACGATTTAATACGATTGTAGAAGTGGGAGTGCTTTTGATTTGTAATGCAGACGGGACTCCTCAGCCGAGTGCAGCTGCAGGTGGACAGAACCTTCCCACCAATGATCGACATTTTGTCACAAAAACTGGTGGAGGTGGGGATATTGGAGTTCCGTATCCTGAAATGGCAAGACGCGCTTATAGTAACTTTCCTGAGCAACTTGCTGTTTTTCAACAGACCCCACCGATGAATGGGACTTGGCCAGTGTGGATGAGCACTTTGTTTGCTACTGACCCGATAGCAGGCGCTGCAGCTGCAGATGACACTAATTGGAACAGG
>JAKISY010000094.1 GCA_021648365.1 Verrucomicrobiales bacterium
TATTTAGATTTCATTCAGGCGTTCTAATACGCCTGAATGAAACAGCACAAACCGCTATAAAGCAAGAAAAATAATTGAACTCCCATGGAACCGAGCAATTAGAGGGCGAAAACAGCTAAACTGTTACTTTCACTGCTCCCCGCGGAAGGGGTCAGGAGATTATTCTTGCATTTTGACGTCAAACGCTATCGCTCAAGCCGAACGGTTCCGCCCCACCGATGTTTTTGCAAGCAGGTCAATACGACGAACTCTTCGGCATCCTTGGCGTCGCCAAGCCCACCGCCTACGATTATTCGCAAGAAGAAATCGCCGACCTCGACGACTTCGGCCGCATCATTGCCAAAGCTCTGAGCTAACTCTTGTTAGATTTCCGTCTTTCCTCGACCACGATAGCTGCTTCCAGGAGTGGTTCTAGTAGCAGCCTCAAATCCTCATCGATTCTGTTCAGGCTATTGAGAACCACATCCATATCTATGTCCACATCATTCATCTGATCAGCTCCAGTAAAAATGTTATGCAGAACTATTCCGGCACAAGCTACAAACTCCCGCTCATGCCCATCCTGAAACCAGTTTTCACCTAATTCCACAACTTCGTATGGAAACCAAAGTTGTTTCTTAGAATCAATATTCCCACCATTCATGATGACACGATCCAGCTCCTTACGATGTTCCGAAAAATCGTTTTCGTAATCTAGGCCCGCTATGAAATCGCGCTCCTCTTCAGTAAGAGATTTCAGATACTCAGAAAGTTTCATCACCTCTTCTTCATCAGTGCTAATTTGACTCCAAAAAAATACTCCGTCTGTCTCACTCCGTTCGGCTGTGCAATTTACCTTCGAGTAATAATCTCCGACTATCTCACTACGCTCGGTTGTGGTTGAGCTCTTCAACTTCAAAAATGTCGTGCCGTGTGGTTTACCATTACTCACTCGCAAAAGCATAAACCACCCCGTCTTCTCCGCTGATCACTAACACCCCTCTAGAGATCGCTGGCGAGGCACTGAACTTAGCGCCGAGTTCATAAGACCACAATTCCTCTCCGCTCTTAGGATCGACGGCATACAAGCGTCCATCCATCCCGCCTACATAGAGAGCACTGTCACACACCACCGCCGAGCTGTCCACCGCTCGCCGAGTGGAGAATCGCCACAACTCCTTGCCGTCCACTCGATCTAGACAACGCAAGGCCTTATCCCGACCTCCCACATACACTCTATCCTTAGTCACCGCTGGAGAAGCATAAAATTCCACCCCTTTTTCATCCACCACCTTCCAGACCTCCTCACCCGCAGTCACATCATAGGCACCGACTTCTCCGCCAAAATGAGACACATAGGCGATACCGTCTCGAACCGCTGCCGAATTAGGGATGTACGCCCCGACATCAAAATTGCGCAACTCCTTGCCACTCTGCGCAGAAATCACATGCAGCAATCCATCGCAGCCTCCCACGATCACCGCAGCCTGCTCCCCCGCCACCACCGACGGCGTTCCCACCAAGTAGTTATCTGTTTCATACTTCCACACCACTTTCCCTGTCGCAGCATCCAAGGCATACAAGTGATTATCATAACTGCCAAAAAACAAGCGCATTTGCATCTCACCCGACTTTTCATCCTTCACCTCGAGCGCATTCACCCCACCTTCGATCTTGTCATCCGCCTCAAATTTCCACAGTTCTTTCCCTGTCTTACAATCCAAAGCATACAAAAAACCATACTGACAGCCAAAATAAACCTGCTCCCCTATCACTGCCGCTGGCCCTGTGATCGGTCCCTGCGACTGATACTCCCAACGCAGTTTCCCATCACTCAGATCGAGACAGAAAAAACGCGACTGCTCTGAACCTACATACACCAAGCCTTCCTTGATCACCGCCGTCGCTTTGATCGGATACGGACGTTTTCTTTTTTTACCATCTACCTGCTTCTGCTCGGGGTGAAACTCCCACAACAGTTTGAGCGGAGCTAGTAAATCCTCTTTCGATACCCCTTGCATTTGCGCATCACGACGGAAAAGTGGCCAATCTTGCTGCACCTTTTCACCACCGCCCCCCCCCTTTTTAGGCTGCCCATTGCCACCAACCTCACTTGCCGGGTCATCACAGCCAGTGACCAATATTGCCAATGCCACCGCTAACACCCATTTCATTTGCCTATGAATCGTCATTTTCATCAATAATAAACTAGCACAACTTTCCATAGCAGAGCTATAATTCAAAAACTATCCGCGCCACCGCGAATCCATGATCAAAGCCAAGCCCATCCATTTTATCCGACTGAGCCTCTTCTGCTTACTGGTGACCTCCGCTTGCCAACGTAGAGAAGATGGCACCACCTCTGATCCACCACTGAGCCCCATCGAAAAAGAATACACTCAACTGCAACAACGCTACCAGAGGCTGCAAGCAGAAATAGTAAAACTACAGCAGCAAAACGAAACTTTCCAAGCCAGCGAAACTTCGATCCTCAAACAAGATCAGGCAGTCGCAGACCGACTCGTACAAACGCAAAAAAAGCTCAATGCTCAAAATCGCGAATACCAAGCTTTGCAACAAGACTACGCCGACCTCAAAAAATCCATCTCCCCACTCGACTCAAGCTTAAAAACCTTGACCGCTGCCTTTCGAGAAAACCTGATTGGCACTCAACTCGGCACTGTAGTGCTCAATAACGGACGCCAGTTGCCACAATGCACCGTCATCCAAATCAGCGACGACACCCTACGGGTCAAATACACAGCAGGCTGGGTGAATATCCCCTACGCTCAACTTAGCCCAGAGTTACAAAAGCGTTTTTTTCCTGCCCCCGTTTTGGTCTCCTCACAAACTTTGCTCGCTGAAGAAAAACCAACTCAATCCGCAAAATCTGCTTCTCCAACAAAAACTCAAGAGTCACCTACGTCTCTGCTCGAAAAAGCTTTTATCCAGCGCCAACGTCGCGAGCTCGAGCAATACCAACTCTCCATCCCACCCAAGATCAAACTTCTAGAAACAAAAATTAGCCGTGCCCAGCAGAAAATAGCCTCTCTCAGAAAAGACCGCATCAAAACTTCTCAGTACTACCGTAAACGCAGCGGTAGCATCAAACGCTCTCCAGTGGACCTAGATCGATCTCTCAAAAAAATAGATGGTGACATCCGTAAACTCGAGCTCGCCATCGAAGTTGCTCAGACTCAAATCAAAAGCTGGAAAAAAGAATTGAAATGACCACTCCGCCATCTCCTCAGTTGAAATTTGCGACCAAAGCCGCCCCGCTACCTAAACGCTTAAAACACGCGCAAGAGGCAGGCTTCCGCCACGCTGAACTTTTTCTCAATAACAAACACCTCGACCAATGGAAAGGCCTAGCCGAACTCGCAGAACAGTATAACCTGAATTATGGCCTGCACTTCCCCAACCGCCCCCCGCTCTCACCCAAACAGTTAAAAAAATCCGTCAAACTCTATCGCCGGCTCGATTGTGACGCCATGGTGATCCACCACCCCATGTACCAACTCTACGGCCAAGATCTGCTCGATATCGATCCTGACCTCTGCCTAGCCGTAGAAAACCATCGACTCAATCTCAAGAATTTCTGGCAGTGGGCCGCAAGTAATCGTTACTTGACCCTCGACGTCGAACACATGTGGAAATACACCCTCAAACAAGGCCATTTCGATCTTTTACTCAAAACCCTGAAAAAGTTCCTCAAACAGCACGGCAGTCAAGTTCGCCGCGTTCACTTGCCTGGCTATCACCCCAGCGGTAAGGAGCATCAACCGATCAGCTTCAACCCCCGTTTAGGAAAAAAAGTATTCACCGCCCTCGCCAACATAGACTATCAAGGTCTCGTCGTTTCAGAAACCCGCCCCACTCTACAAACTGTCGACCTATTAAAACAAGATGTGGATCTCTATCAGCACTGGCTCAAAAAAAGAACCGCCAAACTGCTCAAGAAACGGTGAATCCTTTTTTTAAACAGAAAGCTTCCCTCTTGACGCCTTATTGTGTAGAACTCAGAAGTAAGTATTTTAGATAGTAGCAGACCTAGATAGTAAAAAATGGCAAAAATCATCTCATGGGAGGATTGGATTCGGACACACGGTTCGAAATTGATGCTGTACGCACGTCAACAATCGCGCAGTGAAGCAGATGCTGAGGATGTCATGCAGAAAGCCCTGGTTAAAACGTGGAAAACCGTTGGAGATCAACCTGAAGACAAAATCCTCGGTCTCGTTTACACTAACATCCGCCGTTGCGCTATCGATCAAGGACGCAGCCAAGATCGTCGCACCCGCCGTGAAGAATTTTTTGTCGCCGAAGCAGGAGATCCTGTATCTTGGTTCGAACTACCAGAAGATGACGAAAGCCGAGCTTTGCAAGTCGCTCTCTCTTCCATTCCTGACAAATACCGAGAAGTCATCACCCTCAAAATATGGGGCGACCTCACCTTCGATCAAATCGGCAAAACTTTAGAAATCTCGCCCAACACCGCAGCCTCCCGCTACCGCTACGGCATCGGAGCCCTGCGCACGCGCCTAGCGCGAGAAGCTGAATACTTGGTGAACTGATCGACTCACCCTTCACTTCAGCTTAGCTAAATAGGGCTCAGGGTCAGCCTTGAATGCCTTGACGCAGCGTTTGCAACAAAACTTCATCTCTTGCCCCTGATAAACTATGCGTTTGGGTTTGCCCATTTTTGCTAAAGGCACGTCCATCACCAAACACTTGTCGAGCGGGTAAGGTTTGACAGCAGCTCCACCACCACCTGCAGGATCGGTCGCACACGACACCGTGAACAGACCTAACGACAGCAAGAACACTAACAAAGAAAAGTTTTTCATCGTAAATAGAAATCTACGCCAGACCAAATGCCTTATCAAGATTAACCGAAACCTCTTGCAAGCGATCCAAACCACCGCCAGCTACTTCCGCAGCTAACCACCCGTGGTAATTGATCTCGATCAGCGCCTTGCGCACATCGGCAAAGTCGATATCTCCTTCACCAATTTTCGCCCATTTATCCTCTTTGCGATTGAAACCCTTCACATCGAGTTTGATCACCCGTTTACCCAAGGTGCGAATCCAGTCCCCCATCGAACCGTATTTCCAGTGATTACCAATGTCGAAATGCATGCCCACCCAAGGTGAGTTAAACTCATCCACATAGGCAGCCAACTTGTCCGCCGTCTGCTCATGCCCACCATCGTGATCGTAACAAAAATGGTTCCACACATTCTCGATCACAATCGCCACCCCCAACTCAGCAGCCAAAGGAATCGCCTGTTTGATATTGTCCACCGAGCGCTTCCAGATTTCTTTCTCCGATCCATCTTTGCCGTGACCCACCACTAACAAAATCGTGTGACCACCCACCGCTTTCGTTTCCCTGATACCATCCTGTAGATTTTTTAAAGCTGCTGCCCGCACCTTAGCGTCAGGATCTGTGTGGCGAATATTCCAATGTCCAGCATTAACCGAACCATCCACGATCAAACCCGACTCTTTGATCGCCTTTTTCACTTCCTCCACATCGCTCCCAGGACAATTCAACTCCACCCCCTGAAAACCCGCTTGTTTGGCTAACTTAAAACGTTCCGTCAAAGAAGCATCCTTGACCTTGATCATACCTATTTTCAGCGTCTTAAAAATACGCCCTTTCAAAGGATCGGATACCGCGTCAGCCGCCACCACATTGCCAGCCGAAGCAGCAAAACCCAACGCTACTGCCGAAGCCGCTGAACCTTGTAAAAAATGACGCCGAGAAGCAGCAGGCGATGAAGCGACAACTTGCAGAGGTTTTTTTGAATTCATCATGACAAATCCCTAGCCCGAACCCCATTCCACGTCCAGCTTTTTCAGCTAAAAACTCATCTCATCTCACCTGCTCTTTTTCTTCGGCGGCGTACGTCCAGGCCCAAAATACTTCTCACTGCGATACCGCAACCATACCCGCAGCACTTGCGGCACCTTCTCCCGCTCCTCTTTGCTCAGGCTCTCGTATAAGGCCATCGCCTTCTCGCGCTCCTGACGGCAGGCACGATTATTATGATCGTCCCAACGACTACGCGCCAAACGAATACGACGGCAGACTTCCTTAATCAGCGCCTTGCCTACCAAAGGCTTGTTGTTCTTTTTCTTCTTTGCCGGCATCGGTGATTCACGTTAAAAGCCTATTGGATTTATAACAGCCTATGTTACCACCCCTCATTCTCTTTTCCTAATTCCAAATTGCCTTCGTGCAGTAAGCTCCGGCTGTCTCGCTACGCTCGGCTCCTAATTCCTAATTCTAAATTCCCTTCCCTATGTCAGCAGAAAAAGTTGCCAAAAAATTTCAAGTCCCGGGTCGTCTAGTCACTTTAATCAGTATCACCACCGGCAACGTCAACGACACCTACCGAGTGATTCTACGCACCACCTATTCTGAAAAGCAGTTCATCCTCCAGCGCATCAACAAAACCGTCTTCACCAACCCCGCCTTGGTCATGTCCAACATGAAACGGGTGACCGATCACGCCCACCGCCGAATCGAGAGTGAAGCTGACCACGCTGATCGCATCTGGCAACTACCACGTGTCATACCCGCAAAAGATGGCAGAGACTACGTCACCGACTACCTAGCCGGCGACGTTTATTTTAAAACCAGCTACGATGCTCAAAACCTCAACCGCGCCCGCGTCCAACTCAAACTCTGCGACAGCATCGAATCCAACGAAGCCCCCATGCTGCGCGCCCTCGAAAACAGAAGCTAAAGACAAAAACCTCCCAACTCTTCCATCTCCTGTTCGCCTGAAAAAAATGCTTCGGCCTCTCCATAACAATTTGCGTTATACCGTAATTCTATCATCTGGATTCTACCTTGTATTTTCCTTGGTTTATGGAGCAGGGCGCGGTATGTCCGCAGTTCCGGCGGGACACAGTGGGCTGGCAGCTTTAAAGATTCTCGCATACGGATCAATGTTGATTGGATCGATATACTTGCCGCGCAATATACGGATTGCAGTAGCTTTTCTTGCCATTGGTATTGCCACTAGAATTTTTCTTGAACTAAAAACCTCAGTAGCGAAAACACTGATCCTTTCTGGCGCGGAATTTGAAACGGGAAAAACTCTATTTGTAAGCCTAATGTATCTTGCCACTTTAGTAATCCCGAGCTTACTACTCATAGACACATTGAGATTGCTTATTACATCTTGTAAAGCAACAAGCCCCCAAACTGGCGAACAAAACAACTCAGCCTAGCATCTACCCACGCACAGTAATGACTCACACAAACGTTAACATTTACCCCCAACGCAGCGCTTACTTTTATTAGTGGCGGTAGCTTCCTCATTATTGAGAGGCGCTCCGACTGCCTTCACCCCTCAACTCTCTGCGCCTCCGCGTCTCTGCGTGAGCCCTTCTTCTTCATGCTCTCCATGCCCTTCATGATGAACTACCCTGAAATTTCAGAAAAAGGCTCACGCCCGCTTCGCTCAAGTCGCAAAGACGCCAAGAAGGAGTTGTTTTTGAAACTTGATTTTTTACGCAAGATCCGAAAAGGTGAATGTCCCATGTTTTTTTCACTACAAAACAAAATTTTCAACAAGCTGCTAACCGTTCTCATCACGGCATTAAGCGTAGGAAGCCTTGCCGCAATTGAACTGAATGAGATTAGCCAACAAATTGAAAAAACAGCAAAACTAACAAAAGAAATCGATAATGTATTTCTTGATAGTGATGACGATGAAAAAATCAGCTCGATACAGAAAGAAATCATTCAACTCGGCCCACCCGCCATTACTCATTTACTGGATCTCCTTCAGCACAAAGATCTACGCGTCAGACAAATCACCATCAACATCTTAGGCGAGATGAAAGGACTAAGTGATGCCCAAGTTGATACACTAGCGAGAACTAACCACGAAGGAATCCATTGGCAATTATCGCGTGCGCTTGCAGAAATAGGCACAGCCCATTCCATTAGCTACCTTTTGGATAGACTCAAAAAAGACGAATTTGGAGCAGAAAATTCATCCTATGCCTTCATGCTACTCGGCAAAAAGGGCGTCCCCTACTTGCTAAGTCTTTTACGAGAAAATCCCAGTAACGCCCTCGCCTTGAGAAATGCTCAAGAGCTACTCGGCTATTTAGGCACTCAAGCGGATTCTGCAATTCCCCCTTTATTGGAAATAATGTCCGATGAAAACCTGCCAATCGAAAACAGGCGTCATGCTATTCTAAGTCTAGCGCCCTTAACAAAAGACCCACACACATTAGTTCCAATTTTCCAAGCTTTGGCAGAAAAAAACCCTTCAGCATTCAAACCTATTGTGGAAACAGCTCTTGTCATAATGGAAGTGCCTGAATCCCTCGATATATTAGTGAGACAATTACACAAAAACCCTAACCTTATGGAGTTCAGAGCCATTGCCAGGCTCGGAAAATATGGCAAACCTGCTGGCTCCAAACTCATACCCTATCTAAATCATGACGATTGGGACGTGAAGATAGGAGCAGCAAGAACCATGGGGCTCATCGCTTATGAACCCGCCATACCGCCATTGATAAAGCTATTACAGAATAGGGAGGATTGGAGGTTGATTTTCGTAGCGGTAGAATCCCTCGCAGAACTCAATGCAAAAGAAAGTCTAGCACCATTAAAAGAACTTGCTCAGAACCACTGGTATCCAGCTGTCAGAAAGGTCGCAGAAAAAGCTTTGCTCTCCATCACGAATGGAGAGAACAATATCGCCCCCGAAGAGCCAAATGACATCGACTCTTGCTTTTCACGTTATGCTTTCGCGAGAGGAAGATCTAAACAAAACAAATCTCCATTGGACAAAACACAACTAGTCAAAGCAAAGCGTGCGCTAAGCGCAAAAGAACTAAAAAACCTCAAATACGAAATTACTATAGACACCTACAGCATAGAAGGAAAGGTAGTCAGGAAAAGGAAAGTAGTTCCCAATGTCGGCATCAAATTACACAAAGGCTATTTGTTAGGATCATCCCGAGGTGAATGGGGCGGAGAATTAATTTACATGGACGAAAATGGCAAGAGCCTAATGATTCTTGAGGAAAACATTCAAGGCATTTATCACTACGCTTCAGAAATCGTGGTGGTGACCGGGCTGGCTCATATGTCATCCAACCGAGGAACGATTTATAAAGTGAGCCAGGACAAACGCAGAAACTGGATGGCTCGAAAGTGGAGAGCTTTACCAGGAGCTCCTGTATTTTCCAGTATGCTAAAAGATGGATCTCTCTATGTGCAAAGTTATTTTAATAGAAACATCATACTCAAGTCCGATGGCAATATCCGAATGATCGGTGACAGAGCCGCCTTATCGAATAAAACTAACGGAAATTAGAAAATATTCCACAATCTTCCTCCTACTCTGCGCCTCTGCGTGAGCCCTTTTTCTCCATGCGTCGCCTTCGTCCAGCAAAACTCCGGCTGTCTTGCTACGCTGCGGCTCATGGTGAACTACCCTCTTTTCATCACCCTACAAACCCAAAGCCTCCAATACCACCTCCACTCGCTTTTCAGACACCTTCCCCTTTCTCGGCAAACTCGGCGCAAACTCCGCTACTCGCCACTCCATCAGCAACCAACCCGCCTCCCACCAGGCCGCGTTACCAGGAGCCTCTTTCCAAGCGTCATACCATCGCCGCCACAGACGCTGCACTCGTTCGCGTTTTTCCTCATCCTTAAACAAAGGCAAACTGCTCAAGCGCTTGATCCGTTCTTCCATCGCAGAGAAATAACGCGTATAGTCAACGAAACGCCCATAACCCGAACGCCAGACAAAACCAGCAGTCAACAACCAATCAATCTCTTCTGCCAAATCCTCCACCACCACCTGCAAATGACGATCACCACGGTGATCTTCGATCCAGTCAGAAATCCGACGATAACTCTCCGTCATCGATTCAAAGGCATCCGCCACTTTGCTCGCACATCCATAAAGCTCACCTTTTCCTCGTGCCGCTGCATCAACAAAACCCTCCTCACTTCTAGGCATCGTCACCCCCATTGCCCCTTCGCACGCTACTCGCAGCAAATCGACCATCAACTCCCCCTGCCCAGAGTCCATCACTGGCAACATCAACTTGCCCATCATGCCTAAGGGAAACTGACATTTCACATAATCAAAGTGACTCTTCTGCTCCATCTGAAACAACCTAACACAACCCGCACGATGACTTTCCTGCGCATCCGCACGATCAAGAAAGGCCCGCATACCGACCGTCTCTCCCTCGTCCACCAAAGCGGGGAACACACCGTCCTCCGTCACTTCTGGCAACTCACCAAAGCTCCACTGCTCACCGCCAGTCATCTCCCAATCTGCATTCACCGCCAGCTCTCGTCGCTCCCGCATCAGGCCGCTCAACTGTTGACGTATCTGCTTGGCATCTTCGCCAAACGCCAACTCCTGCTCGCCCTCGCTCCATACTCGCAGCTTAGGTCTCAGCTCATGTGGCATGCGCTCAGGATCAAACATCTGCACCTCGATGCGCTGCTCTACCCGCTTCGATAGAAAGTCCGCCAACTCATCTAACAAAAAACGAATCGGCTCCCAACCTGACCACTCTTTCACAAAATCCTGCGCCGCTACACGTCCTGGCGAACAATACTGACGCTGAATCTTTGGCAACGAGCGGATCAGAACATAGACCCGCTCCTCCAACCACCCACGCACTCCCCAACTCGGAAAAAAATCCGGAAAATCAGCCATCTGACTCAAACTCAATTCAAACACCACGCCGTCCGTTCGCTCACCAGGGGCTTGCGCATAACTCAGTTGATAACAATTCTCTCCATGCCAGATCTCATCAGGCAAACCTTCCTGATCTTCCAGCTCACCCCATCCGCCGTCCTGTAGCGTGATCATCAACTGCTCTTCATTATCCCCCGTCGCGCGCCACTGCTGGAAAGCTTTTGCCGTGCAGATATTTTCTGGGATACGCTGGATAAAAAAATCATACACCGCATCTTCCGACCACAAACCGCCCGCTCGACGCCATTTGTTCTCGATCCGCTCCACCTGCTCACGCACCTCAGCAAGCCGTTGCAAAAATTCACCCTTGGTCCGCAAGCCACCGCCCAGAATAGCATCACGCACAAACACCTCATGCGCCTCTTTAGGCAAAACGCGACCATAAAACACCCTACGCTCATCCACCAAAGTCAATCCTCCACAACGCACGGTTTCTTTTCCATCCACCGCCCCCTGCGCATCATTCCAATGAGGCGAATGGTAACTATGACTGCAAAGATGCGGCACCAGTTCCTCCACCCAACTCACCTCCATTTTAGCCACCTTACGCGCCCACACGCGACTGGTTTCGACCAGCTCGAAGGCTAACAACCACTCTGGCTTTTTATTACCAAAAAGGCCCGAACCAGGAAAGATCGAAAACTGCCTACTTCCCGTGCTACGATAGTGTTTTTTCTCCTGATCCCAAAATCCAAACTGCATCGGTATCCCTGCCATCAGAGATTTGTGCAACTCATCTTCATCACCCCATTGATCCCGCTCACTAGGCAAACTCCGTATTTTCACCTTGAGCGTATCACGCGCCAAACGCCCCAGTTCAGCCACGATCTGATCCCACTCCATCACCCGACGAAAGCTCAGGTAGTTTTGTTTACAAAATTTGCGCAACTGATTGCGCTTGAATCGCCGCTTTTCACGAAACGCCCCCACCGCACTCCAGATGTGCAACAGCGTAAGAAAATCCGAATCCACATCATTGAATTTCCTATGCGCCCGATCCGCTTCCTCCTGCTTTTCCTGCGGTCGCTCCCGCACATCCATCACACTCATGCCACCCACCATCACCAACACCGCATCCAACACCCCACGCCGAGCCCCTTCGATCAACATCCTCCCCAAACGAGGATCGAGAGGCAGCCTCGCCAGCTGATACCCCAAATGAGTCAACCGACCACTCTCCCCCTTGCCCCCTTTTGACCTCACCACCTCGATCGCCCCCAACTCCTCCAGCGTACGATGCCCCTCCGTGATCGCCGAGCCCGTCGGCGGACTGAGAAAAGGAAACTCTCGCACATCCGGCAGTCGCAGCGACTTCATCCGCAAAATCACCCCCGCCAAAGAACTGCGTCGAATCTCTGGGTCGGTGTATTCATCCGCCAAATCCAAAACCTCCTCGCTGTAGAGCCGCACACACACACCCTCGCTGATTCGCCCACAACGCCCCCGCCGCTGACGCGCACTCGCCTGGCTGATCTGCTCGACTTGCAGCCGTTGAATCTGCCGCGAAGGATTCCAGCGACTCACCCGCGCCAAACCACTGTCGATCACATACACAATACCTGGAATCGTCACACTGGTCTCAGCTACATTGGTAGCCAGCACCACCCGCCGATTCGCACCGCCCGTCTTGAACACCCGCTCTTGCTCGTCCAAGCCAAGCCGAGCGAACAACGGCAAAATATCCATGTTAGCATACTGACGCCCCTGCAACATCTCCGCACACTCGCGGATCTCCTGCTCTCCAGCTAGAAAAATAAGGATATCCCCCCCTCTATCGAGACCTGTCACCCACTCCACCGCTCGCGCCACATGACGCGACAACTCCTCCCGCTCCATCAGTGGCGGCATAAAATGATCCTCCACTGGAAAAGTCCGACCCTCCACATTCACCACCGGAGCCCCATCAAAATAATCAGAGAACTTCCCCGCATCCAAGGTAGCCGAGCTAACCACAATACGAAGATTCTTTCTCCTTTGAATCAAATTTTTGAGATACCCCAAAATGAAATCAATATTCAAACTGCGTTCATGCGCTTCATCAATGATCAAAGTATCATACTGCGAAAGATTCCGATCGCGCTGAGATTCCGCCAACAGAATACCGTCCGTCATGAACTTGATCACCGTCTGCTGCTGCACCTTCTCCACAAACCGCACCTGATAACCCACCTTGCCACCCAGCTCACTGCCCATCTCCCCCGCCACCCGCCGCGCCACCGTCGCCGCCGCCAATCGTCTCGGTTGGGTGCAGCCCACCCGCCCCGTCTTGCCCTCCTCGCATGCCAGCGCGTAAGCCATCTTCGGCAACTGCGTCGTTTTTCCGCTACCCGTCTCCCCCACCACGATCACCACCTGATGCTTGCGCATCGCATCCATGATCTCCTCACGCCGATTCGCCACCGGAAGATCGGGATAAGTGATATTAGGATTAGGTAGAGCCGCAGGCATTGCATGAGAATCAAGACTTCCGCGCGATAGTCAAGCAGGAGCTGACGTATAAATACCTAGAAATACCAACTTGACTCCACAGTAAACCATGTTCTATTGAACACGTCTCACTATGATTCGCTCATCCATATCTAGTCGTCCCATTGGTATCGACCTCTTCTCTGGGGCTGGAGGGATGAGTCTTGGCTTCGAACAAGCTGGGATTGATGTGGTTGCCGCTGTTGAGATCGATCCGATCCATGCCTTGATACACCAGTATAACTTCCCCCATTGTGCCGTATTACCAAAATCTGTTGTTGGTTTGACCGGTGAAAAAATTCGAGCCACCGCCGGTATCGGTAATAGCAGCGTAGATGTGGTGTTTGGGGGAGCTCCATGTCAAGGATTTTCAATGATTGGCCAACGTTTATTAGACGACCCACGTAATAGTCTCGTCGCTGAATTTGTCCGAATTGTTTCAGAACTAAACGCGTCTTCCTTTGTGTTCGAAAACGTGAAAGGACTCACTGTTGGAAAACATCGAAAGTTTCTCGATGAGCTGATTTCCGCATTTAACAATGCTGGTTATAATGTGCAGAAAGAATGGCAAGTGCTCAACGCTGCCAACTATGGAGTCCCTCAAAACCGACAACGATTGTTTTTATTGGGCGTTAAAAAAGGAAAACCTCTGCCCAGCTACCCAGATATCCTAAATATTGCGGCTGGCTCAAATTCTGAGCTAATTCTTCCTAGTGGTCCATCATGTAAAGATGCACTGGGAGATATTCCCGATTGCGAGAATTTTTCTACTTTGATACATACTGATGAAGTAGAGACCAAAGCGCTGGATCCCCCCTCTAATTACGCAAAGGAAATGCGTTGCTATAATTCTAAGCATTGGCATTATGGCTACAAGAGAAAATGGACCTCGCAGATGTTGACTAGCAGTATCCGAACCAATCATTCTGACATATCACGCAACCGTTTTGCCGAAACTCCTCATGGATGCATCGAGCCTATATCTCGTTTCTTTAAACTATCGCCCAGCGGGGTTTGCAATACCTTGCGCGCGGGAACCGATGCCTCCCGAGGAGCCTTCACTAGTCCGCGCCCCATTCATTATGAACATTCACGCTGCATCACTGTTCGTGAAATGGCACGGCTACATGGGTTTCCAGACTGGTTTCGTCTACATCGCACAAAATGGCATGGAGCAAGACAAATTGGGAACGCGGTGCCTCCGCCTCTAGCTAGAGCTGTCGCATCTCAAATGCTCAAGGCTCTGGAGATAACCCCTAAGCATACCCGTAGAACCTTAAAACTTGGCGATGACGTTGTTCTTGGTATGGACATGAAACAAGCATCAAATTACTGGAATGTCGAAATGCCTAATGGAAAACGAGATCGAAAAAGCGGAGCTAAAAAACGCACTCAAGCACAAACTGAAGCTGCCCGTTTGGCTTTACTAAAATAATCTAACCATGGCTGATAAACCGCTCAATCGTTATGAAAATATTATCGAAAAAATATTCTTCAATCGATATAAAAAGCACGCAAAAACGGTAAAATTTCTTCGTGAAGACATTGAAACGACAGCTTCTGATCTTGCCATCAAGCTGCCTAAAAATCTGGGAGACCTCATCTACTCTTTTCGCTATCGAAACCCTCTACCGGAAACCATTAGAAAGACACAACCCAAAGGTCAAGAATGGATCATCGAGGGGGTGGGTAGAGCCAAGTATCAATTCAAACTTGTCAGGATCAATCGCATCTCGCCAAATCATGATTTAGTCACCATCAAAATCCCCGATGCAACGCCTGAAATCATTTTAGCCTACGCCCTCTCAGACGAGCAAGCCCTACTCGCAAAAGTCCGCTATAATCGACTCATCGACGTATTTTTAGGAGTGGCAGCCTATTCGCTCCAGAACCACTTGCGAACAACTGTTAAAGGAATCGGACAAATAGAAATCGACGAAGTTTACACTGCTGTGGACAGACACGGTCGACACTTCATTATTCCAGTTCAAGCTAAAGGAGGCAATGACCAATTGTCAGTAGTTCAAACGAAACAAGATATTGATTGTTGCGCGGAAAAATATCCGAATCTCATATGCCGAGCTATCTCCACACAGTTCATTGCTGATGACCTTATTGCCATTTTCGAACTAACTGTCGAAGAAGATTACGTCAAAGTAGTTGAGGAAAAACACTACCGCTTAGTGCCCGCCGACGCCATCACCCAAAAAGACCTACAGACTTACTCTATTCGAGCCTGACTTTCGATCGCATCACCTTCAATCGCATTTAACCTCGCTTTTTGAGCAATCCATGACCACATTCCCGTGTGGCTGGACAAAAAACAAACAAACCTCACACACTTGGACGAAAACTGATCATCACCTTTTCCGTTTTTGTGCTGCTCTCATCCTTGCTGCTGACAGCATGGATGACCGCGCGCCAACAGTCCCGCTCCTTGCTCGAACTCAAAAAACTCAGTTCAACCAACGCCTCTTTCATCGATCAAATGCGATTACCCAAATCGCGTGAACTGGCGAAAAAACTCTCTTCCATCCTCGACGTCGGCGTAGGCTTCTATTTTAAAAATGAAAGCTCAGCCAACTGGCCCGCCTCCCTCCAAGAAGTGATCCCGCAACTGGCCGCCCAACAACAAAGCACCGCAGTTCGCGCCCATGGTTACGCCATCGCCATCACTCCGCTCGCCGATGGCAGCACCTCTCTGATCCTGATCCGCAAAACCCCAACCTGGTTTCCCTATCTCTTCGGAGAAGCTCTCATACCAGCCATCGTCTTTGCTTTAGCCTGCGCCCTGCTTGCCGCACTGATAGCCCGCGATATTGTGCGCCCGCTCACCACTCTCGCTGAGCGCCTACCTCAGCTGAATCGTGAAAAAAGCGAGCCTAAAGCCACCCTGCCCATTATCATCACCCAACGCCGTGACGAAATAGGAACCCTGGCACGGACGATGCAACAAAACTCACAAGACCTGCGCCGAGAACAACTACTACGCCAACAATCTGAGCGACTCGCGACCCTCGGACGCATCGCCACCAGCCTAGCGCACGAGATCAAGAACCCCGTTGCCGCCATCGGACTGCATGCTGATTTATTAGCACAACAAGCCAATGCAAACGACGCAGAGTCCATCTCACTGATCCGCGAGGAAGTGGATCGAATCACCGATTTGGTCAATCAATGGCTCTACGTAGCGCGCTCCACCCCTGCCCGTAAAGAAGCTCACGATTTGTGCCTGTTGATCAACAACGTCGCCCGACGCCTGCGCCCAGTTTTAGAACACGCCCACGCCAAGTTAATCATCGATTTGCCCAAACTCGAACCCGCCCCTGTGCAGGTCGATGCCCCCAGGATAGAACAAAGCTTGCGTAATCTATTACTCAATGCCGCCCAAGCCATGCCCGAAGGTGGCGAAGTATTGGTGCAATTAAGCACAGCACAAGGCAAGGCCATTCTCACCATCGAAGATCAAGGCACAGGCTTCAGCGAAGATGCCCTCCAGCACTTCGGCGAAGCTTTTTTCTCAGAAAAAGAAGGAGGCATGGGCATCGGACTCACTCTAGCCTGTGAGGTGATCCAAGCACATGGAGGCAGCCTACAAGCTGAAAAATCCAAACGTGATTCCCATTCTGGGGCTCGCATCACCCTCACCCTACCTCTTGATACTAGCGTAACAACTAAGCCAAAATGAAAGCACCCCGTATTCTCATCGTAGAAGATGAACGCGCCCTTAGTTTGGCATTGGCGGCAGCCGTCCGACAAAGTGGTGCTGGCAGCGAAATCGCTCCCACCGCAGCATTGGCTCGACGACAACTAGAAATTCAAAACACCCCCTTTTCAGCCATGATCCTTGACATCGGTCTGCCCGATCAAAACGGACTCGACTTCCTCGCCAGCCTACCGAAGTCCTTGCAGATCCCCAGTCTAGTGATCACCGCCCACGGCGAGATCGAAAACACCATCGCCGCCCGCAAACTCGGAGTCAGTGAATTCCTCACCAAACCCCTCGACTTCGAGCGCTTCAAAAAAGCCCTACATCGCCTGCTGCCATCACCCCTACCCGAATCCAGCAAAACGCCCCCACGCAATAGCACCCCCTTCATCGGCGCTTCGCCAGCCATGCGACCCGTCTTCCAACAAATCGCCCACGCCTGCACCACCACCGACCCTATTCTTATATCTGGAGAAACTGGCACAGGCAAATCCCTCGCAGCCTCACTGATCGTGCAAAATGGCAGCGCCGCTGGCAAACCGTGCATCATTTTTCAACCTGGGCCTGGCGAACTAAGCCAAGAACTCAAGCTCGCCATAGATCAAGCCTCTGATGGTGTCCTGATTTTAGAGAACATCGAACAATTGGATCTCGATTCACAAACCGAACTGCTGCGACGTTGGGCAAAAGACCACGAACCTTTTCCCCAACTCATCGCCACGACAAGTAGCGATTTGTGCCAATCCGTAGCAGCAGGACAACTGCGCAGCGACCTCTACTACCGACTACAGGTCTTAGAAGTGAAACTACCCGCCCTGCGCGAACGTCTAGCAGACCTACCCGCTCTATTTGACTTCTTTCTCGGCGAACTCAAACCCGGACAAGCCTTGAGCATTGATGACTCCGTGATCGAATGCCTACAAAACCATGACTGGCAAGGCAATATACGAGAACTTCGCAATGTGGCGTCCCATGCCATCACCGTAAGTTGGGGGAATCAGAAAATCGAACGCTGCCACCTACCCACACATCTCAGCTCCGATGAGGTAGAGATCACCCACCTTGAAGCAGAAAAACTCAAGCAAGCCCTCGATCAGTGGATCTCCGCCCAACTGCTCGACACCAGCGAAAAATCCGACCCGACTTACAGCCAACTCGCAGGTCAACTCGAACAGCTACTGATCCAACAATTATTAAACCGTCATGATGGCAAGCTCTCACGCTTAGCTAGCAAAATGAAGGCAAACCGCAGCACTCTGCGCAAAAAGATCAACGCGAAATGGTTCGATTGAAGCTTCATTTTTTGGTAACTATTCAGGTCTATACTGGTCATTTCAAAAGAGGTTAACCACGGATTACACGGATGGGCACGGATAAGAAAAGAAAAAATAATCAATTCAGATTTAGTAACAACTCCCCCCCCTTGATTCTCACGACTTAAATCACCACCCTA
>JAKISY010000095.1 GCA_021648365.1 Verrucomicrobiales bacterium
TGCCGATGTTATGAGCATACATCACGCCGTTGCCCGAGCTCCCCTTATTGAGCAGTCCGTTGGATTGTTGGCTGGTGAGGATGTATTGAATGCAACGGTCGAGATTTTTGGAATAGGTGCCGTGACCGGGGGTGTGGCCTTTGGACAAAAATGCCATGCCAGCGAGGGAGACGACACCGGTGGATTGTCCGTAACCGCCACCGAATGAACCGTCGTTGAGTTGTTGCGATGCGAGGTAGTCGAGTCCTCTTTCTACGGCGCGTTCGGCAGCTACTTTGTGCTTCAAAAATACCGAGTTAGACAAAGACTGGGCATGGCTGGAGACCGCTTGGGTGAAAACACTAGCAGTCAGAAATAAGCTGAAAAGGTAAAGTCGCATTGGAGAGGCTAGAGGGGGCTATTTTTTGGAAGCTTGGTTGGCGATGGCTCTGAAGTAACGTTGCACGAGGTCGCGGTATTCTTCGGGGGTGGTTTCGCCGTTTTGATTGGAACTGCCTGCTTGCAAGGTGCCTTTCATTCTGGCCCAATCGGAAAAGGTGATGCCGAGCTTAGCTAATTCGGGTGGCACGCCACTGCCGTCCATGTCTGGAGTTTTACCGCCATCACTGAGCTGGGGTTTGGATTCTGACTCTGATTCGCGAGGATCGGATTGTTGTGAGCCGTCTTGTTCGCTTGCCTGCGCTTGCTGTTGACCTGCGAGTTTCTCTAAAGCGGCTTGGGCTAATTGTTGCAGGGTGTCGGCTGCTTTTTGAGCTTTGTCGGAGGCTTGTTGTTCGCTTTTGGCATCAGAAGCTTGTGCGACATCCTGGTAGCTTTGGGCAAGGTCTTTGCTCTGCAAGGCTTGGCTTTTCATTTTGTCACTGGATAACTTATCAGCTTGTTGCTGCAAGCTTTTGGCGGCTTGCTCTAATTGCGCAGCCGCGGCTTTGAATGCATTCTCTGCATTTTTTTGAGAGCTTTGAGATTGTGCCAAAGCTTGTTTGCTTTGTGGCGACAATGGGGTTTTGGCGGGATTTTTTTGTTGTTGTCGTTGGCTTTGTTCTGCGCGTTCCTGAGCTTGTTTGGCTTGGGTGAGTTGTTGGCTGGCTCGATCGGCTTGGCTTTTGGCTGATTTTAGCAGGCTTTCAGCTTGAGCTGCGCGGCTTTTAGCGGTGGCTTGTTTTGCCATCTGGGTGTCATTTTCTAAACTATCGGCTTGTTCTGAGAGTTGTTCAGCTTGTTGTGCGAGCTGCTCTTCCTGCATCGTCAAAGCTTCTTCTAGCTCTCCGGATTGGATGGACTGGATTTGTTTCTGAACGCTTTGTTGGCGTTGTTTGAGCTCTGCTATTTTTTGTGCTGTAGGGGAACTGGGCTTAGCTGATTTTTTAGCACCATCGGATTTGTCTGCCATTTTTTCCTGTTGCTTGTCTGAGGGCGATGATTTTTTATTATCTGATGGAGAAGGCTCACCTTTTGCAGCAGCTGCCTTGTTCGCTGCAGCTGTTTTTTCAGCATCCGCTTTAGTATCTTTAGCCGCCGCTTGCGCTGCTTGCTTGGACTCAGCGTCGGGGGGCGTGGCGGCATCTTGTGCGCTTTGCAAATCTTGTGAAGCTTTTTGCGCGGCGTCCATAGCTTCTTTGAGCTGTTCTTTTTCTAGCGCTTTGGCAGCTTCGCTGGTGCTGTTGACTGCCAGATCTAATGAGGGAGTTTGCGCGTCTGCTTGCTTGGAATCGGGGGTATCTGGATTTTCTGGATTGGCCTTATCTTTAGTTTCAGCTTTTTGTTGCTTGAGAGTCAGGTCTAGTTTTTGGGTGTCTTTGGCGATAGCGTCTTGTTCTTTGGCGAGATTGCTAAGCAGTTGTTTGCGCAGGGCGTCTTGGGCGTTGTCTTTACTGGCGTGTTGGGTAGCTTTTTGGATGTCCGCTTGTTCTTTGCTCAGTTGCCGTGCTTGATCGGCCAGTTGTTGTGCTTTTTGCTGTTGCTGTTTTAAGACATCTTTGAGGGCAGCTTCATTTTCTTTGAGGATGTCGCCAAGTTGGTTCTGTAGTTGTTTTTGTTGCTGTTGCCATTTAGCAAAGTCTTGCGCTCTTTTTTTCTGCTCTTGTGGGGTGGGTTGTTTTTGTGGATCACTAGCTTCTGAAGCGGCTCGCTTGGCGGACTGTTCTGCTGTTTTGGCGAGTTGGCGTTGATTACCAGCTAGGTCATTGAGCTTGGCGATCATTTGCACTTCGGGTTGTGATTCTTTTAAAGATTTTGAGATTTGTGCAATTTCATTGAGTGCGCTTTCGATTTCTTTTTTAGCTTCTTGGGCCTTTTCGATGCGTTGCTGTTTTTGGTCGCTTAAAGGGATTTGGTTAGCGGCTTCTCTGGCTTTGGCGATTTGCTCCTTGTTGAGTTTTTCTATCTGTTGCGCTTGACGGTCAAAAGCGGTTTGTTTCATCTTTTCACTGATGTCGCGCAGAGTTTCGTGAGCGCTTTTTGCTTTCTCGCGAAATTGATCGAGTTCGCGTGTTGCTTCGGGGGAAAGGGTTTCGCTTCTTTTGAGCTGGGCTTCTGCCTGTGCGACTTCGCTGCGAGCTTGTCTGAGATCGTTATTGGCTTTGCTGAGTGCTTGCTCCAGTTCACGTCGATCGGCGGTGATTTTTTGCTGCACTAAGGATTGCGCGTTGTTATCCAAGTGCACGGTGATGACTTCGCTCAAGGTTTCATGTGGACCCTGGTATTCTGGCGGCAAGTTGTCTCGCACGCGGATTTGCACGCTGAGCTTTCTTGTTTGATCGGTGAGTTCTAGGGAGCTGATATCGAGGGCGGTTTTACCGTTCCAATGACCGAGGGCACTGGTGGAAGAGCCCGGTAAGGGCTGCGTGATGATCAGAGGTTTACTTTCTCCGTCTCGGCGCACGATCAGGTCTAGGGAGCTGAAGCCGAAGTCTTCTTTGAGGGTGTATTCGATCGGTAGGGTTTCACTGCGTTTGAGTTTGAGTTCTCGGATTTGAGGTGCTGTGATGTTGATTTCTGGCGCTCGGTCTGGCACGGCGTGGATGGCATAGGTGGAGGGGATGTTTTCGAAATCATTGCGATCTTTGAGCAATAATATCCAATTCCCTGTGGTATCGGGTTTGAGTGGAAAGCTCCAAGATACTTGGGGTTTGATGGGGTTGATGGTGGCTTCGCTGGCTAGAATTTTATCATTGATGCTAAGCGTAGCGGTGGTGATGACCTTGTTGAGTTGTGCCGTGACCGTGACTTGGGTGTGCTCTACGGCTGAGATGTCGCCATTTTTGCTTTCGACTTCGAGAGGATCTAAACCGGTGTAGGGTGGGTATTGATAGCGTAGGGTGAGCTTTTCTACCTCTGGCAGCGGCACGGCATCTACTTGGTAATATCGACTGACGGCATTGCCAGCATTGATACGGTAGCGGAAGCTCTCTGCTACGGCGGGGAAGGTGATGGTGAAGGTCTGGGTGCCATCGGCTTGGCTTTCGAGCAGTTGCATGCTTTCGACGGATTCCTTGCCAGTTTCTTCGCTGCTACGGCGCAGGGTGACACGGCGGATGTGTTTGTTTTTGATGCTCATCTGCACGGTCACGCTTTCGCCTATGGGTATGCTTATGTCGCCTGGATCAACGGTCAAGGTATTGGAGTAGGCGTTGCCGATGTCGAGAAAGGGGGCGATGGCGCGGGCAAATAACACGCCGGTTTGACGTGGCCAGATAAGTAGCAGGATGAGGAGAAAGGCTGCGACAGTGGCTGCTGCGTAAAAAAAACGTTGGGTTTTTTTGTTATCAAATTCACTTTCAGGCGAGACGTCTTTCACGTCGATGACCGCCGAGTTGACGAGTTCATCGATCAACTCCTGCGAACCGCGTATGGAATCGGGGTCGTCGCTGCGCATCAGCTCGACGGCGCTGGAAATACGCTCTTGTAAGTCGGGATGGCGGGTTTCGAGAATACGTGCGATGTGGGTGAGGGTGATTTTTCTAGATAAGGGCTGGATCAAAAAATGCCAAGCGATAGCGGTGGTGAAAGCTAGGCCGCAGAGGGAAAGTGCCCAGCGGGCGGCATCGGAGAAGAGCGTGAAGGAGGCGTCGATTGCCATGATCAGCAGGATCGAGATCAGCCCAGCGGCGATGGTCGCAAAAAGGCCGCGCAGGAAGATCAATCGTCTCACGCGGCGAATCAGACTGCGAAGTTTATCAACAATCGGGGTAGGCAGCTTGCGTATGTCGGAATCGGTGAGGGTGCTCATGGGCTCTAAAATTTGAGATTTGAGATTTGAGATTTGAAATCAGGGCAGGCCTGCTTTGCGGCGGAAAATCCATTCGGTGGTGAAGAGGATAATGAAGATTAACAATAAAGGCCATTTGTCCCAGAGGGTGATGTTGCGACGTTCGGTGAGGGTTTCTTTTGGGGCTCCAAAATGGCTGATGAGTGAGCTGAGGTCGGTGAGCTTGGAGGTGCTTCCGTTGGTGAGCTGGGTGGAGTATTGTAGGAAGTCGGGGTCGGCAGTGAGCTCGGCTAACTCGACGGGATTGCGAGTGGAGACGACGAGTAGATCGGTTTTGAGTTCGGTGAGATTGGATTCGACGTCTTCACTGAGGGCGCGACTGACTTGTTTGCTTTCTATTTTAATGGTGTATTTACCAGGATCTGGCAGCGCGGCGAGGGTGCTTTCATAGATGCCGTTGGAGCCGCTGCGGTAGGTGAGTGCCTGGCGGTGTAGGGCATTGCCCTGTTCGTCGATTAACTGAGCAAAGATGGTGCCGTCAGTGATAGGGCGTCGCTGTGGGTCGAGCAATTTGACGACTACTTTGATCGGGTCTGAAGGGGTGTAGGACAAATGGTCGGTGCCTAAGCGCACGTATTCAGAGCCGGAGCGTAGATTTTCGCCGGTTCCCCAACGCAGGACTTGTCCCCAAAATCTGTGGTGATAGGTGTCGCCGACTCCATAGCGCAACCTCCACGTGCGATCGAAGTTGAGTTGCAGCACTTTGCCTAAGGCGTATTGTTGGCTGATGATGAGGGCGTTGTCTTGTTCAAATTGTTTGCGGTTGGCGAGTGCTTGTAAGGCTTTTTCGACTTCGGCGGGATTGATGTTGAGCGAGGATTTTTCATCGGCCCTGAGCAGTGCGCTGCCTGCGATAGGTTGGGCGTAGGCTAAGACCTCTGCGCCTTCTTTGATTTTGGTGGAAAACGAACGCCAATGCAGTTCCGGCATATTGTCCCATAAGCGGGCATTTTCTGCGCGGCTGGCGGAGAGTTGGGTGACTTGGCTGCTACGGCCTGCTTGAGTGAGACGTAGGTGATAAGCGGACTGCTTAGCTGGGCTTGATGCTTTATTAGCGTCTTGCCAGGTGGTGGGTGAAAGGTCGCGGAAGTGTTTGTTTTTGAAGGCATGAGGCATGTAGCGCTGTCCTGCTACGGTGATCAATAAGGCGCCGCGTTGTGCGACAGATTTCTGGATGATCTGCCAGGTTTTCGAATCGATGGCTGCTGGTGGGATGTCGCCGAGGATGATGACGTCAAACAGGCGCCATTCGGCTTCGTTCTGTGGTAGTCGTGTGGCTTCGGCGTCGCCAAATTTCCTCGACGCTGAGGCGTGCACTGCGGGTAGCGGCGCTTGTCCGTCGATGGGGTCGGGGTTGAGCAGCAAGTATTGCAGATGAACGGACTTGTCTCGTCCGTAAAACAGGTTTCTCAAGTAACGAAATTCCCAGCGTGGGTAACTGTCCACCAAGAGCACATTGGTGCGTTCGTCGGTGATGGCTACTTTGAATGCCCAGCTGTTGTTATCGGTGAACTGTTCGCTAGGATCGGGCTCTAGGGTGAGTTTGTAATCGTAGATGCCTTTTTCTTTAGGCAAATGCACAAAGCGAATTTCTTGTCGTGAGCTGACATCCTTGACTTCGATCACCTGCTCGCTGATCATTTGATCGTTGTTGGTGAGGGTGGCTTTGATTTTCTTACCACGCAAACCGTCTAACTTGATCTGAGTTTTCACCACAATCCGGTCGCCTAAGTAGATCGATTCGGGTGCGTCGAGGCTTAGGATGGCAGAATCTACGGGTCCCGTCTGGCTGCCTAGTGGTATCGCGCAAAGCGGTGAATTTTGTGCTGCCATGCGGCGCAAATGGTCTTCTGGAAGAGTGCCGGCATTGTGGCGTCCGTCACTTAGCAGCAATACCCCTGCGAGCGACTCGGGAGAGGTGTTTTCCAGAATGTGATCGAGAGCCCCTGAGAGATCCGTCAGCGAGCGAAAGGTGGCACTACTTTCATGGCTAGCGAGTTTGCTTAGCTGTTGTGGATCGGAAATCTTTTCTATGCCACGCGCAAAACGGTAGAAGCTGAGGTTGTAATCCTTGCCCAACTGATCGAGGAAGGTCGAGCTGCCTGGTTCTGTGGCTGAGGAGTCGGAGGTTTTTAGGATTTGTTGTGCGACTTCGATGCGAGTGTGTGCCGCGGCCTTGTCGATTGCTTGACCTTGGCTGTCATTGAGCTGGGCGAAAAAGGACTGGTCGAGTGCGTCTGTCAGTGCCGGCAGTGCGGAGAGGGTTTCGCTTAAAGTTTTGCTTAAGCTTTTGACTTGCTGGAGGAAGGGCGCAGCCTTGGGGGTTTTCGCTGCTGCTTGTGATGCTTTCAGTGCTTGGGTGGCGGGTCCTGTGAGTTTGGCATTCAAGTCATCTAAGCGTTTTTTTGCGTCGGCAGATAGTTGTGCTGAGGTGGCGATTTTCTGTAGCGCTTGAGTTGCCTCGGTGAGCGTATCGCCGCCATTTTTCAATAGAGTGGAGAGTTTTTCTTGGCTGGATTTGAGCAGTGCATCTTGATCTGGAGAAGACTCTAGGGCGGAGATTTGTGCCACTAAGGTTTGCTGCAAGGTTGCGATCTGTTTTTTGAACTTATGGGTTTTGGGACGTTTTTCTAGACCTGCTACGGCAAACAGTTCGGCACGATCCAATTGTTTCGAAAGAGGCAGAGCTTGCTCTGGTAAGTGCATGGATTGTGAGTCGTCAATGAGGATCACCACTTCGCGATTGATTTCCCGGTCAATCAGAAACGAGCGCACGGGTTGCAGTAAAACTAAGAGTAACAAGACGAGGGCTACGCTTCTCAGGGAGAGCAGGAATAAACCTCTTTTGGGAGTGGTGAGAGATTTTTCTAACTGGTAGAGCGCGATCAGTAGCTCTAAAGAGAAGGCTCCAAAAAAAGCTAAGAAGGAGAGCGACCAGTCAGTTGATAAAACTAAGAAGGCACCGAGGAATTGGAATAATGTCCAAAAGCTGGCATAGGCGGTGAGCGTGCCCAATAGGAAAAATGCTAAGTCCGCTGCACGCGATCCGCTGAAGCGTTCTTTGCGACGTAGCCAGTGCGTAGCGAACCACAAGGCTATCAGGATGACCGTGAGTGGGCTGGTGATGGCCCAACTAAGTCCGGCGAGATCAGAGCGCTGTAAGCTTTCGAGGTTCACAAGTAAAAGGGTGTCTTCAAGATTTGAGTTGGGATACTTTGTCGAGTTGCTCTTTGAATCCTGGGGAGGGGGCGTGATTGGATTCAAATTCGATGGTGAGCTCGTCACCTGTTTTGCGCTGCAGAGCGATCCAGCGTGAGAGGGCGATTTCGATGAGTAAAATGAGGAAGGCTCCGAGGGCTAGGTATTTCCAGAGCTCACGACCAAAGCTGGAGCCGTTGAGGATTTTTATAACATTCTCTGAAGTATCGGTATCGACGATGGTGACGAACTCTTTGAGAAAGGAAAAATCTTGGCTGGAGAGCTGGGTGAGACGACTCTCTTGTGCGTCGCGTTTGACAGTGAAGGGGATGGTTTTTGCCTTGGCAGCGAGCAAGGTCTTGAAATAAGGGGCTTGCTGGTCGGGTATCTCGATTTGGTATAAACCCGAAGAGATGTCGCCTGCGACTTTGATGAAAGCGCCGCCTTGGGCAGAGGAGAGTCGTCCTTGGCGCGGGCTACCATCTGGGCTGAGAATGGTGTAAGTCGCGAGGCTGGGGCCGGTGTTTTTTTTGCCAGCATCGGAGGTGAACACACGGAGGTTTTTCTGGGGGATGATCTGATGGCGAACGGAGGGGCTTTGCCAACTGAGGTGGGCAAAAGCATCTTTTGCGTTTTCTTTGAAAACCACGCGGATGTCGTGCCAGGATTGGCGGTCGAGTTTGATCTTTTTGCTTTGAGGGTGTTGTGGGAGAGATCCGCTGAGGATGGGTTTTCCGTCAATCCACACAGCCATGTTGTCATTGATCTGTGCATCAAAGATGAATTCCTCGGAGACAGGCGGCTGGATTTTACCTGTCCATTCGACCATGAAGCGGTCGGCGGGAATGCCTTCGGCGGGGCTTTCATTTTTCCAGTCGAAATCGATATTGGCATCGAGGCGGGTCATCACGGCAGGGCGGTTGAGGTCGTGTTGGTTGTAGTATCTACCTAACAAACCTTCACCGATACTAGCACCTTGCTGGGTTGGTAAGTGGAGGGTGAGTTCCCAGCCTGCGTCGAGGTTGAGATCCCATGCTGCCGGATCGGCTAGGTAATAGACTAACTCGTGGATGAAAGGCAGGTAGCTGTGGCGGGTAGGCAAGTTGCCGGTGCTGTTGTCCAGACTGGAGGCTAGTTGTAGGATGCGCCCATTGCCGTAGGTTTTGCCGGTCAGGTAGGGGTCTCCATTGTTCAAGCGTGCGCCGATTTGTGATTGCTCTTGTTGGCTATCTTCTATCTCCAACTTCCAATAGCTGTTGAACTGAGTGGTGGAAAAATCTGATGATTGCTGCTGCGCTATTTTTTTGAAAGCGGGGTGGCGCAAGGATTGAATGGAGGGGGAGATGCTATCTTCAGCCTCGGTGATACTCAACTGATCTGCCAGCTTGGCAGGCAGTAGTGCTTGGCCGTCATTGCCGAGCCACTGATTGTAAAAATCCGGTTGCGCACTCTGACCTGGAGCTACGAGCAGTCCGCCACCTGCTTGCACGAAAGCGGCTATTTGTTGTGCTGAATTTTTCGGTAAGCGCGATACATCTGCCATGATGATCAGGTCATAGTTGTCAAAATTGGTGATGGTGGCGATTTTTGTGATGGGCAATACGGTGGGATCTACTAGAAAGCGGGTGTCTTTTTCGCCATTGGCATCAGCAGACGGCTTATTGCTATCGGCAATCTGGTGAATGGGCGCAAGTGCTAGGGCGGGAAAGGATGCCGCACGTTCGAGAAAACGACCGTCGGGACGGCCGTCGAGCAATAGCACGCTCAGGCTGCCCGCTATGTTGAGTGCAAAATGGCGAACGTTGTCTTGGGGGATTTGATCATCGGTGGTGATGGTGGCTGCGACGGATTGAGCTCCGGGGTGTTTGAACTTGTGGGTGAAGGTGATTGAGCTAGTCGCGCCTGGGGCGATTTGACCGAGTGAGTTATCAGTGAGGGTGAGCTCTGCTATTTTGAGATCGAGCGCAGCTGGGGTGATCGATTCGTTGCCGGTATTCTCTACGGTGACGGTGATATCTACAGGGCGGTCAATACCGACGATCTCTCTGGAGAACGAGATATCGGTGATGGCGATGTTGCGGATATGGGTGGGTAAGGTTAACTTTCTGAGAATGATTCTAGGCGGGGAAGTTAGGTTATTGAAAGCTTCCCGAAGAAAGTTCCACTGTTGATTTTGGCCAATCTGCCAGCCGACATTTTGACCATCGGTCAGCAAGAGGATTTGCTTAGTGGGGTTGTCTCCACGAGCTAGGCTGAGTGAGGCTAGAGTGAGCGAGTGATAGGCAGCCATGGAGCCGTCGATCAGTTTGGCGTCATCGAGTTTTGCGTTCAGTTCACTGCGATCGGTAGTGGGCTCGAGGATTTTTGCAGAGGGGCTGGGGCCACCGATGATGAGGCTAAAAGCGTGACCACGAGGGGCACGTTTGATGATCTCGCGAGCTTCATCGACGGCTCTTTGGAAATTAGAAATTCCGTCAGATTTGAGGTTCATCGAGGTGGAACCATCGATGATGATGGCGATGTCCTGACGCTCGCCACCGCCAAAGCGATTGAGGTTGAGTTGTTTTTCAAAATAGATCAACAGCCCGCAGATGACGATAATGAATGCGGAGACGGAGAAGATCCAGCGTCTCCATTTGCGTTCATTTTGTAATACCGTGGCGACTCCGAGTCCTACGACGGCGAGTAGGATCAATGGCAATACGATCAACCAAGGCACGCTAGATCCAGGTGGAACAAAAGGTCGAGCTAGAGCTAGGGCGAGCAGTCCGAGCAGTAGGCAACGGGCTGCCATCAGTAAGGCCTCTTCGAGCTGGATGCGCCGATTTCGAATCACTAGGGACTGAAAGATGAAGTCCATGGCGCCCCATTGGATCACGCGGTTGGTGCGCCGATTGAGCAGATGAATCACGATTGGCACCGAGATGCCAATGAGTCCAGTTAACAAAATGAGATTGAGGAAAAGCAAGGAACTTGGGTAAGGCTTGAGGTGAGTCTAAGCGGATCAACGCGAAGTGAAATAGGTGAGTAGGGTGTCAGAAATGGTGGTGCGGGTATTGACAGGGATGTAATCGGCTTCCATTTTGCCACAGCCTAATTCGATGGTTTTGAGGAATGCTTGCATGCGCTCGAGGTATTGAGCGCGGATCGATTGTGGGTCGATTTGCAGGCTTAGATTGTCTTGTTCTAAGCATTGAAAAGTTTCAAATTTTTTGAAGGGAAAGGTCAACTCTTCTTCGCTCATGATGTGGAAGACGAGGATTTCGTGATTTTTATAACGAAAATGATGTAGGGCTTCGATGATTTTTTCGGGATCATCGAAGAGGTCGCTGAAGATCACGACCAATCCACGAGAGTGGATGCGCTCGGCGATTTCGTGGAAGGTGGCGGCGGCTTCGGTATCGGAGCCGGCTTCGGTGCTGTGCAGTTCGTCGAGGATCAAGCGCACTTGGCTCGGTTTGGAGGCGGCGCGCAGGTAGGTTTTGATTTTCTCATCGAAGGTCACCAGTCCTACAGCATCGCCTTGCCTGACAAATAAATAGGCAAACGCGGCTGCCAGTTGGCGGGCGTATTCGAATTTTGAAAGTGGGGCGTCGGGTGATTTTTCATCGACATCGCCCACATATTTCATCGAGCCAGAGGCATCCACCAGCAGGGTGACTCGCATGTTGGTTTCTTCGATGTATTGTTTGATGTAATAACGATCGCTTTTGCCATAAGCACGCCAATCGAGGTCGCGCAAGTCATCACCTGCCACATACTGACGGTGCTCGGCGAACTCCACCGAGAAACCTTTATGCGGGCTGGCGTGCCGACCTGAGACTGCACCCACTTTTCTCGTCCTAGATAGAAACTCCAAGCGCCCTAGCGTGGTGATGATCTCCTGCGGCAGCAGTGCCATGCTGGGGAGTTGCTCCAAAGTGGATGAGGACATCGTAGAAGGGTTCAGGAGTTAGGAGGAAAAATTCAGAATATAGGATTGAGGGTTTAGATGTTAAGATCGTCTGTCGAGGAGGTGTGTTCGATCAGCATTTTGACGATGTCGTCGGAGGTGACTCCGGCGGCTTCGGCGTTGAAGGTAGTGAGGATGCGGTGGCGCAGGACGGGTAGAGCCACGGCGCGCACGTCTTCAGTAGTGGTGTGGTAGCGACCTTCTAACACGGCTCGTGCTTTGGCACCGAGGATGAGGTAGATGCCAGCACGGGGGCCTGCGCCCCAGCTGACCATTTCTTTCACAAAATCGGGAGCATCATCTTCTTTGGGGCGTGAGGCGCGAACCAGTTGTGAGGCATAAGCGATCACATGATCGGCAGCAGGTACACGGCGCACGACTTTCTGTAAGCGCACGATGGTTTCTGCGTTGAGTTTTTTCTCGATCTTAGCACGGTAGGTGCCTGCCACGCGTTTGATGATGGATTGTTCTTCTTCTGCTGTCGGGTAAGCCACGCGGATGTTGAACATGAAGCGGTCGAGCTGAGCTTCGGGTAGCGGAAAGGTTCCTTCTTGCTCGATGGGGTTTTGTGTAGCTAAGACAAAAAACGGATCGGGCAGGGGGTAAGTCTCATCACCGATGGTGACATGATGTTCCTGCATGGCTTCGAGCAGTGATGCCTGAGTTTTCGGCGGAGTTCGGTTGATCTCATCCGCTAGAATCATGTTGGCAAAAATAGGTCCGTGAACAAAACGGAAGATGCGCTTGCCGGTGGTGTGGTCTTCTTCGAGCACTTCGGTGCCAGTGATGTCGGCAGGCATCAGATCGGGAGTGAACTGAACTCGCTTGAAGGAGAGATCGAGCACATCAGCTACGGTCGATACCAGCAAGGTTTTCGCTAGTCCAGGCACTCCCACTAGCAGGGCGTGGGAGCGGCAGAAAATGGAGATCAGCAGTTGCTCGATGACTTCGTGTTGTCCGACGATGACTTGACCTAGCTGCTCGCGCATTTCGCAGTAAGCGCGTTTGAGTTCCTCAATGGTTTCTTTATCGGAGCTTGAAATTTCAGTTTCAGCATCAATGGAGCTGGGATCAGTAGGTGCAGGCATGGATGAAATAAGGGTGAGTGAGTGCTATGAAGTCGAGTAATAGAATGATTTGGGTGATCGTATCAGTCGCGATCAACTATTGTCCATTGCTTTGATTCGTTTCTGCTGTTTTTGTTCGATCAAAGCAATATTTATATCGACCGATGAAAAATGCGCCAGTAAGCTTGATAGGAAAGGCTGAAGTTTATGTCAATAGAATCTGAATCTACTATCGAACAAGCGGAAAGAAAAAGGCGCTTGCAACTCACTCGTGTGAACCCGCAGGCGGAGGGGGAAGAAAGTTCCGAAGTGCCGCTGATCATCACCATGGCACCTGCAGCCCACGGCGAGCTTAAAGAGAGTTTGTTGAGTAATCATCTGATGCAGATGAAATGTGAATCCTCGTCTGAGTCCTTAGACGTCGAAGATCCATTGCACCTGACGCATGTGGTGGTGGTGGATAAAAATAGTGCTTTGGGTTCGATAACCAAGAGTAAGGCAACTCGGCTCGCTAGAAAAAGTCCAATAGCTACGGAAAAATCGAACCAAGTTACTTGCCCCCGTTTGCCAGATACCTTGGGACCAAGAGGCAACTAGCAGGGTCGCCTTAATCTAATGCCGCGAGGGAACCGCCTGGGGAACCCATTTTTGTGGATAGGGTAAGCGGTGCAGCTAATGCTGTGACATCAGGTGAGACGATTTGAGCAACTGCCGGAGGGGAAACTGCAACGGCATGGTATGCTCAACGCGGTTAGTATTCGTGAAAGTTACAAAAGAGGATCACCGTCATCCTGAACCGACCAATCAATCTCAAGTCGTTTAAAGCATACCTGCCATGTTCACCTGCCCACGGGGGCGGCGGAACCTCTCGACTTCAGCGCTAGCGTTTGGTGCCCGAATTTGTCGAAAATCTCTAGAATGAAGCATTGAATAATCACAATAAGTCATTTGTCATAAATAAGTTATGAGACTTGTCAAGATATGCTGACTGGTACCATTCCAAACAGTCCGCAGGAGGCGGGCGAGCCCGGAGGGCTCTTGCTCGCACGACTCCTGCGGCTGAAGTCGCGATTCACCCTGTATCGTGGCAACTTAATGGTCATGAAGAATACAAAATCTAAATCCAATCAGTCCGTTTATAGGAATCAAAGTGTCGTTATCCGTTCTATTTTTGAGCAGGCAAACTCCCCCAAGAAGGTGCTCTGCGTCGCTCTGGATTACGCTAAAAATAAACACGTAGCCCTTTGTTGTGACGGCAATGGTGAAATTCTTAAAAACTCTTTCCCTGTTGAAAACACAATGGAAGGCGTAGACTTCCTTTGTGAGCAAATCGCCGCAACTGCACGCAAAAGAAAGGTAAATAAAAAGTGCATCTTTTTAGGAGGTGAAGATGAGCCTGCTTATGTCTCTAATTTTGTAGCTGCCATACGCAAACGTGGATACGTTGTTGCACGAGTTAATGCCTTCGAAGCTAAGAAGAATCGTGAAAATTTTCTCGCTACTACCGATGACCTTGATTTATTAGGTATTGCTAAAACCTTACTCTCACGACGTGCTCGTATCATAAACGATGAAAGCGTAGAAGACATAGCCGTCTATCGCCGCATACGTTCTCTCACTCGTGCTCGACGCGGTCTAGTTAGACAAAAGACCGCAGCCTCCAATCGTATCCACTCGTCCGTAGATATACTCTTCCCTGATTTTCTCAATGCTAGTAAGAGTGGTGTGACACCCTTCAGTTCAGTATCTTTAAAATTGATGGCAGAGCGCTTCAGTGCTCAACAAATTTCGCGGCGCAAACCTACTACCTTGGCTGGCTTCCTGCGTAAAAATCATAGTAAGCATCCAGACGAAGGTGCCTCCAAACTCATGGAGTTAGCCAGTAAGTCCTGGGCTGGCGGCACATTTTCCCAGACACTTTCATTAGTGCTTGAAAAAAAATCCCCAGACGCGTTTTTTGGCAACGGCACGCTCGCACCCGACGCACTAAAAACACTCGTCCAAGCAAAAAGCAGGACGAGCAACCAAGCGGTAGAAGCATTCTCAAAACGACGCACAATAATTTTCTATCACACAACAGAGCTGGCAATCAAGGCAACTAAAATAAAAATATGCGACTTCAAAGCCCCGCAGAGAAGACGCACTTTCCGCTTGCTATACGCGTATAGCCAGCGGTATATTGCCCCTATGCTTGCCATTCGTTTAAAACCCGCGCTTGAGCAACGGCTTGACCGCCTCGCCAAGAAAACCGGACGCACCAAGACATTCTACGCCCGCGAAGCCATCGAGGAGCACCTTGAGGACTTGGAGGACTATTACCTTGCCCTGGAAGTGCTACAAAACCCAGGACGCATCTACACCGCCGAAGAAGCCAAGCGTGAACTAGGACTGTGAACTGGGACTATGAGATCACTGCCAAGGCCTTGAAGCAACTACGCAAGCTGGGACCGGAGGCCAGTCGGCGTATCCTGGCCTTCCTCGACTCGCGCATTGCCGAGACAGAGGATCCGCGCCAATTCGGCAAATGCCTCACCGGCTCTCTCGCCGAGTTCTGGCGTTACCGAGTCGAGGACTACCGCATCATCTGCAAACTCGAAGAAGACAAGCTCGTGGTGTTGGTGGTGCGCATCGGCAACCGCCGCGACATTTATGATTGACCCTCGCCCTCATTTCGCGTGCGGGTGCGTCCTCGCGTGGACCTCCTTCAACTGCATGATGCTCACCTCGGTGTAACACGTAGCACTACGATCGTAGCGGAAACAATCACCGATGATAAAGTGGAAATTTTCTCAAAATCCTACGACGGTAATGGTGGACAAAAACCCAATGTCAAAGTGGTGCGTAACACTTTGGTGTTGGAATATGCCCCATTAGTCAAGATTTGTTGCCTGACCCCGGGCAAAGTTCAGTGGCAGCCCTCAGCCATCGACTACCCAAAATGCCAAGAATAAAAAACCAAGCCAAAAAAAGAGAAAGGGGAAATATGATGTTTTCTATTTAAACCTATCATAAGATAGGCGATTAAATCATTTGCCTGCAAGCACTTATGAAGTTTGTCAAATGTTGTCACCGCTTTCAAAATTGGGGATAGTTGGGGGAGGTCCTGGCACCGTCACCGTGAAATGCGCAACCATAGCACTTGTTCCCATAATCGCAGAAACAACCATCGAAGGGATTAATTGTTTTCTTCCTCTTGGGTATTCCTCCGAAAACATAATCGCATGCAATGATTTATTTACCATACCCAACGTGAAAACAACAAAATAAATAATGCAAAGAGTCCCTATAATTAAATATTCGACTTCTCTCAACAGGGTCATTGAACATAATGCAACTGAAGCAAAAAGTATAGATGATAATGTAATAAATTTATTTCTAAACATTCTAGTTATTTTTAGTTTACATCTCCGTATTTTTCAAGCTCTATTCTGACCCGTTCTCTTGCGGCATTATACCCTTCTTCATCTCCATTCTGCTTCGCCTCCAAAGCTTTTCTCGTTTCACGAATTACAACATGCGGCTTTGCTTTTCTCTTTATGAACTGCCACGCAGCCTCCCTCCTACTAACATGCATTTCTTTCCACGATTTAGGTTGAGCGCATTCGCAGCAAGCCCTTCTGCTACATCAACAGCGTTCATAATGTCGTGAATCTGAGTTCCAGCACGCCATACGCCAAATCCAACTCCAAGTTGCGACCAAACAAACGGTTGCAATATAAATTCCTCATACACTCCGCTATAAACATCAGAAGTCCAAGTCGCCATACCAGCAGCAGCTACAGCAATATCATTACGTTTCCCCACTTGACTTAAAGCTAATTGGTTCAACTCATTGATAACAGGCGGAAGGTAAAAATCAGCGTAAGATGCAGACGCTTTAGCCGAAAGAGTTCCAAATACAACCCTAAGTAAAAAGGTAGTGAATATTTTCTCTCCACCTACAAATACTGTAGGAGTAACTAGCTTCAATAGAAATCGTCCTAACCCTACAGCAATATTTGTCGCCGCTGCTTGAGCAGTGAAGTCCCCCCCATCTTTGAACACCAAAGAGCTTAAGTTAAGGTGTGAATCTTGAGCCTGTCCGAGACGAGTTCTGTTTCTTTTTATGTTGCTCTCAAGTTGATCTATAGCACACGGTTGACTCAAAATCCAGTTCCTCCTGAGCCCCCCCTTAAAATAGTCCGCGAAGCGGCTTTTGGGGGCTCAGGGGGAACTGGATTTTGGCGCCAGGCGCTACACCGGAAAAAACTATCAGATGATCACTTTTTCCCCTTTAGGTTTTGCATGATCCCAAAAGCTTTTTATCTCTTTTAGATCTGCCCAATCAGCTTCTTGGGCACCATGCAATTCTGGCTTATGATAACAGTCATGTGGCACTTGTTTGTTCAAACTTGTGTGTGGCCGTTGATTATTATAGAAATTAAACCAATCTTGAGTTCCTTGATGCAAATCAGCTACGAACTCATACTCTTTCAAGTAAATATCCTCCGTTTTGTAGCTTCTCCATAATCGCTCAATGAAGATGTTGTCCAAATAGCTACCTCTTCCGTCCATGCTACACGCCACCGCCATTACTCGCAATGCCTCAATGAACGAGTCTGAGGTAAACTGCGAGCCTTGATCCGTGTTAAAAATCAACGGTGTCGTCCCAGCATAATCCACTGCTGCATGCAATGCTTCAAGACAAAAACTCACATCCATAGTGTTACTCAAGCGCCAACTTAACACGCTACGACTCCACCAATCCATGACTGCCACGAGATACATATATCCCTCAGCCATAGGTATATACGTGATATCCGTTGACCACACTTGATTAGGTCCAGTGAGCTTTCTATTGCGTAAAAGGTAGGAATATATAGCATGCCGCTTCCCTTTTCCCCGACGACTCGTGTGCGGCCCAGGAGCAAGCGACCTTATACCCATTATACGCATAAGGCGGCGGATCCTTTTAGGGTTCACTTTGTATCCCTTCAGCAGCAATGTATCAGTCATCATGCCTACCCCGAAAGCTGGATGATCGAGATAAAGCGCATCCATAATCCGCATCAATTTGAGGTTAAAAGCACTTTCGCCTTGAGGTGTATAATAAAAAGCCCGACGACTGATGCCCAGTAGCTCACATTGACGTTTAATACCAATATCAGCTATGTTGCATTCAATCGCCGAGCGTTTTTGAGTTACAGTCCCAAATTTTTCGTTTTTTTTTGCAACCACTCCAGTTCAACGGTCAACTGACCGATTTTTCCGTATAGCTGCTCAATGACCTCATCTCGATCATCTGAAGAGTCCCCTGGTTTTTCAAAGACTTGAGGAATCCTATCCTGCAACTCCTTTTTCCATTGAGAAACCTGATTGGGATGCAGCTTATTTTCACTAGCGATTGCGTTTACTGTTTTAAGCCCATGAAGAGCCTGAAGTCCCACTTTTGCTTTAAATGCAGGACTGAATTTACGTCGTTTTTTTGTTGCCATTTTTTTGTGTATTTAAGTCTTTTCCAGACTGAAAACACACCTTAACGTGGTGTAACAATTTTGGGGAGTACATCACAACGGGGGGAAGCAAAATAGTTAAGCTTGAATGTAGTTCCGTTTTTGGGAATACTTATTTATGTCTTTAAATCAACATAGGGTTGCGCCTCCCCCTTTACCTAAATCTAAAAATAATAATATTGTA
>JAKISY010000096.1 GCA_021648365.1 Verrucomicrobiales bacterium
AAGACAAAGCCGATCCTTCGTCATCGATTACAAAATTCACTATTCTCTCATACAACACCCGCTGCTGCTCTGTCATACTCTCTGCACTCATTGTCAGCACCCTACACACAATCTCACCATTTCAAAATACCAGCATCAATTTAAAGCCCCCCTTCATGTTCTCCGTGCCCTCCATGGTGTATCCTTTTCTTCCTCTGCGTCTCCGCGTCTCTGCGTGAGCCCCTCTTCTCTTCATCCCTTCATCCATCACAGATCATCAATCAATTCCCCCTCATTCATAATCCATAATCCATAATCCATAATCCATAATCCATAATCCATAATTCATAATTCCTAATTCCTAATTCCTAATTCCTAATTCTCCCCGCCGCCACTTGTCTAGCTGCAGTAAATAGCGTAAGCTGCCAAAACGGAAGGGCACTCGAATTCATCGCCACCCCTGTTGATTTACCAACAGCACTCCGCCACTACACCTGCACTGTCTGCCACATGTTGTATCCAAACACAGAATTATTATCGCCCGCCGGATGTTACCCTTCACTGCGAGCCGCCATCGCCAACGGCGCCGACGCCATTTATTTCGGCCTCGCCCAACTCAACATGCGTGCCAAAGCACGCCGCAGCTTCCATCTCGAGGACCTTCCCGAGATCATTCGCATCTGTAAAGAAAGCGACGTCAAAAGCTGCCTCACCCTCAATACCCTGCTCTACGAGCACGACCTCAAACTCGCCCGCAATCTACTCGAAACTGCCCATCAACACGGCGTGACCGCAGTCATCGCCGCCGACATGGCAACCATCCAGATCGCCAATGAGATCGGCCTCGAAGTTCACATCTCCACCCAACTCTCGATCTCGAACTACGAATCACTCAAATTCTACAGCCAATTCTGTGACCGCATCGTGCTCGCTCGCGAACTCAATCTAAAAATGATCCGTAGTATCTTCGACAAGATGCAAGAAAATGACCTGCGCGGCCGCGCCGGACGCCCCATGGAACTCGAAGCCTTCGCCCACGGCGCCCTCTGCATCGCCGTTTCCGGTCGTTGCGGCATGTCGCTCTACACCGACAACTCCTCCGCCAATCGCGGCGCCTGCATCCAGAACTGTCGCAAAGAATACACCGTCAAAGATACCGAGTCTGGCAAGGAGCTCAAGATCGATAACAACCTCATCATGTCGCCGAATGACATCAAGACCATCGAGTTCCTCGACCAAGTTTTGCACGCCGGCATCCGCGTTCTCAAAATCGAAGGTCGCGGACGCGCACCGGAATACGTCGGCGCCGTCACCAAAGCCTACCGCATCGCCATGGACGCCGTGCAAGACGGCACTTACAGCCAAGAGTTGGTCGAATCGCTGATGCCCGCCGTTGAAAAGGTTTACAACCGAGGCTTCTCCGACGGTTATTACCTCGGCCGCAAACAAGGCTGGTCCGGCACCGCCGGTAGCAAAGCAAGCCACCGCAAGGTTTTTGTCGGCACCATCTCAAACCATTACAAAAAAGCCGGCGTCATCGAGCTCATCGCCGAAGCCACCCAACTCGAAGTCGGCGACGACTACCTCATCATCGGCGATACCACCGGAGTCGTAGAAGGGAAAATCGAAGCCATGCGAGTGCAACACGGCGAAGAGATGATCGAACAAAACTCAGCACAACGCGGAGCCACGATCACCATCAAACAAGATGGAAAAGTCCGCCACGGAGACAAATTTTACAAACTGGAAACGGTAGCCCCTCCAGCCAAATCCGAAGCAGTCAAAGCTTAACTCTGCGATGCGCATCCGCCACAAAAAACACGAGTGCATCGGCTGCGCCCTCTGTGAGCAAGAAGCCCCGAGCTACTTCGTCATGGACGAAGAAGGCATGGCTACCTTGTTAGACTTCCAACAAGTCGGCGTCTTCCAAACAGGCGAGGGGCTAGAAATCGATCGCGCCGCCCTCAAACGCGCCGCCGACGGATGCCCCGTGAACATCATCCACATCGATTGATACTACTACAGCATCAACATCCTGCCCTCCCACCAGTGTGTCACAGGTTTTCAACCTGTCTTCTCCCCACGACCACAGCTTACAAAGCTGTTTCACATTCACTCACCCCTCCAAAATCCCTTCCGTGTTTTATTCCTTCGGGTAGCCTCCTCCAGTCTATCTTCTCCCGCGTCCTCGCATACGACTGCATCTTTCCGGGCATCTCATAACTCTTCCCTCACCATGAAGAACATGAAGGTCATGAAGAAAAAAATTGGTTAAGAAATTTCTACACCAACAAGCGCTCCAATTGATTGCCTCCGATTGTCTATCGCTTCGGCTCATGATAAAAACTCATCTCCTCCTACTTTTACGGCTTTCCTCGTTTTCTGCGGCTACCCTTCCAGCTTCATGTCCTTCATGCCCTTCATGGTGAACTCTCTTTCTTACTCCACGTCTCCGCGTAAGCCTTTCTTCTCTTGCCACCCAACTTTTCCAATCAGAGCTTAGGTCGAAGTTTAAGCTTATTACCCCCTCCTCTTCCGTGCCTTTCCTTACTTTTCCGTGGTTGAAAATCCTGGTCCACATCCCGACGCAAACCCATCTCCCCACCAAAGTCCCCGCCTTGCCTAAAACCTACCGCAACCAATTCTCAACCCTTAAGCGCGGCACACGACGAAATTCCTTTTCATTGGCTGTCACCAAAGTGAGATCCAAGTGGCGCGCATGAGCAGCGATTAATAGATCATTCGGTCCGATACCCTTTCCGCAACTTTCCAACTCATTTCGAACATCCGCATACTCTCGATCCATCGCCTCCAAAAATGGCAAGATTTGCAGATTGGCTAAAATAATATCCACTCGCTGAGAGAGCAGATTAGAGGCTTTTTTCTGCGCCCCGAAACGCAATTCACAAGCAACGACAATGCTTGTACAAACACGGGATTCGCCATGCAAAGTGATCGCTTCAAAAATTCGACCTCCGGGGTTACGAATCAAATCAGAAAGAATGTTGGTATCGAGTAAAAAACGAATGTCAGAAGGTTTCGCCATCGTCGCAAGGATTTAGAGATCAACGTCATCCAGAGGCGGTAGGGTTCTATCAATATCCGGAAAGGGCTCGGCGATATCTTCTAAACCCTGCAGCTGAGCCAACAAATTCCCCTTCGGATGAACTGGCTCTACTATCAAACGTTCCCCTTCTTGATAAATCAGCACCTCCGAACAATCCAATTCTAGAGCTTTAGGGATACGCATTGCCTGACTGCGCCCATTACGAAACAACGCAGCTTTACATTTTTGTGAACTGGCAATAGCTGTCATATGACAAAACATATGCCAAAATCCAACTACAGTCAACCCCACAACTCCCATCTTATCCGCTCTATTCCGCTCTATCCGCGGTTCAACTTTCCTCCCCTTCCGTGTCTTTCTGCGGCTATCATTTCCGCTTCCTCTCAAAAATCACCATTCCCCATCCTATCCCAACCTCTGCGTCTCCGCGTGAGTCCTTCTTCTCTTCCCTCTCAAACTTTCTCAGTCAAAGTTTTATTAAACCCTCCCCCACTTCATGTCCTCCATGCTCTTCATGGTGATCCCTTCCCCCTCCCCTTCCGTGTCTTTCCGTGCTTTTCCGTGGTTAAAAATCCTAGTCCCCCACCAAAGTTCCCCTCCCTATTCAGCAAGGGGAACTCCCGACACACCATCAATCCGTCACCACCTCAGGCCAGTCAGTATGAAACCACTCACCCGCAGGTTTGTCGATGCGCTCATAAGTATGCGCTCCGAAAAAGTCACGCTGTGCCTGCAACAAGTTCGCCGGCAAACGTTCACAACGGTAACTATCGTAATAACCCAGTGATGCCGAAAACGCAGGCACCGCAATCCCATTGCTCACCGCCAGAGCCACCACATCACGCCAGTTCTGCTGCGTCTCATTCATCACCTCATTGAAAAACGGATCGAGCATCAGATTGGTCAGCTCAGGATTTTTTTCATAAGCTTCGGTGATGCGATTGAGGAACCGCGCGCGAATAATGCAACCCCCACGCCAGATGCGAGCGATCGATCCGAGATCCAAGCCCCAATTGTGCTCTTCTCCCACCTTCTGCATCATGTCCAAGCCCTGCGCATAAGAAACCACTTTCGAAGCATACAGCGCATCTTTCACTTTTTTAACCAATTCAGCTTTATCCAAATCAATCTTCGCTGCCGGCCCTTCAAATTTCTCCGAAGCCGCCACTCGTTCAGCTTTCTTCGATGACAAAATACGAGCTTCGACCGCTGCGTTGATCGTCGAGATCACAATCGCATTCTCCACGCCACTCATCACCGTCCAACGACCCGTGCCCTTTTGCCCCGCACGATCCATGATCACGTCGATCACCGCCTGACCCGTCTCTTCATCCTTGATGGTAAAAATCTTGCTAGTGATCTGAATCAAATACGACTCAAGGTCGCCAGTATTCCAATCCTCAAACACCGCTGCCATTTCATCATTGGTGAAACCCGCCGCCTTAAAAATCTGATACGCCTCGCAGATCAACTGCATGTCGCCATACTCGATACCATTATGCACCATTTTCACATAGTGACCCGCACCACCTGGACCGATATGCGTCACACAAGGCACGCCATCCACCTTCGCCGAGATCGCCTCAAACACAGGCTTGATCACCTCCCAGCTCTCTTTTGGTCCACCCGGCATGATCGAAGGTCCCTTCAAGGCACCCTCTTCCCCACCCGAAACACCCGTGCCGATGAACAACAAACCCGTAGGTTCTAAATAGGCCGAACGGCGCTCCGTGTCCGTGTAGAGCGAATTACCGCCATCAATGATCAAATCCCCTTTATCGAGCAGAGGAATCAAATCCTCGATCACCGCATCTACGGGGCCGCCCGCCTGCACCATGATCATCACCTTGCGCGGCTGCGCGAGACTTTCGACAAATTCCTCCAATGTTTTAGCACCTACGAGATTTTTATCCGGATTCTCCGCGACAAAACCTTCCATTTTAGATGTAGTACGGTTATAAACCGATACCTGAAAGCCTCGACTTTCCACATTCAATACTAAATTCTGCCCCATCACCGCGAGACCAATCAATCCAAAGTCGCTTTTACTCATGATATCTGTTTTTGTGTTCTACCGATTTGTGCTAGCTTTAGCCCAAGAACAAGTCGGGACAATTTTCCGCCACATCAAACCGCATAGCATACTACTCATCTAAAAAAAATGGCAAGCAGTGATTTCAAAGTTTCTATTTCCGAGCAAAGCGTCGCCGAGGTCGAAAAAACCTTTTCACCCTCGCTGCAACACGGTGCCGACCTCCGTTTTCATGGCGTGGTGCGCGATCAAGAAGATGACAAAATCATCACCGGCATCGACTATTCCTGCTATCAGGACATGGCAGCAGCCGAATTACAGAAAATCGTCGATCAGATGCAAAGCGAGCATCCCGATCATTTAGCACACATCCATCACCGCATCGGCTTTGTCGCCGCAGGCGATGCCTCCATCCTCATCCGCGTGCAGACCGCCCACAGCCAAGCCGCCTTCGACCTCTCTCGCGAATACCTGCGCCGCATCAAACAAACCGTGCCGATTTGGAAAAAACCCATCTTCGCCTAAGCCACCCATCATCACCCCCTCTTTAACTTTACTTCATCTGCGCTCATCTGCGAAATCTGCGGTTCACCTCATTCCGTGATTAATTGTCGCCTACTGCGAACACTGCCATGAATCTACCCAACCAACTCACGATTGGCCGCCTATTCCTAACCGCCTTTTTTGTCGCCGCGCTATCGCTCGACTTCCCCTACGCCAAGACTGCAGCTCTGCTACTGTTCAGCATCGCCGCGATCACCGACTTCCTCGACGGCTACCTAGCGAGAAAACACAACCTCATCACCGACTTCGGCAAACTCATGGACCCCCTCGCCGACAAAGTCCTGATGGCATCAGGTTTTGTCATGCTCTGCTCGATGGAATCCACCCGCAGCCTGTTCCCCGCCTGGATCGTCATCGCCATCCTCGCTCGCGAATTCATGGTCACCGGCCTGCGCCTTGTCGCCGCTGCCGAAGGCAAAGTGCTCGCCGCAGAAAAACTCGGCAAACACAAAACCATCTGGCAAATCATCACCGTGATTTATTTCCTCACCTTCCTCGCCAGCGAAGACCCAGGACTGCAGTGGCTAGATATCATCTTTGATTCCAAGCTACTCGGCCCCACCATCGTCGGCAATCTACTCATCGCCGCCACCCTCATTCTCACCGTCTGGTCAGGCATCGGCTATTTGTGGAAAAACAAAAGCCTGCTCAAAGACATGTGATCACCTGCTAGGCAAGGCAGGCGGCGAAGTTATTGCCACCTTTTCGCCCAATACTTCGGGATGGATCTCGATCTCCTCGCCTCCACGTTGCAAATACAAATCGTAGTGCTGCCAAAGCAAATGGTAGCCCGCGTAGCTCGCCAGCGTGCCAACAAAAATCGCCCCCACAAACAGGACAAACATACCTAGAATCGACGCTACCGCCATCAGCACCCACAAGACCGCCATCCAGCCGAGATAACTCAAACCCACCTTACGGATAAAACCGAAGAAAAAAACCTTATCAAACCCTGCTCTAAAATCCTTCCTCAGCCCCGAACGCAAAACAATCGGCGAAGCAGCCACGATCAGCAGCATACCCACGATCATCATCAAATTTAAAATCCGGTATCGATAGCCCCTCACGCTTCCTAGCAAAGCGACGCGCAAAGTAGCCAATCATCACCATGAACCCCACAATAGGAATAAACTGGAACAAAGACAACCACAGCAGCGTCATCCACTTCTCCTCCGTCTCAAAAAAATCCACCACGGCACTTTTGATGCTAATCTTCATCCCCTAAGCTAAAGCCCCACCCACACCAATCAAGCCATTCCTAATTCCCCATTCCTAATTCCTAATTCTACTCTTCCTCACTCCGATCTCTGTGTTCTCTGAGCCCTCTGTGGTTCACCTCCCCCTCTTTTCCTTACCCGAAATCCCCTCAGCGTTTAAGTTGAAGTTCAAGTTCAGGTTTAAGCTTTTTTAGCCTATAAGTGATCATGCCATTTTCCACTTTCGACCTATCACCTGAGCTGCTCAAATCCGTCAGCCATTTCACGGAACCCACCGCAGTACAATCCGCCGCCATCCCCGCATGTCTAAGTGGCAGCGATATCCTCGCCACAGCCGCCACAGGCTCAGGCAAGACCACCGCCTTTGTCCTACCTCTACTTCAGCGCTGGCTCTCAGCCCCTCACGATAGACCGCGCGCCCTTCACACCCTAATCCTCGTTCCCACCCGCGAGCTAGCTGCTCAAGTTCGCGACGTCGTCCAGCTCTGCTCACAGCATCTTCCAGAGAAAATAAAAATCGTCTCCGCAGTTGGCGGCGTTTCCATCAACCCACAAATGATGGCATTACGCGGCGGAGCCGATTTTATCGTCGCCACCCCAGGGCGACTGCTCGATTTGATCGATCACAATGCCCTGACACTCTCTCAAGTTTCAGCGCTAGTCTTAGATGAAGCCGATCGCATGCTCGACCTCGGGTTCAGCGACGAACTCAAACGCATCCTCGACCTATTACCAGAAAAACGCCAGAACCTGCTATTCTCCGCCACCTTCCCCGCCCGCCTCGAAAACCTAGCCGCAGATCTTTTGCACCAACCCGCCCGCATCCAGATCGAAACCCAAGCCGAAGATCTCCCGCCGATCGAGCAACGCGCCATCCGCGTGGACAAAGACCAACGCACCCCACTGCTGCGCCACCTGATCAGCACCGAAAACTGGAAACGCCTACTCGTATTTGTCGCCAAACAATACACCGCCGACCACCTATCCGACAAACTAAGACGCAACGGCATCAGCGCCTGCTCTTTCCATGGCGACCTCAGCCAAGGAGCACGCCACGATGTGCTCAGCGATTTCAAAAACTCACAGATTCAAGTGCTCGTCGCCACCGACCTCGCCGCCCGCGGACTGGACATTGCCCAACTGCCCGTCGTGCTCAACTACGACCTGCCACGCTCCGCCGTGGATTACACCCACCGCATCGGACGAACCGGACGAGCTGGAGAAAAAGGCCTCGCCATCAGTTTTGTCACCGCCGAGTCCTACGCCCACTTTTGCCTGATCGAAAAACGCCAACAACTTCACATCGCCCACGAACAAATCCCAGGATTTGAAGCCACCATAGCACCCCCCACATCCACCCCCGGCAGTGGCAACGGCGGAATCAAAGGACGACGCAAGAGCAAAAAAGACAAATTGCGCGAAGCCGCTGCCCGGGAAAAACGCAACTCTCCCTCGTAGCATGGGCTTCCAGCCCATGAATCACACCCCTACGCCAAAATCCTCGCCATCACCTGCGGAGTAACACGCTTATAACTCCGATAAGCGTCTGCCGCCGCATCCAACACCCTAACAAAACCCTCGTTGCCCGACGCGCTGTCAAAGTCAAACCCCAACAGCGCGTGACCCACACGCTCGCCAGAATACACATAGTTGAAATAACACAAACTGGCATGTTCGCTGACCGTGCGTAAAAAGTCAGCCAAAGCCCCCGCCCGTTCGTGGAACTCCAAGGTGATAAAAAAAGGCGCACGCAACAAATCCGCCTCATAGTGAATCAAACGGAAATCCACATCCGTTTCCGCCGTCACTTCACTGAACGGATAATTTTGCACCTCAAGCGCATCCTCCAGTTGCAAAAATTGCTCCGCCGAAGCATTAAACCCAATCACCGGATGAGCCGATTCAGCGTGCGTTTTGCCATACTGAAAATCAACAATATTCATCCCAGCTGGCAGCGTCTCCAACAAAGCCAACATCGACCCCGCCCGCTCACTGACCTCGATCCGCAATACCCGCCGCCGCGCATCCCCCGCCGCCGCACCGCGAGAGATCAATGCAAGCTTTTCAAAATCCATATTAGCACCACACAGCACCGCCAACACCCGCTTGCCCGCCAACTCCTGACGGCGTTGCAGAATGCCCGCCACCCCCATCGCCCCCGAAGGCTCAGGAATGCAGCGCAACTCTTCCCACATAAACTGAATCGCCGAAGACACCTCCTCATTGCTCACAGTCATCCATTCATCTACCACCTCTGCACAAATCTCATAAGTCAGCTCCCCCGCTCTGCGCACCGCCGTGCCATCGCAGAACAGATCCATCTCCGCCAAGTCCACCGGATGCCCCGCCGCGACCGCCGCCGCCATCGACGCCTGCCCCACCCCCCCCACTCCTATGATACGGATGTTAGGAAAATTCATCTTCAACCACACCGCCGTAGCCGCCGCCATGCCTCCACCACCCACTTGCAAAAAGGCATAGTCAAAAGGCCCCTTGCCCGACATCACCACCTCATCCGCCAAAGTCCCCTGACCCGCCATCACCGCCAAGTCATCGTAGGCATGGATATACGTTAGCCCATGCTTCTCACCATGCGCATAAGCCGCCGCACTCGCCGCATCATAAGTATCGCCATGCAGAATAATCTCCACTCGCGCACCACCATGCTGCTTCACCGCCAACTGCTTCATCCTCGGAGTCGAGAGCGGCATATAAATAGTCGCCTGAGTTCCCAGCTTCTTCGCCGCCAAAGCCACCCCTTGAGCGTGATTGCCCGCAGAAGCTGTCACAACCCCGCAAGCCAATTCCTCCTCACTGAGCTGCGCCATACGATTATAAGCACCCCGCCACTTATAAGCATGGATCGGAGACAAATCCTCTCGTTTAATCAAGATGCTCAGCGCAGGGTCATCCAGCTCGATCTCATCCAAAGGCGTCGCATGCCCCACTTCATAAATTCTGCGCCGCGCAAAAAGGATTTCACGCCGCAAGCTTGTTATCAAAGAGTCATTACCAGTCATATCCTACTCCCCCTTCACACTTCAAACTTCACCCTTCACCCCTCCTCTTTCTCAAACCACTTGTAAACCACGCCAGCTAAAATCGCACCGACTATGGGAGCTAGCCAGAACAGCCATAATTGAGTGATAGCCCAATCGCCTTGGAATATAGCAACCGCAGTACTGCGAGCAGGGTTAACCGATGTATTGGTAACAGGAATACTGATCAGATGAATCAAAGTCAAGCCCAAGCCTATAGCAATCGGAGCAAATCCTTGAGGAGCTCGCTTATCTGTAGCCCCTAAGATAATAATCAAAAACATGAAGGTCATCACCACCTCTGTAGTCAGTGCAGCCGTCAGCGAATACGCCCCCGGCGAATGCTCTCCATAACCATTTGATGCAAAACCCGAAGCTGCAGCATCAAAACCCGCTTGCCCAGAAGCAATGATATATAAAATACCTGCACCAGCAATACCTCCCACGACTTGCGCCACTATGTAAGGCAATAATTCTTTTCCAGAAAAACGTCCCCCCGACCAAAGCCCTAGCGAAACAGCCGGATTCAAATGACAACCCGAGATATGCCCGATAGCAAAAGCCATCGTCAATACCGTCAAACCAAAAGCAAACGCCACCCCAACAAAACCAATCCCGAGCTCAGGAAAACCCGCCGCCAATACCGCACTACCACACCCCCCCAATACTAGCCACATAGTCCCAATAAATTCCGCGCCCAGTTTTTTTGTTAATGACATATAATCTACTCCGTTAAATTTTTGATAACTTAAACCTATCCTACTATCCCTTCAATACTTCCATTTTTTTCTATCATTTATTTCTTCCATTCTCCATTCTCCATTCTCCATTCTCCATTCTCCATTCTCCATTCTCCATTCATAATTCATAATTCATAATTCAAACTCCCCCCCCTCTCCACCACCCTGATCACTTGTCATTGACCGCATCGAACTGCATAGTGACGTGCCCCGCACCACACCACACCATGCCCTCAGCTCATCACCCCACGACAATTTTAGTCATCAACTGTGGAAGCTCATCCATTAAATTTGCCGTCATACAGCCACAAACAGGCATCGAACTAGTCATCGGCCAAGTCGATCGCCTAGGCGAAACGCACCCCACCTTGACTTGGAAAATCAACACAAAGCAACAACAGCTCACCCTCAGCAGATCAAATCACACCGCCGCTTTACAGAAAATCATCGCGCTCATACCCGAAGATCTCGAAATCGATGCGATCGGACACCGCGTAGTCCATGGCGGAGAGCAGTTCACCCAGAGCGTTCTGATCACCGATGACGTATTAGCGGGCATCGAGCATTGCTCCTCTTTAGCCCCCCTGCACAACCCCGCCAACCTCGCCGGCATCCACGCAGCGACCACCGTATTTGCAGACAAACCTCAAGTCGCCGTCTTTGATACCGCCTTTCATCAGACCTTACCACGCCGGGCTTTTATGTATGCCATCCCCTACGAATGGTATAGCCAAGACCGCTTCCGACGCTACGGCTTCCACGGCACCAGTTATGCCTATGTCGCGACAGAAGCAGCAAAAAAGCTATCTAAGCCCCTTGGCGAACTCAGCTTGATCATCGCCCATCTCGGCAATGGTTGCAGCGTATGCGCCGTCGAAGCAGGACGCAGTATCGACACCAGCATGGGCCTTTCCCCACTCGAAGGTCTCGTCATGGGCACTCGCAGCGGCGACGTCGACCCTGCCCTGCACGCCTTCCTTGCCACCCACAAGGGCTGGACTCTCGATCGCATCATGCAAGCGCTCAACCAAGAGAGCGGGCTGCTCGGACTCTCCGGACAAAGCAACGACATGCGCACCCTAGTAAGCGCCGCCGAACAAGGCAATGACCGCGCCCAACTGGCAATCGAAGTATTCAACTACCGCTTAGCAAAATCCATCATGGCACTCACCACAGGACTCAGTCAGCTCGACGCCATAGTCTTTACCGGAGGCATTGGCGAGAACTCCAGCTCGACCCGCGCCGAGGTTCTCACTTACCTCACCCTATTACAACCGACCCTTGATCCTGAACGCAACGCTCAACATGGCACCCAATCCGCTGGACGCATCACCAGCGATGACAGCTTCCCCTGCCTCGTCATACCCACCAATGAAGAACTCATGATTGCGCGTGAGACCTTGACCCTTATTTCCACCTCAACCTCATGAAACACATTTTTTTTCTGGCCGCTTCCAGCCCCGGCGTCGGACTCACCTCCGTATCCCTAGGCGTATTCCGAGCCCTAGACCGACGCGGCATCAAAGTAGGTTTTTGCAAACCTATCAGTCAAAACGCCACCAGCAATGATGGCATAGATCCCTCCATCCACTTTGTCCGATCCTCCAGCGCCTTCTCCCCGCCAGATCCGATTCCCCTCGAACAGGCCGAACAATACCTGCGCGACGACCGCATGCAGGATCTCATGGAACTGGTCGTGAGCAAAGTCAACGATGCCAGCGAAGACCTCAACGTGCTCGTAGTCGAAGGCCTGTTACCTACCCATGAACACACCTTTCCCAACCGCATCAATAGCGCCATAGTCACCGCACTCAGCGCCGAAGTGATCATCGTGCATGCCGTCGAAAAAGATTCGATCTTAGCAACAGAAGAAAAGATCAAAACCACCGCCACTCTTTACGGCGGTATCAAAAACCCAGCCATCATCGGCTGCATTCTAAACAAAGTAGAAACCCAAACCCGCAGCACCGGCTTCCAAGACCCCAGCTCGCTGATGCTCGCCGACTCCACTCCACCACCAGCCTCCTCTCACTCATCCTATGACCAAGAAGAGTTGACCCGCCTGTGCGAGAATTTCCGCAAAGATGGCAAACTCTTCAAATCGGGTCAATTCGACCTGATCGGCTTCATCCCATGGAACCGGAACCTGCTCTCATACCGCATGTCCGACGTCGCACAGCACTTGGCAGCCGACGTATTATTCGAAGGCGACTCCGCACAACGTCGAGTCACCTCGATCGCCCTGTGCGCGCGCAATGTGCAAAACATCCTGCACGTTTTCAAAGCCGGCTCGTTACTGCTCACCCCAGTAGATCGCTACGACATCATCATGGCGACCTCCTTAGCCGCCTTAAACAAAGTGCCAATGGCAGGACTCATCCTTACCGGAGGACACCAACCCCCACCGCAAATGATCGACTTTTGTCGCCACGGCTTTGAGACCGGCTTACCCATCCTGCGCGTCCACACCGACAGCTTCACCACCGCTACCCGCTTAGCTCAGATGAGCCACGAAATCCCTGCCACCGACATCGAGCGATTCGAAAGCTCGATGGATTTCATTGCCCGCAACGTCAACGGCGAGCTATTGCAGGATCGCTTGAAAGTCATCCCCGAATTTCGCATGTCCCCCGCCGCGTTCCGGCATAAGTTAGCACGCACAGCACGCGAAAACCGCAAACGTATCATCTTACCCGAAGGCGAAGAGCCCCGCACCATTCTGGCAGCAGTGAATTGTGCCCAACGCAATATCGCCACCTGCATCCTCGTCGGCAATCCAGACGAGATCCACCGCATCGCCGCCGCCCAAGACTTAGTCATCGGGCAAGGCATCGAAATCATCGACCCCACAGAAGTGCGCGACCGCTACCTAGATTTCTTGTTAGAACGCCGCAAACACAAAAACCTCAATGAGAGTCAGGCACGTGAAGCACTTGAGGACAACGTCATGTTAGCCACCGCCATGTTAGAACTAGGAGAAGTGGACGGACTCGTCTCCGGCGCCGTACACTCCACCGCCAATACCATCCGCCCAGCCCTACAACTGATCCGCACCCATCCCTCTGCCAAAGTGGTTTCCTCGGTCTTTTTCATGTGTTTGCCCGAGCAAGTGCTCGTCTATGCCGATTGCGCAGTGAACCCCGACCCCGACGCCGAAACCCTAGCCGACATCGCCATTCAAAGCGCCGACTCAGCAGCGCAATTTGGCATCCCAGCCCGCGTAGCTCTCATCAGCTACAGCACCGGCGAATCAGGCTCTGGAGTCGATGTGGATAAAGTGCGCCACGCCACCCAAATCGCACAAGCCCAACGCCCCGACCTGCTCATTGACGGCCCACTGCAATATGACGCCGCAGCCATCGCCAGCGTGGCAGCAAGCAAAGCCCCCAACAGCCCCGTCGCCGGCAAAGCCACTGTCTTCATCTTCCCCGATCTCAATACTGGCAATACCACCTACAAAGCCGTGCAACGCTCCGCCAACGTCATCAGCATTGGTCCCATGCTGCAAGGGCTACGCAAACCCGTCAACGATCTCTCGCGCGGAGCGTTAGTGGACGACATCATCTACACCATAGCCCTAACCGCCATCCAAGCCCAATCCCTCGAAACCTAAAACCCACCCAATGTGCCACAGGTTTCCAACCTGTAACTTCTCCCACAGCCTACAAAGCTGTTTCACATCTCCCACAACTTCGAAAGCGGAACAGCGAAAAAACGATCATCTCCAAGGCGCAGGGTGTTCTCTCCCGCGTAAAAGACAATGCCGCAAACAAAATCTGCACCCGCCTGCTCAGCGAGGCATTGCAAACCTTTACAGTCAGATCGACTAACTGACCTAGCTGTCTTCACCTCCACCCCCCAGACAGCAGATCCACGAGTGATGACGCAGTCCACCTCTTTCTGGTCACGATCGCGATAGTGCCAAAACTTTAGAGCTGAATCCGTCCAGCCCGCCTGCGCCATCAATTGCTGCACCACGAAGGACTCCAGCAAGCAGCCAAACTCGCTGCGACGTGTGTTCCAATCCGAAGGCTGAAGCTCCATCAAAGTAGCTGCCAGCCCTGTATCAAGAAAATGACTCTTCGGGCTTTTTACCAAGCGCTTACCTCGATTGCGATGCCACGCTGGCAACAAGCGGATTAAAAACAATTTTTCTAATACATCGAGGTAGTGATTGACGGTATCTCGATCAATGCCGAGATCGCGACTCAAGGCACTACTATTTAGCAGTCCCGCAGATGGATGCGCTATCTTTTCCAGCAACCTGTGCAACTGGGTGCTGTCGCGAATACGTGCCACATCGTGAATATCCCTCTCCATCATCGTCTGCAAATATTGCCTGTGCCACACCTGCGCCCGTTCCTGCCTTCGTATAATAGCGCTCGGATAACCACCACTGATCAAGCGCCGCGCCAAGCAAAGTGGGTCGGAGTCTTCGCTCGAACGAATCTCTTCTTCAAACTCTCCAGCTAATAAAACCTGCAGGAACGATCCCGCCGTCCGCGCTTTCTCCGACTCAGTCAAAACATGCAACTGCAATATCTCCATACGTCCCGCCAGGGATTCGCTGGCGCGAGGCAAAAGCAGTAAGTTAGCGGAACCCGTTAAAATGAACCTACCCGGCTCGCGCTTTTGATCCACGGATATCTTAATACTGCGCAGCAATTCCGGCACTCGCTGAATCTCGTCAAGCGTCACCCGCTCAGGCAAGGCTTTTATAAACCCACTCGGATCCGCAGCCGCCGTTGCCGCCAAGTCATCATCATCCAGATCAAAATAAGCCCGGTCTGGTCGCAATTGCTGCACCAGAGTGCTTTTCCCTGACTGCCTAGGGCCCAATAGACAAATCACCGGAGTGTCCGTCAATGCAGTCGAAATTGCCCCTGCCAGACTACGCGGAATGATTGATATTTCTTCTGCCATTTGCAGATTAATATCCCGGCATATTGAGGCATGTCAATTCGGCATATTGCGGGATATAAGCCCGTCTATTTGCCGACTTCATTATAAAAACAAGAAAAATCCAACTTCAGTCAAGCGAAGCGATCGCCCTAGTATTAAGCTCGCTTTGTAATGCGGTCGCCCCATCCTAGTCATCGCCAACCTCTCCTGCCCTATAATCTCCCCACTTTATCCCACGCTCAATTTCAAATCTCTAATCTCAAATTTCAAATCCTCATATGGTCAACTCCCCTCCTTCTTCATAATCTTCATGCCGTTGCCTCCGGCTGCCTACGCTACGCTTCGGCTCATGGTGAAAACTCCCTCTTTCCCCATCCGTGACATTTGACTACAGATAGTATCTTCCGTCTGTCTCACTCCGTTCGGCTGTGCAATCCGTGGTCAATTCCCCTCCGGCTCATCATTCATCATTGCTTTCGGGTAATATCCTCCAGCTATCTTCACTTCGTTACGATTCATAATTCTAAACCCCTCTCTTCCTTTGCGTCTCCGCGTCTCTTGACCGCCGAAGCCTTGGCGAAGGAGGTTGAGCGAAGCGGGCGTGAGCATCTCTTCTCCAATGTGTCACAGGTTTTCAACCTGTCTTCTCTACCCCTCCACAGCCACCAATGCTAAATATGCAAATTTAAGAGGTTCTTTAAATTTGCATAACCCCCTTTCCCAATACCTGGCCGGATGATGGTCAAAAGAACCGAGGCACTTGCCAAGTTTATTAAAACAAGCCTTACACCAAGTCAATCCTTGCAAATCTGGGATACAATGCTAGATTTGCAAGGATGATAAGGAGGGATAGCCATAATCAGGTACGCAAACGACTGAAGCAGTTTCCTGCGGTAGCCCTGCTTGGTCCACGCCAAGTTGGAAAAACGACTTTGGCACACCAGTTGGCAGAGCATCTTCCCAGTATTTATCTGGATCTAGAATCGCATGCGGATCGCGCCAAGTTGATCGATCCAACGCTTTACCTATCCGAGCATGAAGACAAACTAATCATCCTAGACGAAGTGCACCGATTGCCCGGTTTGTTCCAAGAATTACGTGGAATTATTGACGCAGGAAAACGCAAGGGACTCAAAAGCTGCCGATTTTTATTATTGGGCTCCGCTTCGATCGATTTGCTCCGTCAATCCGGAGAGAGCCTTGCTGGACGTATTTCTTATGTTGAAATGTATCCCCTTTCAGTTCCAGAGATTGACTGTGAGCAAATCGATACACTGTGGGTGCGTGGCGGTTTCCCTGATAGCTTTTTGGAAACTACAGATGAAAAAAGCTTTGTATGGAGAGAGGATTTCATCCGCACTTATCTCGAACGTGATATTCCAGAATTGGGCCCCCGAATCCCCGCCGAGACTCTACGCCGGTTTTGGTCGATGCTCGCCCATTGCCAGGGCGGTGTGTTTAATGCCGCACATCTAGCACGAAGCCTTTCTGTTGATAGCACTACCGTAGCTAGATATTTGGATCTACTCGTTGATCTGCTCTTGGTGAGAAGGCTAACCCCCATCCACCGCAACACGGGAAAACGTCTGGTTAAATCTCCAAAAGTTTATATTCGCGATAGCGGCATCGTACACGCACTGCTAGGTCTGCCCGATAAAGAGAAAATACTAGGGCACCCTGTGATTGGAATGAGTTGGGAAGGTTTTGTCATCGAAAACCTAATCCAAGCCTGTCCTGATCGAACCATCCCTGGATTTTATCGTACTTCTGCCGGATCTGAAATTGATCTTGTTTTGGAAAAACCCGATGGAACCACCTTTGCCATTGAGGTCAAACGGGGGCTCTCTCCAAAAATCAGCAAGGGCTTTTACCACGCCATCAAAGACATCAACCCAGCCAAAAGTTTTATCGTGTATTCTGGCAAAGAGCGTTATCCGATAGCAGAAAATATCGAGATGATCCCGCTGCCAGACTTGATCCAGTTCCTAACATTGGGAAAAACAGACTAACAAATAACCTTATAACCTACAGAAGTGCGAGTTTCCCTACCGCAACCCCACAGCTTACAAAGCTGTTTCACATTCTCACCCAGGCAGGGGAAGCCCCCGCCCTACAAGTTCACCTCCCTAACGTAGTGCGGGCTTCTAACCCGCAACACCCCGCTGCGGGTGTCACACTTCACACTTCCACCAACACCCCCGCAGTCACCAAATGAATCACCGTCCGCACCGGCTTCTCAGATCCCAGCACCTGCGCATAAATCGCCAGTTGCCCTGAATAACTCAGCGCCTTTGCCTCCCAAGCCTCACGCCTACCCGGAAAGATCTTATGATCGAGGATCACTGGACCATCAGCCGTCTCCAGCAGATGATCAATATAACCGCTGATCTGTTGTCCGGCTTCATTCACATGAGTAAAGGGCACTTCCACTTGCTGCGACACTGGTGCGAACTGCTCCATCACAACAGCCCGATAAACATCCACGATTTGCAAAACATCGGCGACCCTAACTGTGCCGCTCAAGCCAAAAGCTGCCAAAACCCCTGCAGCCCGTTCCTCCCTATCTTCGACCTCCAGATTCGGATTCAATATCT
>JAKISY010000010.1 GCA_021648365.1 Verrucomicrobiales bacterium
TTCTCAAAGGTTCAATAACTGGGGGAATCATCGAGAAATTCATATCTTCAAGAATCGATAGAAAGAGGGCTGAGTCCATGCGCTTTGCCGGGTGATGCGCAATCCACTAACTTATCACTCTCCAGAACATACGAATGCTGCGAGATTTGCGTTCGTTCGTCAACTTTTTTTCGTTAAAAAGTGACGATAAATGAAACTTTGCTGGAATAAAGAAGTGGGGGTTGTTGATGTATTTCCAATTTTATAACCACACCACTAATCAATCGACCATCACCCCCTTCTAATTGATGAAGTGAACAGCAATCACCAATTGGAAAGTAAGTGCTTGATTGATTTCCTGTGGTTGATACCTTCAGCTTATTGCCTTAGCCCTATGGCGAAACTACACCATTCATATAATGACTGACTCTCCTTCAAACAGACAGAATTTAGATTTTTTCTCGCAACTTCAGCTTACCAAGCTAGTAAAATGCGGTTTTTACTTTTGCCTGATAAGCTGGACGTTTATAAACTTCTCCTGCTCGCCTACGCCACAAAACAAAAAAACAACCGAGGATGCTGTGAGAGACTCCATCTCAGGCACTGATTCACCTGCTTCCAGCTCTGCAGATATTTTGAGCTGGGAACGCAGTCATATCGATGCTTCTTTCCATCCTAAAGATGGAGAGCTGATCTTAATCTACCCTTTCACCGTAACAGGTAAGGAAGCTGTCACCATCAAGTCTGTGACTCCTGACTGCGATTGCCTAGTGGTGCCGCTACCGCAAAAAACGTTTCAACCTGGTGAAACTGGTCAGCTGGAGGTCAAATTTCTAGCAGGCACGCGAACTGGCAAACAAGAACGCGTAATCGAGGTTAGTATTGAAGGGCAAAAACAAGTCATCAAGCTGACTGCCACTATCGAAGTGCCGGAGATCATCAATGCTGAACCCAAAGCACTGATTTGGAAGGTGGGAGAAGACGCGAAAAGCAAGGAGATCACCCTGAACCTCAGTGAAGCCTTGAAGATCACCAGCTCTCAAAGCTCGTCAAAGCATTTCCAAGTCGAACTGATCGAAAGCTCGCCCAACAAAATATGGACGATCAAGATCACCCCAAAAGACACCAACAAGTCCAGATCGAGCATGATCATGCTGCGCACGGACTACCCACACCGCCCCTGGGATCGGATGGTGATCAACGCCCGCATCGAGCCTTGAGATTTGGCTATCTCACACGCCCAGTTGGACTTCATCGAAGTCCAATACTAGGGCAAATCAGACTTGAGCCAAGGCTAATTGTGAATGTGTGATTTTGATCTGATGACGAATAACGAACGCCATATCCGGCTTCAGCCCCTGCAGGCGAGACGCCCGCAGCTACTCATCCTTCAGCCCCTGCAGGCGAGACGCCCGCAGTGCCCTAACCTACAAATCCAACATCCCGCCAATGCCCCCGCCACCGTCACCCTAAAGCCTGGCACCCATCAACTCACCGCCATCGATCCCTAATACAGCAGCCGCACTTCCGTCACCATCCGAGTCGAGAGCTTGTGAAGAGCAAGCGTAAGTGAAGCCTTATTAAGGATACCCACACTACTTTCTGTAGCTCATATTTTTTCCCTCCTCTTGCAGCCACCTTGCAAAATCAAATAAAATACTTGCCCATTCACCCCATTTGCCCTCTACCTTATCCGCATGATACGTATTGGCATAATCGGTTGCGGGAGAATCCTCGCTGCACACCTGCAAGCTTACCGACTCCTTCGTGATGCAGGTATTCACAGCTTTGAAATCACCGCGCTTTGCTCACGCAAAGCTAGCGATGCACAAAGCTACATTCAACGCGGCGCGGGACCCGTCCAACGCAAAGCTGTCAGCACCATGCCCGGCGACCCGCTCGCCATCGATGACGAATATTTGTCCGACTTCCAACCTGGAGTCGAGGTCGAGGTCTTCACCGACTACGAAGAAATGATCGCCACTGCCAATATCGATGCGGTCAACGATTTCACCCTCCACTCCCTGCATCACAAAATTGCAGAGCTCTGCTTCCAGCATGGCAAACATTTGATGAGCCAGAAGCCCCTCGCTATCACCATGGCTGCCGCTCGCCAAATGTGCGAACAGGCCGAGCAAGCAGGAGTGACCTTTGGTGTTTTTGAAAATGTTCGATTCAACCCAGAAACTCGCCACCTGCACTGGGCATTTTCAGCCGACGGTCCAATCGGCGATTTTCAAATGGCATTGCTCGGAAATATCGGCACTTGGTGGGCACCCGACCTCATTGTTGCGGAGACTCCCTGGCGTCATGAGTTGATTCAAGCTGGCGGCATCGCCCTCGATCTCGGCCCGCACATGTTCAACCTCATTCGCTACATATCCGGTGACATCAAAGACGTCAGCGCGCGCACTTCAGTGGTAGAACCCAAGCGCTACCTGCTTCGCGATGGTGAAAAAATCGGTGCTATCAGCTGCGATGCTGACGATACTTTCTACGCCTCCTTTGCCACCACCTCGGGAGCTAGCGGCACAATCTTCGGCGGATGGTCTGGCCACGGTACCCCTACGACCATCGACCATGGCCCCGTCTTTTACGGCAGCAAAGGCCGGATCTGCTCAGACCAAGTTCACCTCGATGGCGAGAGCTCAGCGCAGTCCCTTGCTGAACTATATCAAAACAACGCTTCCGTTGATCGCATTGAACAAGATTTCCCTCACGGCATCAAAGACGGCTTCGCGCTCAATCAACTCGACTGGTTGCAAGCCATACTCGAAAACCGCCAGCCTGAAACGTCGGGTCACGAAGGCCTCATGGATCTCGCCTGCGCCTACGCCATCGTCGAATCCGCCAAAGCGGGTCGCACCGTCACCATCGATGAAATCTTAAGCGGCGAATTACGAGATTATCAAATCCCCATCGACCAGCACCACGGTATCAAATAACTCCCCAACCCATGCCCTGGAGGGGCAAGTTCCACCTTGCCCTCATTTTCACCAAGCTCTTACTTGCCTGATGTAGCTTTCTCCATCGCCAAGTTAGCCATCACTTGAATAGAACCTGCGGAAAGCGTGCCCAAAATACCCGAACGCTTGCCATCGACAATACGCTCCAAAGTCACTCCGATAGGACTACCTTCGATGGTGAAAACTGGAATCCCCTGTGCCGTGCCAGCAGTGGTGACATAGTAGGTGCGATCGCCTTTGAACACCCCCGTGATATGCCCCATGATGACGGTAGGCATGTAGCTGTAAACTGCCGACGAACGTGACAATCCCACCACATTGTCCGCAGGCTTCGCCGTGGTAGCAAATTTAGAGAGATCCACCGCAGTGAACGTTTTACCCAGCTTCTTAGCTGCAGCGGCATCAGGCAAGATAAATGCCAAATCAATATCGGGACGTTGCGCGATCACTCGACCCGGCAATACCACGGCATCACCATAGCTGATCTCTACCTTCGAAAACTCGCTCTTCGCCGATGCCACTGTGACAATCTTGGGTTTACCATCTTTGCCCTGAAGACGAACTTTCTGCTGCACCAATCCCACACTCGCGTCTAGCGCACTGTTCGAACATACGATCAAACCATTTGGGAAAACCGTCGTTCCTAATGTGCGGCGCTGCTGCACTTTAGTAGGTAAAGGTTCTCCATCCGTGGTCGTGACCACTTTGCTCTCTGCTGTGACCACCACCAAGGCGCCCTTATATTTGTCCATCAATACCCGAGCGGCATCGCCCAACTCTTTTTGCGCAGAAACCATCTGAGGCAATGCCAAGGCAAGCAAGCACATCAGCGTCACAGCTATTTTTGTGAACACACGTGAAGAAAACAAAGATCGGTGATAAGACATGATGGTATCGGTATATATTTGGGATAAAAAAGAAGTCCACGTTATAACGTGTTTGCTCAAGCTTCTACAGGTTTTTGTGATTAAAACACCCTTTGTGACTATTATTTCATCTTTTGACAAAAAAAAGCTCCCATGCTCGGTTTCCCAAGTAAGAGAGCTTATCTTTATTTTGCTTCTGTGTCGCATGGACTTGCATCCAGAACGACTCGTCGCAAAATTTGTAGCTGTAACAACAGTCTATCGAGAATACAACTCGACCACCAACTGCTCGTTGACCATCGGATCGATTTCGTCACGCTCAGGAGCACGATTGACGATGCCTTTGATCGCATCGCGATCCATCGTCAGCCATTCAGCTTCAGGGCGAGATTGAGTGGTGTCGAGCAAGCGCATCGCCAATTGCTTGGAGCGATTGTTATCTCTGACCGTGATCACATCACCTGACTGGCACTGGTAAGATGGGATATCCACCTTTTTGCCATTCACCAATACATGACCATGATTCACAAACTGTCTCGCTGCACGGCGTGTCGATCCAAGACCGAGACGGTATAGCATGTTGTCCAAACGCATTTCCAGCAATTGAAGCAAAATGATGCCAGTCACACCGCGTTGGCGTTGTGCTTTTGCAAAATAGCCACGGAACTGTTTTTCCATAATGCCATACTGAAAACGCAATTTTTGTTTTTCAGCCAAAGCGATCGCATAATCCGATTGCTTACGGCGACGTCCACCACGAGGTCCGTGCTGTCCGGGGCCGTAAGGACGGCGTTCCAATGCCTTCGAAGGGCCAAACAAAGGCACTCCAAAACGGCGGTTGATTCTTTCAATAGGTCCAGTGTATCTAGCCATGAGTCTTAATAAAAAAAATTAATATGAAATTCGATGCCCAACTTTACACACGACGTGCTTTGGGTGGACGACATCCGTTATGCGGCACTGGCGTCACATCAGTGATCTTGGTGATCTCCACCCCGATCGCTTGCACCGCACGCACTGCAGATTCACGCCCCACTCCAGGCCCCTTGACCCGAACTTCAGCGACTTTGAGACCGTGGCTCATTGCCTGACGCAAAGCGTCCTGACAAACCAATTGCCCAGCATAAGCTGTGCTTTTTCTCGACCCGCGGAAACCCAGTTTACCCGAGCTCGACCAACCCAATGAGTTGCCCTTTTGATCCGTGATCGTTACGATCGTATTGTTGAAAGTAGCGCGCACATGCACAATACCGGCGTGCACATTTTTGCTACTTTTAGATTTGAGAATTTTCGGTGCGTCTGCCTCCGAAGGATCCAGCTCAAGAAAAATATCCGCTGCGGTTTTTTCTTTCTTAGGCTCTTCCGCCACAGGTGTTGCGGGTGTCGCAGGAGCAGCCTCCTTTTTTTCTTCCGCAACAGGCGTAGCAGCAGGAGCTTCTTCCTTAGCCGCTGGCGCTTCCGCTGTTTTTTCTACAGCAGCCGGTTTCACCGCTTGCTCTTCTTTTTCTGATTCTTCAGCCATGATAAATGATCTTTCTCTCGCTTTTGAATAAATAGTTACAAAGTGCACCAATGATTAGCGAACCACACCGACTGTTCTGCGCTTGCCCTTACGGGTACGACTGTTGGTCGACGTCCTCTGTCCTCGCACAGGCAATCCCTTGCGGTGACGAATGCCACGATAGCAGTTGATCGAAGCGATACGCTTCATGTGACCCTGCAACTCGCGTCGCAAATCACCCTCAATCAACAATTTTCCACCTTCGCAGTTAAGTGTTTCGCTCTCAGTGATCACATGCGCAATCTTACTGACCTGCTCGTCACTCAATTCGCCAGTGCGGATATCCGCCGCTACTCCAGCTTGCTCAAGAATTTTCTTAGCCGTTGTCGGGCCGATTCCATAAACATAAGGCAATGCTGCCTCAATCCGTTTTTCGTTTGGTATTTCTACTCCTAACAATCTTGCCATTGTATTTCTATGCCTCCTGAAGTGATACTTCGTTTACTAAATCTAATAATTAACCCTGACGCTGTTTGTGACGTGGGTTGCTACAAATAACACGCACAATGCCGTGTCTGCGAATGATCCGGCATTCGCTGCACATACGTTTTACAGATGGTCTGACTTTCATAGTTTTGTCTGGTGATTTTTTTACCCGGTCACATTTGCCAACCGATTTGATACTGGACATAAAATCCATGCATCTGAAATCCTTTCCTGCCGTAGCAAATACGGCGGGAGGGAATCTGTATCACAGCTTTGCCAAGAGGCAAGCTGTGTTTCGCTTTCAGATGAATGATTTTTATAAATTTTCACTGTTTATAATAAATGTTGCCCCTATTCTTACCTTGCAGCCGCTACAGCAGTCGTCAGACGAGGCACGCTACGCTCTCTATAAGTGAGGATTTCTGGAGCGTCATCGGTGATCAATACGGTGTGCTCAAAGTGTGCGGACAGCGATCGGTCGGCAGTTTCAACTGTCCATTGATCCTCTAAGACCCTCACTTCGGGTCCGCCAGCGTTCACCATCGGCTCAATCGCCAAAATCATACCCGCCCTCAAACGAGGCCCTTTGCCCATCGAACTTTTATCCCAATGGTTCGGAACCTGAGGTTCTTCGTGTAGTTTTTTACCCACTCCATGCCCTACAAATTCTTTGACCACGGTATAGCCATAAACATCGACGCATTTTTCTACCGCTGCGCACAACTGCGCCAAGCGCACCCCATCGCGCGCAAGGTCAATCGCTGCCTGCAGGGACTCTTCGGTAGCAAATAGCAGCTGCTCGGTGGCTGGTGTCATCGTCCCGACTGCTATCGTCTTAGCGTTGTCCCCCACCCAGCCATCTTTCACGATGCCTACGTCGAGTTTGACGATATCTCCATCCTGAATCACTCGCGCACTACCGATGCCGTGTACCACCTCCTCATTCATCGAGATGCAAGTATGACCAGGGAAGCCTCGATAACCCAAAAACGCACTGGTGCAGCCGCGCTCAGCGATGAACTGCGCCGCAGCTTCATCGATCTCCTTGGTCGTTACCCCTGGGTGAATCTCAGCAGCAGTGAGCCGTAAAACCTCTGCTGCGATTTTGCCCGCAGCACGCATGTAGTCGAGCTGCTTTCCTTTTCGGATTGGTATCGCGCTCATGCCCTCATTCCTCCCTAACTCTGTTCGCTTCAGCCTTGAGCCACTATCGAATAAGTCACTCCGACTATGACCAGAATAGCCACCACCAGGTACAACCACACCATGCCGCTACCCGTAGCCGCCGCGGTGCCTGCATTGCGATCAAAACGTCCACGGATTTTCCCTTTGCGCAAGAAGCCGTCATAGTGACGTTGTATCAAATGAGTTTCCACCTGGCGCATGATGTCGAGCAATACCCCGACCAGAATCAACAAACTGGTGCCTCCAAAAAACTGCGCCGCTTGAAAAGGCACACCCATCTGACGACTCAACATGCTCGGTAAAACAGCGATGATCGTCAGGAAAATTGCTCCAGCAAAAGTCAGACGGCTCATAGTGCGGTCAAGGAACTCAGCGGTAGGTTTCCCTGGACGCACGCCTGGCAAGTAACCGCCATTACGTTTGAGATCTTCCGCGATCTGGTTGGGTTGAAACATAGTCGCTACCCAGAAGTATGAGAAAAAGAAAATCATCAAGGCTGACAAAGTATAATACAACCAGCCACTGCCACCGAGATTGGCAGCCAGCTTATTCGCCCAAGCAGCATCTGGAAAAGCAAACATCAAGATCTGCGAAGGGAACAACAGAATCGCCTGCGCAAAAATGATCGGCATCACACCTGCATAATTGACCTTCAAAGGCATATACTGAGTCTGTCCGCCATAGACTTTGCGACCCACTACCCGCTTGGCATAGTGCACCGTAAGCCGCCGCTGAGCTTGCGTGATCGAGATCACCCCTGCTATCACAAAGAACAAAAAGGCGATCAATGCTACCAGCATCAAAGGTTTCATAGGATCTTCAGTTGCACCTTCGACAAAGGTCACATACACCTGACCCAAAGCTGCCGGTAAAGCAGAGATAATATTCGCGGTGATGATCAAAGAGATACCATTACCGATACCACGATCGGTTATCTGGTCACCCATCCACATCAGCAACAAGGTGCCTGCAGTGATCACAATGATAGTAACGATCACAAATGCCATGCCGCCATCTGGCACCAGTTCACGGGTATCATTCTGGTCGATGATACCGCGTAGTAAAAAGTTCGACTGCGGGTTGATCAATGATTTTGCCAGCATGTATCCCTGGAAAACACACAAGACAATCGCCACATAGCGAGTGTACATATTGATCTTTTGACGACCACCCTCTTCACGAGAGAGTTTGCCCAAACCTGGCAGCACCGCCGTCATCAACTGCATCATGATCGAAGCACTGATATAAGGCATGATGCCTAATGCAAAGATAGCGCAGTTCTGAAGACCACCGCCACTGAACACATTCATCAAGGCAGCCATCGCTGCGACCCCTTGACTTTCACCCGCTTTTTCCACCCCCTCTTTCAGCCACGCTTGCAGCACGGTCACATCCACACCCGGTAAAGTGATCGATGCGCCGAGGCGTATGATCACCAACATCAGCAGCGTGAACATGATACGCTGCCGCAATTCGGGAATTTTGAAGGAGTTAGTAAATGCGGAAATCATACTTGTCTGTCAGGTCAAAACCAAATAATACAAATCAATCAACTAAAAATCCGCGAACCGCTCGGCTCGCAGATGCTCAGCATTCTTTAGGCAGCAACGATCTCGCCGCCAGCTTTTTCGATTTTTTCACGAGCCGTAGCTGAAATTTTATCAGCCTGCACTTTCAATTTTTTGGACAACTCACCGTCACCCAAAATCTTGACTCCCGTTTGGGTTCCTTTCACCAAACCAACAGCTCTCAACGAAGCTTCATCGACGCTAGCGTCAGCTTCGAAAAAAGTCTCCAAATCAGATACATTAACAATCGCATACACTTCTTTGTGGCGACCGTTAGTGAATCCTTTTTTCGGCAAACGTCGAGCGAGAGGCATCTGCCCACCTTCGAAACCAGGTCGGATGGAAGCTCCCGAACGGGATTTCTGTCCTTTGTGACCTTTGCCTGATGTTTTTCCTTTGCCTGAGCTTTCGCCGCAGCCAAGACGTTTGCGACGGTGTGTAGTGCCGTGCTTAGGTTGTAAATCGTTTAATCTCATGATGCTCGAATTTCTCCAGCTTAATATTTTAAATTAGTCAGTCGCAAAAACGCCCTTACAAAGCTGCGTTTTCCTTCATCTTCTTGCCGCGCAATTTCCAGATCTCTTCTTTGTTGCGCAAAGACTGCAACGCCACGAGCGTCGCTTTCACCACATTATTGTGATTGTTGGATCCCATTGATTTAGCCAAGACATCTTTGATGCCAGCTGCTTCCACCACTGCGCGCACTCCGCCGCCAGCAATGATGCCCGTTCCTGGAGAAGCTGGGCGAAGCATCACGCGTCCACCACCAAATTCACCGATCACAGCATGCGGAATGGTATTATCTTTCAAAGCTACCGATACCATCGACCTTTTTGAAATCTCGCTACCTTTACGGATACAATCTGCTACTTCGTTCGCTTTACCAAAACCGTAACCGACCTTACCTTTTTGATCTCCGCTCACAACCAGTGCGCTGAAACTAAAACGACGTCCACCTTTGACCACTTTGGCACAACGGTTGATGAACACCACTTTCTCCATCAGCTCTTCTTCTTCGTCGTCGCGCTCATATTGCTTGAGTTTTTCCTCAGCTTTTTTCAGCACTTCTGACGAACCGCTATCTTTAGTAGATTTGGCATCAGACTTCTCTTCGCTTTTCTCTTCAGCTTTTTCCGCAGCAGGTTTGTCTTCCGCTTTGTCAGCTTTCGCTGCATCGTCAGTCACTGCTGGAGCTTCCTCTTTAGCAGGAGTCTCCTCTTTAGCTGGAGTCGCCTCTTTAGCCGGAGTCTCCTCTTTAGCTGGAGTCGCCTCTTTTTTGGCACTTGCCCCAAGCTCTAAATTTTGCTGTTCCGGAGTCGTAGCCGCCTCGGCTTTGACCTCTTTCTCGGAATCTTCCGCTTTACTGGTATCGTTATCGCTCATACGCTTCTTCTTAAAAATTAAAATCCCAAACCTGCTCCGCGAGCAGCATCCGCCAAAGCCTTCACCTTACCGTGATAAACAAAACCACCTCTATCAAACACCACTTGCTCAATCTTCGCAGCTTTGGCACGATTGGCGATTTCCTCACCGATTTTAGTAGCTGTTGCCACACTCGAACCAGCTTCTGACACAGCTTTATCGCGTGTGGAAGCCGAAGCCAGTGTTTTACCCTCAGTATCATCGATCAACTGAGCGTAAACGTTCTTGTTAGAAAAATACACCGCCAAGCGAGGACGCTCAGCCGTTCCTGAAATTTTTCGGCGCACACGTTTGTGCATCCGGTTGCGCGCGTGATGGCGGTTGAATTTGCTCATGATTTCTAAATTCTAAATTTTTATCTACTAAATTCTATCTGCTAGCACTTACTACTGCACACTCTTACCTGCTTTACGGCGAACATGCTCACCTTTGTAGCGCACACCCTTGCCCTTGTAAGGCTCTGGTGGGTAATAAGCACGAATGTGAGCGGCAAATTGACCGACCTGTTGTTTGTCGATACCCTCCACCTTGATTTCAGTGTTGTTATTAACGGTCACCGTCAGTTCAGCAGGGATTGGATGCTCAAGCGGATGTGAAAAGCCTAAGCTCAAGTCTAGGGCATTGCCTTTGACTGCAGCACGGAAACCCACTCCTTGGATCTCCAACTCTTTGACAAATCCTGTGGACACACCCTCGATCATGTTCGCCACCAAGCTGCGTGACAAACCGTGCAAAGCTCTCACTTTACGATCTTCATTGGCTCGCATGACGCTCACATCACCATCCTTCTGTTCGAGGGTGATCCCCTCTGGCAGATCCCATTCGAGTTTACCTTTAGGTCCTTCGACGCTCACGTGAGCATCGCTCATCGAAACCGTAACCTTCTCGGGCAGACTGATTAATTTATTCCCTATTCGCGACATGACTCTTTGTATTTTATAAAATCCTAATATCCCCAGCAGTTTACCAGACCAATGCTAGCACTTCACCGCCGAGATTTTCTTTGGCAGCTTTATGGCCGACCATGATCCCTTTTGATGTGGAAAGAATGGAAATTCCCATTCCGTTTAAAACCCGTGGAATTTCTCCAGCTCCTGCATACTGACGCAATCCAGGACGACTAGCTCTCTTCAAGTCGGTCAGAGCAGGCGTATTGTCAACATACTTTGGTTTCACCCGAATCTCAGGAAACTTGCCTTCGGAGTCGATTTCATAACTCCAGATGTAGCCTTCTTCTTTCAAAATACGTGCAATATCCACTTTGATTTTGGAAAAAGGCGCTTTGAATTCTTCCTTCTGCGCACGAGTGGCATTTTTAAACCGAGTCAAAAAATCGGCGATTGGGTCAGTGAGAACAGCCATAATACTTTCTAGTTAGCTTTTTAAATAAATGATCAAATTAGTGTTACCCTGGTCTTACTGACCACCGGGCTTGCGGAAAGGCATTCCCAATCCTGTCAGCAACTCTTTCGCTGCTTCATCAGTGGTAGCGGTAGTCACAATCGTGATATCGAAACCAATCGTGCGCTTGACTTTATCCAGTTCAATTTCTGGAAAAATCGTCTGGTCGTTCACTCCAAGAGTGTAGTTACCATTGCCATCAAAACTCTTGGTAGGCACTCCACGGAAATCTCGAATAGTCGGCATCGCCGTATTCAATAGACGGTCGAGGAACTCCCACATGATCTGTCCGCGCAGAGTGACTCGAGCACCAATGGTATCTCCAGCACGAAGCTTGAAGTTAGAGATGCTGTTTTTCGCTTTGGTCAAAACCGGACGCTGCCCAGTGATGATCGACATGTCGTTCACCACATCCTCAGCGGCTTGTTTGCGATCGTCCACGTTACCAAATCCGCTGTTGAGAACCACTTTCTCCAAGCGCGGTAGCTGATGGACATTGGTTATTGCCAACGCCTCCTTCAGTTTAGGAACGACTTCTTCGTTGTATTTTGTTAAAAGATTCGGCTGCATGATGCTTCTCTATCTCTGTTTACCTTAAAATAATTTTACGACTCGCTTATTTGCTATCGCCGTTGACCAATTTCACATTCGAGATGTGAACAGGACCCTCGCGCTCGACGATGCCACCTTCAGGCAGATCTTCGCTCTTGCGGGTTGCTTTTTTGATGAGACGAACGCCTTCGATCAACACATGTCCTTTTTCAGGGAACACCTGCAAGACCTTACCCTGGGAACCTTTGTGGTTACCGGAGATGACTTCGACTTCGTCGTTTTTCTTAACGTGAGTATTGATTTTTTTCCTGTTCATAGCACTTCTGGAGCTAGTGATACAATTTTCATGAAGTTCTGCTCACGCAATTCACGTGCAACAGGACCAAAAATGCGTGTCCCTTGAGGGTTTTTATCTTTATCGATGATCACGATCGCGTTTTTGTCAAAACGCAACACCGAACCATCAGCGCGGCGGATAGGAGCTGCAGTGCGAACCACTACAGCGCGAACCACTTCACCTTTCTTGATGCTAGCTGTTGGTGTTGCTTCACGGATATGCACCGTGATGACATCGCCGACACCCGCACTCTTGGTGCGTTTGCCGATCACACCAATCATCTTGGCGGCTTTGGCACCGGTATTATCGGCCACTAGGACCTTGGATTCCATTTGGATCATCGCTCAATAACCTTTCGTTTAAATTCTTAAATCTGAAAATTTGCCCTTAGTGCGTCAACACTTCCATCAAACGCCAGCATTTGCTCTTGCTGATCGGACGTGTTTCCATCACCTCTACTTTATCACCCACCTTAGCCTCTTCCTTTTCATCGTGAGCAAACACCGTAGTGGAACGCTTCACAATTTTGCGAAATTTCGGATGCGGAACGCGACGCACCAACTCGACTTTGATCGTCTTGTGCATTTTGTCCGAAACGACAACTCCTACGAGACTTCTTCGCGTATTGCGACTCTGGGTTTCCGTGCTGCTTGTATCACTCATGACTACTAAATGTTTATCTGCTACTCAACGCTCTTGGTTTATGCGCTTCGTATCCTCTCAATATCTATTGTTCTCTTCCTACCTCTCAATTCAATGGCGCTTACTCTGCTGCCGCCACCTCTTTAGTGGACGCTTCTTTAGCAGTTGCCAATCTTCGTTCTGAAAGGATGGTTTCGATTTTTGCTATGCTACGACGAATCGTGCGCAAGCGTGAAGAATCCTCTAGTTGTCCAGATTCCTGCTGCACTCGCAAATGCAAGGCCTCCTCCTTGAGATCCCGCCTGCTAGTCGCAAGTTCATCTACACTCAATTCTCTCAGTTCTTTAATTTTTGTGCTCATCTTATTTTAAGCCTGTTAAAACCACTACTGGTTTTATACCTCATCCAAATTCATTACCCTCTAGTCACAAAACGTGTTCTCACGCCAAGTTTGTTAGCTGCCAGTCGCATAGCTTCTTTCGCCAAAGTCTCAGGAACTCCACCCACCTCGAACAACATCGTTCCAGGACGGACTACAGCTACCCAATGCTCAGGTGAGCCCTTACCTTTACCCATACGAGTTTCCGGTGGACGCTGAGTGATTGGCTTGTGAGGAAATACGCGAATCCACACTTTTCCTTTACGTTTGAGATGACGATTGATCGCAACACGACAAGCTTCAAGCTGACGGTTCGTGACCCATTCACGACCGAGAGACTGCAAGCCGAACTCGCCGAAGCTCACTTTCGTTCCGCGCTGAGCATTGCCGGCACGACTGCCTCGCTGACTCTTGCGGTACTTCACTCTTTTTGGCATTAAAGGCATAACTCTTTTCCTTTGATTCTAAAATTTATCTTAATACTAATTCAACTATGATCTAGTCGACTATCTTGCACCCGGACCACCACGACCCGGACCTCCTGGACCACCGCGACCTGGACCACCTGGACCACCACGACCCGGACCTCCTGGACCGCCACGACCTGGACCACCCGGTCCGCCGCGTCGATCACCACCAGGACGACCACCACCACCGCGTCGATCAGGACGACCGCCAGTTTGCTTTTTAGCATTGGTTTCGAGATCTTCCTTTTTGTTGATCCAACATTTGATTCCGATGATTCCCCAAGTGGTGTTCGCTTCCGTGAAACCATAATCGATCGGCACACGCAGGGTATGCAATGGCACACTGCCTTTGCGATACCACTCAGCACGAGCGATGTCAGCACCACCCAGACGGCCCGCACAACGCAGACGAATACCTTCGGCACCAAATTCCATAGCAGTCTGCAAAGCTCTTTTCATAGCTCGGCGGAATGCGATACGGCGCTCCAGTTGCAAAGCCACTGACTCGGCGACCAATTGCGCATCCGTTTCTGGTTGCTTGATCTCTTGGATATCGACTTTGACTTGTTTGCCTCCACACATTTTGGAGACTTCAGCCGTCATGCGTTCGATTTCCGATCCTTTACGACCGATCACCAAACCGGGACGTGAAGTGAAAAGCGTGACCCGCACACTATTCCACGCACGCTCGATCAAGATTTTTGATACGGCGGCGAAGTGGAGCTTCTCCTTAAGGTAATTGCGTATTTCTAGATCGCTATGCAGATAGTCCGCAAACTGACCTTTTGGCGCATACCATTTCGAACGCCAGTCTTTGTTGACCGCCAGGCGAAATCCAATTGGATTGACTTTTTGACCCATGATTCTTGTCTCTCGTTCTTAAATTAAAATTATTTGCTGTCGCCGTCTTCGGTGACTGCCTCTTCCGTAGATTCATTTTCTACGACTGGTTTTTCCTCAACCACCTCTTTAGCTTCTTCCTTTTTCTCAGCTTTAGCTTTAGGTGCTTTTTTCTTAGCAGCTTTTTTCTTCGGCGCAGCCTTTTTCCTCTTCCGCTCAGAAGTTTCCTCCAAAGCTTCGATCAAGTCTGCATCCTCCGTCAAAACGATATTGATGCGGCTGGTGCGCTTACGGATAGGCGATGCCGATCCTCTAGCTCTTGGCATGAATCGCTTCATAGTAGGGCCTTCACCCGCCGTTGCCTCCTTGATGATCAAGCTGTCCACCGACAGTTCAAAATTGTTTTCCGCATCGGCTACCGCTGCTTTCAAAGTCTTAGTCACCAACCTCGCTGCTTTTCTTGGCGTGAACGCCAAGAGATCCAGTGCGTGTGAGACCGGTAGGCCTTGAATTTCCCTCGTCACATCTCTCACTTTACGTGCTGAAATGCGGGCTCCTTTATATGTTGATCGAACGTCCATTAAATTCAATATTCTGAGTTCAAAGTTGCTGTGGTTTTGGCTGTATTCTATCGCCAATTTTTACATCATCACTGTTACTTACTAATTCATTAAGCACGGCGCCACAGATTGAGTCACGCACATCAACCACCAAAGCCGTGCCAATCGGTCGGTCGCTGCGCAAAATTTCTAAAGGCATACCTACTCGCACGCCACCCTTTCTACCCACATTCAAAATAATCAAGCCAATTTCCGGATCCATGCTCACTACTTTTGCTTGCGATACATTCACCGGCGCCTTTTTCGCCTTCGGCAACCTCAAGCCCAAGGTCACATCGCTGGCTTGCAACTCCGATTCTACCAGCATTCTAGCTTGCGGAGCCACCTCCGCAGCTTTGTCATTTTGCAAATATCCCACCACCGCTTCGCTCAAAGTCATTAATTGCTGCGCGAGCTTTTGATTCTCTTCACGTTGCAATGCTGTAGCCCTGACCGCCTTGAGCAAACGCTGCTGCAATCCCTGTGGCTCTACATTCAATACATCGACTCCCAGCGCCTCCATCTTGATCAATAGATCCTGATAAGCCGTGCGCTGTGCTTTAGCCTGGCCATTCGCTGCTGCCAAACTCTCCGCCAACGCTTTGCGAGTCTCATCCAGCGCCGCCGAGCGAACCCGCTCGGTTGCCAACTGCTTTTGTGAAATAGCCAAAGCCGTTTTCACCTCCTGCAGCTCAATCGCCGCCTTAGTGACTTTATTCTGCGCAAAAGCATCCGAACTCAAACCAACAGCTGAGATCAACAGCGCCGCACAAGCTAGCGTCACCACTCTACCCGCAGAAGCGGTAGTCGTGGCGCAGCGGCGCATTGGGCTGTTAAAATTGGTGTTCATTTGGGATGGCTGCTCTCTACAGATTATTAAAGGTCAATTACAGTTTAGGATTGTGTCCACCGTGAGCGATGAATTTCCGCGTTGCAGAAAACTCACCCAACTTGTGTCCGACCATATTCTCCGTCACAAATACAGAAGGAAACTCCTTGCCGTTGTGAACGAGAAAAGTGTGGCCGACAAAATCCGGAGTGATCAGTGAACGTCTTGACCAAGTTTTGATCGGACGCTTTCCGCCGCTCTCATTCATCGCATCGATTTTGCCCAGAAGTTTCTGGTCAACAAACGGTCCTTTTTTAAGTGATCTGCCCATGATAGTTTAAGTGCTTTCGAAGTTTAAAATTTCGATTTTATAAATATTCTGAAGATTCAATCGTGTCTCTGACAATGCCAACAGACAATTAACGACGTCCTCCTTTTTTCTTACGTCTCTCAACGATAAATTTGTTACTGGATTTGTGTTTTTTACGGGTTTTTAGCCCTTTCACGTGTCCCCAAGGACTTTTCAAATGCTGGCGTCCACCACCAGATTTCGATTTACCCTCACCACCACCATTTGGATGATCAACTGGGTTCATACACATACCACGAACCGTCGGACGGATGCCCAACCAACGAGTTCTACCAGCTTTGGCGCTCACCACATTCATGTGCTCGTGGTTACCCACCACACCGACTGTAGCATAACAAGTCATGTGAACTTTACGCATCTCGCCGGATGGCAAACGTAATACCACGTATTCGCCGTCTTTACTCGACATCACAGCCGACTGACCAGCACTACGTGCCATCTGTCCACCGCGTCCTGGAGTCAGCTCAATGTTGTGAACCAAGCTGGTCAAAGGAATTTCCGAAAGAGGCATCGCGTTGCCAGGTTTCAAGGGGCTACCCTCACCTGCCTGAACAGAACTACCCACTTCAAGACTTTTTGCTGCGAGAATGTAAGAACGTTGACCGTCTGCATACTCGATCAAAGCAATACGAGCTGTGCGATTGGGATCATACTCGATCGCAATCACTTTCGCTACATCACCACGACGCGAACGTCGAAAGTCGATCAAACGATATTTACGCTTATGACCACCTCCACGATGACGACAAGTGATGCGTCCACGGTTGTTACGTCCACCTGATTTTTTCAGCGGACGGGTCAAGTTCTTCTCAGGCTTCGATTTTGTGATCTCCGCAAAATCGGGCAGGAGTTTGTAACGATTTGAAGGCGTTACTGGTCTAAATTTTTTCAACGGCATGACTTCCCTTTACTTAAAAGTTTAACTTTATACGATCTCGATCTCTTCACCCTCTTTGAGGCGAACAAACGCTTTTTTCCAACTAGCAGCGCGACCATAATCAGCGCGACGCTCACGTTTCTTTTTTCCCTGGTAGTTTGCGGTGCGCACACTAACCACTGTCTTTTTGAACAATCTCTGCACCGCCTCCTTGATTTCCAGCTTGTTAGCGCGTGGATCCACCTTGAACACATACACATTGTCCATTTCGGTCAACAGCGTCGCTTTTTCGCTCAGCTGCAGAGTTTTGATCACTTGAAAAATATCTTTCATAGTCCTCGTCCTAGTAAAAATTCAATTTACGCTTTCTCGCCAGCTCCCGCACCAGTGCGAGTCGCCAAGATCTCCATAGCAGATTCTACCACTATGATTTTATCGTAATACAACACATTCTCTGTATTCACTTCCGCTGCACTCATCAACAAAGTCTTAGCGACATTGCGACCTGCAAGGAAAGTTGAATCGGTGAAGTCCTTAGCAATCACCAAAGTTTTTTTAGCTTCAACCACACTCTTAAGAGCGGCTACGAAACTTTTAGTTTTGCCATCCTTCACTTCAAAAGAAGCCACTGTCAAAACGTCACCCGTTAAGATGCGATCACTGAGAGCTTTGCGGAAAGCTAAGCGCTTGATCGATTTGTTCGTGTGCTTAGCATAACTGCGCGGACGAGGTCCGAAGACCACACCACCACCACGCCAGATAGGCGAAGAAGTACGTCCGGCACGAGCACGACCCGTTCCTTTCTGACGCCAAGGCTTTTTGTTCGTCGCTTTGACTTCGCCACGAGTTTTGGTGTTCGCTGAACCGCAGCGGCGATTAGCGCGCATCGCTGTGACCACCTCGTGAACCGCTTGGGTTCCCAGACGGTTTTCGATCACGTCCACCTTTGCTTCTTTAGCTGCTGCAACTGTAAGTAATGTTCCTGCCATGATATTTTTCCTTTTCGCAGTTTATGCTTTGTCGCCACTGTCGTCTTTAGACGGCGCGTCACTTGCTTTTAATTTTTGATCTGGAGCCGTGTGTTTCACCGCAGGGCGAATCATCACATAACTTCCTTTTGATCCTGGAATCGCTCCACTGATCAGAAGCACATTGTCCTCTTCACGTTTTGCGATGATTTTTAGATTTTGAATCGTCTTGCGGTATTGACCGTGGCGACCAGGCATTTTTTTGTTTTTCCAAACACGACCAGGCCATGTGCCAGCTCCGATACCACCTGGACGGCGATGCATCATCGAACCGTGAGATGCAGGAAGACCTCCAAAGTTATAACGTTTGACCACACCTTGAAAGCCTTTGCCCTTAGATGTGCCGATCACGTCCACCCATTGGTTCTCCTCAAACAAGTTAATGCCTGGGTGATCCACTTCCGGAAGTGACGCGTCGTCAGCTACACGAAACTCACGGATGCGCTTCTTAGGGTCGCCTCCATTTGCTTTAATGTGTCCGTTTTTCGCTTTGCTTAAGCGACTTTCTTTCTGCTCGTCAAAGCCTACTTGAATAGCCGAATAACCATCTTTCTCCTGTGTTTTCTTCTGGAGAAATTGATTATCACTCACATCAATCACCGTTACAGCGACAGCTACACCGTCCTCGGTGTAAATGCGAGTCATTCCAATTTTTTTGCCTATCAATCCAATACTCATGGTTCAGCGTGAAATTATGATTATACCCTAGGGTGAATCAATCAGTTAAAAGTTCTAAACTAAATCTTAATGGTGATGTCCACCCCGGCTGGCAAATTAAGCTTTTTCAACTCATCTACCGTTCTTGAAGTTGGCTCGATGATATTCAACAGCCGTTTATGTGTTCTTATTTCAAATTGATCCGCCGCTTTTTTATTCACGTGAGGAGAAGCATTCACACTGAATTTCTCAATCTTGGTTGGCAACGGAATCGGTCCCGCCACTTTGGCGCCGGTACGTTTAGCCGTCTCCACAATATCCAGAGTCGATTTATCTAGAATGCGATGATCGTAGGCCCGAAGGCGGATTTTTATGCTAGTGTTTTGCATCTTAATACTGGGTTACAGTGTATCTAAAAAATTCTATTAAAGTGTTTGCGCTATCCCGTTCTATTTCCTATCCGCCGCCTCGTCGCTCTACTATCTCTGCTACTATTTTCTCCGGCACCTCATCAAATCGAGAAGGATTCATCGAAAAATCTGCTCGTCCACTTGAGAGACTGCGCATATCTGTCGAATAACCGAACATCTCCGCCAAGGGCGCTTCCACTTTCACGATGCTATGGTTGACCTTAGCCTCGATCTCCTGGATTTTTCCACGACGACGATTCATATCCCCGATGATATCACCTTGATATTCATCTGGAGTACTAACCTCTACAGCCATTATCGGTTCAAGCAAGATCCCTTTTGCTTTTTTGAAGCCATCTTTCATCGCAAAGATGGTCGCCATCTTAAACGCTTGTTCATTGGAGTCCACATCATGACTTGAGCCATCAAGCAATTCGACGTGAACATCCTCCACTGGGTAACCTGCGATCACCCCGTTAATCATGGAATCTTTGATCCCTTCCAAACAAGCATTAATAAATTCTTTAGGAATGGTGCCTCCGACCACCTTATTCTCGATCGTCAAGCCCTCACCCTGTTTGTTGGGTGCCACGCTCAAAATCACGTGACCGTATTGACCCTTGCCTCCAGACTGCTTGATCAGCTTGCCCTCACCACGAGCTTTCTCTAAAATTGTTTCGCGGTAGGCGATCTGCGGTTTACCAGAGGCACTCTCGACACCGAACTCACGCCTCATACGCTCTTGCAAGACCTCGAGGTGTAACTCGCCCATACCAGAAATGATCGTCTGCCCAGTCTCTTCGTCCGAGTGAACCGTAAACGTAGGATCTTCCTCAGATAAACTCTTCAGCGCGATTGCCATCTTCTCTTGATCCAAAGTCGTGCGCGGTTCCACCGACATCGCAATCACCGGCTGCGGAAAAGCTGGAGGCTCCAGCATGATCTTAAATCCCTTAGCCGCCAAGGTATCGCCAGTGCCCACGGTCTTGATGCCCACAATGGCGGCGATATCACCCGCATAGCAGGTCTGAATATCCTTGTGCTCGTCCGACTGGATTTGAATCAAGCGACCAACGCGACTGGTTTTACCCGTGCGCGGATTGTAAACTTGATCACCTTTAGAAACCTTGCCTGAATAGACGCGGATAAAAACCAACTTGCCGACAAATTTATCGCTCCACAGCTTGAACGCCAAAGCGCAAAACTCACCATTGTCATTAGCAGGAGCTTCCACCGCCACCGATTCATCATCGGGGTCTTGCCCTTTCGCCGCAGGGATCTCTAACGGACTTGGTAAATAATCTAACACCGCGTCTAGCAAATACTGAACCCCTTTGTTTTTGAAAGCAGAGCCTCCCACCACTGGGATGATCTTATTAGCAATCGTCGCGCGACGCAAAGCAGCTTTGATCTCAAGCACGCCGATCTCCTCTTCATCGAGGTATTTCATCCCCAACTCCTCATCCGCTTCCACCAACGCAGCGATCAAATCATCGTAGGCGGCATCCGCAATCAAAGCCTGGCTTTCATCCAAATCGACCACTTGGTAAGTTGACCCCTGCACATCGTCGTCAGAGTAAATCACCGCCCTTTTATTGACCACGTCGATCTGCCCCTGCAAATCTTCCTCGCTGCCAATCGGAATCAAAATCGGATGCGCATTGGCACCGAGTTTCTCGCGCACATCCTTAACCACCGCATCAAAATCAGCCGCCACGCGATCCATTTTGTTCACAAAAACCAAACGCGGCACCCCATAGGTATCTGCCTGACGCCACACCGTCTCAGATTGCGGCTGAACACCAGCCACACCACAAAAAACTACCACCACACCGTCCAATACCCTCAACGAACGCTCCACCTCAGCAGTGAAATCCACGTGCCCAGGAGTGTCGATGATATTCACCCGCATCTCCTGGTCAGCAAAAGTCTTATAGACACCCACATCTGGAGTTTGCGTCCAACGGCAACTGACCGCAGCCGAAGTGATGGTGATACCACGCTCGCGCTCCTGATCCATCCAATCCGTCGTCGCCGCCCCGTCATGAACCTCACCCAATCGGTGAATCATACCCGTGTAAAACAAGACTCGCTCCGTGAGCGTCGTTTTGCCCGCATCGATGTGCGCCACGATGCCAATATTACGCGTACGTTCTAGCGCCACTTCGCGATCAGGCGAATTGTGCGGAATAGAACTGCTCACGTTTTTGGGCATATCTAGGGTTACAGCGGTCACGGTTTAAAACTGATCTATCAACAATCAGCACAAAGTTTATTCAGTCGTCAGGGTTACGTCTCTTATTCGTAGCGAGGGGCTTATCTTGCCTAGTAGGGTCGAGCGATCATCCTCCGATCGTCGATCACGGCAATTCACCAGCTTTTTAGTTCAAGCTGCTTCTACCAACGAAAATGCGAGAAAGCACGGTTAGCTTGCGCCATCTTGTGCGTTTCATCTTTTTTGCGAATCACTCCACCCTGGTTGCTACTAGCATCCTTGATTTCATTCGCCAAAGCAGCGTGCATCGGCAAGCCTTTGCGACTACGAGCAGCATTCACGATCCAACGCATAGCCATCGCTTCTTGACGATCTTGCGCCACTTCGATAGGCACCTGGTAAGTAGCACCACCAACACGACGACTCTTCACCTCAACACGAGGTTTAGCATTTTCGATCGCGCGATTGACCACCTCCAACGGATCCACCGCTTCCGTGCCTTCGTTCGCTTTATCGATAGCCGCATAGACGATTCTTTCAGCCAATGATTTCTTTCCAGAAACCATCACCTTCGAGATCATTTTGGCAACCAGCGTGCTCTCATAGCGAGCGTCAGACAGCTCGATTTTTTTGATTGTTCTTCTTCTTCGTGACATAGGATAATATGTGTAAAACTATATTTTCGTATCGCGAGAAAATTGACCACTCATTGCAAGCAGCCAAAATCTCAGCTCTACCCAGCCTTCGGCCGTTTAGCTCCGTATTTGGAGCGAGATTGTTTCCGACCATCGACACCCAAGGTATCAAGAGCCCCGCGAACCACGTGATAACGCACACCTGGCAAATCCTTTACTCGACCACCGCGCACCAACACAATCGAGTGCTCCTGCAAGTTGTGACCTTCACCACCGATGTAAGCGATGATCTCCTGACCATTGGTCAAACGAACCTTAGCAACCTTACGTAGAGCCGAGTTAGGCTTTTTTGGTGTGCGAGTATAAACCTGCAAACAAACTCCGCGACGCTGTGGACAATTAGCAAGAGCGGGAGATTTTGATTTCTCCACTTTGTCTTTGCGTCCAAAACGGACGAGCTGGTTGATAGTTGGCATACTGATTGATAAGTAAAATTTTAAAAACAGGAACTTTAAAGCATCCTGGACGCCCCTTTTTTTAGAGCGGGCTGGAATATAGTCAGAAAAGCCCGTAGCGCAAGCCGTTTTCCCTATATTTTCTCCCATCGCACGACAAAAAATATTATTCACGCTGATTTCACGTCTTTTCACTGATGGGAATACTGATTCCGCTATCAAATACAGCGCCCAAGTGAACAATTACCCACATACCCCGATTGCAAGACCTAGCAACCCCTACTGAATCCAAGCTTCTGAATCCTGACCCCTGTCAAAAAAGTAGCAGGAGAGGGTTTCGAACCCCCGACCAAGAGATTATGATTCTCCTGCTCTACCACTGAGCTACCCTGCCGTTTTAAGAGTGCCTTATAGTTGTCTCGACTGCCACAAAGTCAACCGCCAAAACTAAGGAATTTTAAATCTCAAATCTCAAATCACATAAACATACACCGCGATGAAATGGCATAAACTGCCTCCAAGCACAAAAAGGTGAAACAGCGCGTGATTGAGCGGAAGTTTGCGCAAACTGAACAAGCCTGCCCCCACGGTATAGCTCACCCCGCCTGCGACCAGCCAAAACAACCCTTCCGAACACAAGTTCTCCATCAAGGGCTTGATCGCAAAAACGATGATCCAGCCCATGAAAATATACATCGCAGTCGAAGTGCGCTCAAAGCGACCCGTAAAAAACAACTTAATCACTACCCCAGTCACCGCCATCGCCCAAGAGAATCCGAATATCGTCCAGCCCTGCCAACCTCTCAGAACCAGTAAACACAAGGGCGTATAGGTCGCAGCAATCAGTATATAGATAGCCGCATGATCGAGCACCCTCAGCTTCGCCCTCGACGCAGGGTTCCTCGACGAATGATAGGCAGTCGAAGCAGCATACAGCGTCACCAGCCCTATCCCAAATATAGCGAAACTCACCACATGCCAAGCATCCCCCTTCTGCGTTGCGCGCATCACCAACAAAACCAAGGCCACCACACTCAGCAACAAACCCAGTGCGTGAGAAGCCACATTCAGCCGCTCTTCAGTTTTAGAATACATACTCGCTATTAAGCTTCTCCCTGAGCCCTAAACACCCCCTCGATCTCTAGCTTCAAGGGCTCGCGACAAATATCCGCTTGCACATACACCACCTGCTCCGCCAATCGAGCAGTGATCTCCGCCTCTAATCTCTCACGTATCTCAGCGTAATCACCCGGATCACGCACATAAACTCGTAACTGCGCTACGCAGTCCCGCTCTCGTAAACCTCCCTCAAAACCCATTTGCTGCAAAGCTACTTGGATATTTTCTATCGTCTCGCTGATCTGCTTGCTCAGATCCCCCTCCCCCACCGTCTGACTGCCGCAAATACTCGAAGTTCCCGACAAATAAGCAACTCTGCCCCGCGATTCACTCACCACCGTGCCACGCGCGAAACTCGGCGAACAAGGTCCAAACTCACTTGGATAACGGTAGGCTGGCGTCTGGCGGGGATTTTCAAAATGCGCCACCTCTTGCTCTCCTGCCAGAAACACTAGCGCCAGACGCTCGCACTCTCCCTGCAAACCCACCGCCGTCGCCGCCGGCAGCTTCAAATCCATATTCTCTTCACCGTAAGTCCCGGCAAAAGCCTTCCAGCGCCCCTCATTAAAAGATCGATAGACCTCCTGCCCGAGCGATTCATCGTTGATCCTCGGCACAAAATTCCACAAGCGCTGCAATTTCAAGCCTTGAGTATGAAGTAACAAGTCATGGTAAAGCCCCTGCGCAGCGGATTCCACCTCTTCGATCGGACAATCCACTACCGCCACCCCCGCCATCCTGCCTTGATCGCGATAAAAAGAAAAATCTCCAACCAGTTCTTGCTCCGCCCCCTCACATTGAAACAACACCTCCTGCGTAGGTCCCCCCAAATGCACTGTGTCCAGATTCAGGCCCAAGCCCCCTTGCCCCACCAAGCGCGCAGTCTGCGCTTCACCGAAGTGAATACGAATCTCATCTAGACCTGCCGTGGCTTCCATCATATCTGCGCTAAATTTTCTACCCCCTCTGCACTAACTTCTCCATACTGGATCATGCAAGCTATGCCAATAAAAAACGCCGTCCGATTAGAGACGACGTTGCGGCAAATTTTATTCACCTATCAAAAAGGAGCTTACGCCTCGTCCCTTTTATTGTGTTGATCCAAAGTGAAACGAACTCGGTTACGAGAGCGCTTAGCGTTAGCACGCGCCTTGCGCTTGGTGCGCTGAGTTGGAGTCTCAAAAGAACGCAAACGGCGGATCTCCTCAAGGATGCCCTCGTTTTCAAGTTTGTTCTTCAAACGTTTGAGAGCGCGATCTACCGGCTCTCCTTTTTTTACACTTACTTCAGCCATGACTTAATAAACAATTAATGAAATTCTCTAAATTTTTTTCCATCCTCAAACTTCTATACCAAGCAGAAATTCAGACGGGCGGCAACTTTACCCACGATAGTTAATAAAGTCAATTGCCAGCTCAAATTTCTTTTCTTCTGCCATCCAAGCTCTATCAACTTACGCTTCGATCGTCGGCGTATCGGCTTGGATCTTCTCCTGTTCCGAATCCAGCACCTCGCGACGCAAGTTGGTTTTAGATTTACGCGCCCACCACAATACGATCGGCGAGGCGACATAAATCGAAGAATACGTTCCTACGATCACACCCGCGATCAAGGTGAATGCAAAGTTATTAAGCGACGGGCCGCCGAAAATATACAAGGTCAACAACGTCAACATCGTCGTCAAACTCGTCAGCAAGGTTCTCGACAGCGTAGCGTTGAGCGAGAAATTCATGATATCTTTCACATCCCCACGTTTGGTTTTCAAACCCTCACGCACTCGGTCAAAGACCACAATCGAGTCATTGATCGAATACCCCGCAATCGTCAGGAACGCCCCCACCGTGATCAGTGAGATCTCCAAGCCGGATACCGTCACTAAGCCCAGCACGATGATCAAGTCATGCACCAAAGCGACCAGCGCGCCCAGCGCAAAAGCAAACTCAAAGCGCAGTGTCACGTAGAGTAAAATCGCGATCATGCCGAAGCCCAGCGCCATCAGCGAAGTCTTCAGCATCTCCGATCCCACCAGCGAACCGACCGATTCCACCTCGACCTCCGATACATCCATCTGCAAATCTTTTTTCAGCACCGCTTTGATCTTATCCCCAGAACCGTGCACACTGCGCACCGTCAAAAACTCTCCGCCACCACCCATCGCATGCTGCTTCTGAACATAAAAACCTTTGAAGCTCGCAGCTTGCAAGGTTTGCTCGATTTTCTCCGTTGTCACATCGCCTGGCGAGTGAATCGTCAGTAAATCCCCACCTTTCAAATCCACCCCACGCGGGTCTTTCGTCGAGGACACCACCAGTGACAACACCACTAGCACCGCCGATACAGCCAGTGCCACGCGGCGTTTGCTCAAGAAATCAAACTGACGTTTAGGCGCGATATTAGCAAAAGAGAGCTTTTTGACCAAACCACCCTTTTCCGTCACCAACCAAGAGAAACAAACTCTCGTCACCAACAACGCCGAGAACAAAGAAGCCATGATGCCTAAGATCAAAGTGATCGCAAAACCTTTCACCGTGCCCGTCGCTACCATATACAAAATGACCGCCGTGATCAGCGTGGTGATGTTCGCGTCGATGATCGCCGACAGCGCCTTGCCGTAAGCTGTCTTGATCGCATTATGCAAAGACTTGCCACCCGTCATCTCCTCGCGCAGTCGCTCGTAGATCAACACATTGGCATCGATCGCTATACCGATCGTCAGGATAATACCCGCGATACCTGGCAGCGTCAGGGTGAATTTGAACAAAGCCATCGATCCAAAAATGATCGCGATGTTGATCAACATCCCCAGAATCGCCAGCACACCTGCTACGCGATAATAAACCAAAATGAAAAGCAAAGTAAGCGACAATCCTGCCACCCCAGCTGTGATGCCCTGTTTCACCGTCGCCGCACCCATCGTCGGCGAAATGAAACTGACCGACTCTTTAGTCAGAGGCTCCTTCAAAGGATTCGCCATAGCTGCTGCCAATGACTTCGCTTCCACTTGTGAGAAATCCCCACTGATCCGGCAACTTCCACCCCAAATCGGGCCGCTGTTGAACGCAGGATAAGAAATCACCTCGCCATCTAAAATGATCGCCATTTGGCGATTCGGGTTAGCTGCGGAAAGCTCACCAAACTGCTGTGCTCCATCGTTATCAAAAGTGATGCTGATGCCCCAACCCTGTTGATCAAAACTCGCATAAGCCTGAGTCACCGAATTACCTGACATGTCAGCTTTCAGCTTCATCAACACATATTGAGTAACATTCGCTTTTTCAGCATCCTCATCTTTGTCAGCCTCCGCGCCCTCTTCACCCTCAGATTTCTCCTTTTTATCGTCCTCACCCGCTTTTTTCAACGCCACCGCTTTGTATCCAGGCACGATCTGCGTGCCCTTGTTCACTGCATTACCTAAAATAAACGCATTACCTGGGATGCGGTCATCCTGCTGCGTCGGAATGATAGCAAACTCCAGCTTGGCAGCTTTAGTCACCATTTTGACAATGTCACTAGCCTCCTCTTCGCCAATCGATGGCATTTGCAGAAAAATCCGATCCGATCCCTGTGGGGCTAGAATCAACTCCTTCGTTCCCGTTTTATTCAAACGTCGCTCCAACACCGCAATCACTGTTTCCTGAGTTTCGCGAGTGATCGGCATCTTGTCACTGCCCTGCTGAATCCTCAGATTCACCGCGATCCCGCCTTTCAACTCAATCCCCTTCTCGATCCCCAGCTCTTCGTAAAAATAGAGGCTACCCGCCGTCACCCCAATCGCCAAAAGCGTACCAATCCGCCTTTTGACCGATACCGACTCGGTGCCAAAATACCAAGCGAATGCAAATAGCACCGTAATGCCCATGAGAAAAATAATTCCTGCTGCCATGATCTAATTAATTTAAACTATAATAAATGAATGTCGCTAAGCGCAACCGCCCAGCTGTGAGATTTTTCCAATACCCGCTACTTCTTCGAAGTTTTCTTTTCCTCGATCACCTCAGCCTCCACTTCCGTCGCCTTACCACCTTTGTCTTTATCCTTGCTAAAAACCTGCGTCACACTGGCTTTTTCAAATTTGATCTTCACCCCGTCCTGCACCTTCACCGTCACCGTGCGGTCACTTTTATTCGTCACGATGCCGTGAATCCCCCCCGCAGTGATCACCTCGTCACCGATTTTGAGGCCGTCGATCATTTTTGTCTGCTCCTTCGCCTTCTTCTGCTGCGGCCGGATCATGACAAAATACATCATCACTAATAACAACACCATAGGGATCATCATGCCCCCCATAGGGTTAGCTGCCGGCGCCGCATCAGCGGCAAGTATGGTATAAATTTGTGTGTTCATTCGAGATTTTAGTTCACTCTCCACGATAACGACGTATGAAGTCGTCCTTGAAAGTGCTGAAAGAGTCGGCTTCGATAGCACATCTGACCTCTTTCATCAAGTTGAGATAAAAATGAAGATTGTGCAGGCTCAATAATCGCAGCCCCAAAATCTCGTCACTCTTGATCAAATGCCGCAAATAACCACGACTAAAGCCCGCGCAAAGCGGATGCGTGTCTTCTGAAATCGGACGGTGATCTTTCTCAAATTTTTTATTTTTTATATTCAAAGTACCGTCACGCGTGTACACCGTGCCATTCCTCGCCACCCGCGTCGGCAGCACACAATCAAAAATATCCACCCCCCGTGAGATCAACTCCAGCAGCTGATCCGGCTGTCCCATGCCCATCGCATAGCGCACCTTATTCTCTGGCAAAACAGGCACCGCTATGTCCACCGCACTGTAAAGTTCATCATTCGGCTCCCCCACACTCAAGCCACCCACCGCGTAACCATCAAAATCCAAGTCCACCAAATCTCGCGCCGCCTTTTCTCGCAAATCGGCAAAAGTCGAACCCTGCACGATGCCAAAATAATTTTGCCCCTCACGACGATTTTTCTCAATCCAGTCCCGCGAACGCCGCGCCCAATCCGTAGTGATGCGCAAACTGTTCTCCGCATATCCTCGCTCGCACGGATACGGCGGACACTCATCCAGCAACATCGCGATATCCGAACCAATCGTCGCCTGAGTCTCTAAAACTGATTCCGGACTGAAAAAAAGCTTCGCCCCGTCCAAGTGACTCTGAAACGCCACCCCCTCGTCGGTGATCTTGCGCAACTTCGCCAAAGAAAAAACCTGATAGCCGCCCGAATCTGTCAAAATCGGTCCATCCCAATTCATGAAATTGTGCAAACCACCAAATTCCCCAATCACCTCCATGCCCGGTCGAATGAACAAATGGTAAGTATTACCCAAAATAATACTCGCCTCCAGTTCATGCAACTCCGACGGACTCACCGTCTTCACCGTACCCCGAGTGCCCACCGGCATGAAAGCAGGCGTCTCCACCACCCCATGCGCCAAAGTCATCCGCCCCCTACGAGCCGCCGTCACACCATCCTTTTTGATCAAGTCAAACATAGACGCAGACCTTATCCACAAAGCCCAGCAATCAAAGCCCAAATATCCCTCAATCGCACCTGACAAGCATTTCCCCCTAGCAGGCGGACCCTTAATCTACTCCACACCATAAAAAATTTTCAACCACTGATCTACATACCTTCACTGATAAACACTGATAATTATTACTATTCACTTCAATCCTTCTTCCCTATCAGTGCTTATCAGTGAAATCAGTGGTTTGATTCTTCAATTTCAAAAAATGTCGTGTAGAACGATTTTTTGACAAAAACCCATATAATCATGCTCAAACAAACTTTACTGGCACCTCACCATATTTCCCGCTATCATTGCGCTATCAAACTCACCGCCATGGTCGCTAACTACTCCATCCCAACTCGCCTGCTGTTGACACTCATCTCAGCCGCCCTGCTCTGTCTCATGCCAGGACAAAGTCAGGCACAATCCAAAAAAAGCACCTCTCCCGCCAAGCAGGAAAAAAAACTAGACAGCAAAGCAAAGGTAGCAAAAAAAACAGCCGCTAAACCCAACATCAAAAAACTCGGCGACAACCGCTACCAACTTGGCGACATCACTTTCAATGGGAAAACTCGCGAGATCCGTTTTCCCGCCACCATGAATCTCGAAAAAGGCTTGCTCGAATACATTTTAGTTACCGATAAAGGTAAAATCCACGAAAGCCTGCTCAGCACCACCATCAGCCCCGCCCAACTGCAAATCGTGCTCAAGCTGTGCCACTACGCTGAAGGAGTAGGGGACACCTTCGACGCACTCTATCCCGACGATGAAAAAAAAGGCACCGCAGGCAAAGCCGATAGAGGCAGCGCGGTGCGCATCGCCGCCGAATGGATCGAGAAAAAAGACGGCATCGAAGTGCCACGCCGTTTCCAGATCCATGAGCTCATCAAAGATCTCAAAAACGATCAAGCCATGACGCAAGATCAATGGGTCTATACCGGCTCCATCATTTACGAAGGCACCTTCATCGCAGAATCCGAAGGCACGCTCATCGCTGTTTACATCGACAATGGCTCCCTCATCAACAGCTTTCGTCACGGCTCCGACGACGACGAACGCTGGATCACCCACGCTGAGGTTGCTCCCAAAATGGGCACCCCCGTCACCTTGATCCTCACCCCCGCCACTCCAGAATTTCCCGCAAAATAAAAACTCTTCTCAACTGCACTCCATGAAACCTGCACCCATCCGCCCGCTCTTTTTTTGCTTAGCTAGCCTCACTCTTGCTACCATTCTCCCCAACACGGCTCTTGCCCAAAAGAAAATCTCTACTAAACCCGGAGCTCAAGGCAACTTATCTCTACGCCTCGAAATCGAACACGCTATCGACAAAGGCGTGACCTGGCTAAAACAACACCAGAATCCTAAAACTGGTGCCTGGAGTGAAGCTAAGCAACCCGCTCTCAGCGCCTTAGCGGTTGCCGCGATTGCTGGCGACCCCGCACTCAAGCAGACACCCAAAGACCAACTGCCACCGCAAATCGAAAAAGGCCTCAGCTATATAGTCAGCAAACAAAAAAGCGATGGCGGCATCTACGGCAAAGGGCTCGCCACCTACAACACCTCGCTCTCGATGATGGCTCTGATGCAAGGCAGCGACAACAGCTACGATGACGTGATCCGCTCGGCGAGGAAATTTCTCATCAATCAACAAAGCGACTTCGATGCTCGTGGTAAAACCGACAACCTCTTCGATGGCGGCATTGGTTATGGTGGCACTTACGCTCATTCGGATTTGTCCAATACCCACCTCGCTCTCGAAGCGCTGCACTACTCCAAACAATACCTCTCGGACACCTCCGCCGGTGCAGGCGAGTTCGATCTCGACTGGAGCGCCGCCATTGAGTTTGTCGAGAAGTGCCAAAACTCGGAGAAAACCATGCAGACGCTTGGCAAAGAAAACTACGCAGTCGATGAGAAAGATCGTGGCGGATTTGTCTATTTCCCCGGCGACACCAAAGCAGGCGAGAAAGAAACGGCAGACGGAAAAATTGCCCTGCGCTCCTACGGCAGCATGGGCTACGCCGGCATGCTAAGCTTCATCTACGCCGATATGGACAAACAAGACCCGCGCATGCAAGCCGCGCTGACTTGGTTGCAGGAGAACTTTTCCATTGATCAGAATCCAGGGCTCAAAGCGCAGGGACTCTACTATTATTACCACACCATGGCAAAAGCTCTCAACCTCTACGGCATCGACACCTTGACCTTGAAAGACGGCAGCAAAATCCAATGGCGCGAAAAACTCGCCCTCAAACTCTTCGACGAGCAACAACGCGACGGCTCCTGGGTCAACCAAGGTTCTAGCCGCTGGTGGGAAGACGATCCCGTGCTCGTCACCGCCTACGCCGTGCTCGCTCTCGAGCACATCCATCGCGGCTTGTAAAAAACGCTTTTGCAAAGAGCCATCCCTGCTACTTTCCTTCATGGATAAAGACACTCATCATTTTCTCTTCGACCTGCTCAACACTCCCAGCCCCACCGGATTCGAAGTTCGCGGCCAGCGCAAATGGGCAAATTACGTGCGCCAGTTTGCTGACTCCGTCGAAAGCGACGCCTACGGCAATGCCTGGGGCACCATCAAAGGCAGCGCGACCGCCCCCACCATCATGATCGAAGCCCACGCCGACGAGATCGGCTACATGATCAAACACATCACCAAAGAAGGTTACCTGCAAGTCGATCGGGTTGGCGGCAGCGATTGGGCGACCGCACGCGGACGCCGCCTCACCATCCTCGGCGATGATGGAGACGTGACCGGTATTTTTGGCAATACCGCCATCCATCTGCGCAAGCGCACTCTCGGCAGCGAAAAAACTCCCGAAGTGCACGAATTGTTCATCGACGTCGGCGCCTCCAATCCCAAAGAAGTTGCACAGCTAGGCATTCGCGTCGGTCACCCCGCCGTCTATTCTGACCAAGCCGAACTGCTCGGAAAAAACCGTATCGTCAGCCGCGCACTCGACAATCGCATCGGCGGCTTCATCATCGCGCAGGTCTTGAAACAACTCAGCGAAGCCAACGACAAAATACCCGCCACCATCATCGCTGCCAATGCCGTGCAAGAAGAAATCGGCGGTCACGGGGCCAAAATGATCACTCACACCCTGCGTCCTGACATCTGCATCGTGCTCGATGTCACCCACGCCACCGATAGCCCTGGTATCGAAAAAGGCGAACACGGCGATGTCGAACTCGGCGGCGGCCCCTCGCTCACCCACGGCTCCGCCAATCATCCAGAGCTAGTCAAACGCATCATCGAAGTAGCTGCCAAAAACGACATCCCCATCCAGCATGAAGCCTCCTCTCGTGCCACCGGCACCGATACCGACTCCATCTTCCATCAGAACGGCGGCGTACCCTCCGCACTGATCTCGCTACCACTGCGCTACATGCACTCCGTAGTCGAAGTCGCTCACTTTGATGATGTAGAAAAAACCATCCGCCTCTTTGTCGAAGTGCTACGCTCGATCCAAGCCGACGAACAGTTCGCGGTTGAAATATAAAAATCCTAACCACCAAGAAAATTCATCTCTTTTAACCCAATCCATTTAGAAATCTTTCCGTGCGACGCTTCAGTTTCAATTGATTTCCTCTATTCATCCTAATTTCATCCTCTTATCTGCGTTCATCTGCGTCATCTGCGGTTCCACTCTTATCCCTTACGCAAACACGCCAAGCATTGCGACTTGCAGGGCTGCCATAGCCTTGTTAGCTTTTGCCTCTTCTATAAAAAACTTTCACCCCTCTTTTATTAAACTCAAATTTATGAAACCACTCGCATCCTTCCTCCTTGTCCTCAGTCTCAGTCTCAGCCACGCGCTTGCCGACGACTCCGGCTTCACCTCCATCTTCGATGGCAAAACTCTCACCGGTTGGGAAGGCAATCCCAAGCTCTGGTCAGTGCAAGACGGCACCATCACCGGCACCACCACCGACGAAGACCCGATCCAATACAATCAATTCCTAATCTGGTCACAAGGCGAAGTCGATGACTTCGAGCTCAAGCTGGAATACAAGATCAAAAAAGGCAACTCTGGCATCCAATACCGCAGCTTCCGCCTGCCCAAAGATTACAGCCTAGGCGGTTATCAAGCTGACTTTGAAGCCGGCACCACCTACTCCGGCATCAACTACGGCGAACAATTTCGTGGCATCCTCGCCAAGCGTGGAGAACGCACGGAAATCGGCGAAGATAGCAAACCCAAGGTGATCGAAACCTTTGCCAAAACCGAAGACTTGCAGGAAAAAATCAATCAAGGCGAATGGAATACCTACCACATCATCGCCAAAGGCAATCACATGATCCACAAGATCAACGGCGTAGTCATGTCAGACGTCACCGATAACGACACCGACAAACGCCGATTCTCCGGTGTGCTCGCATTCCAGGTGCATAAAGGCCCTGCGATGAAAGTGCAGTTCCGCAATATCCGCCTCAAACGCCTGCCGTTAAGTGACGGGCGTAAAAAAATCGTCTTCGTAGCCGGCAAACCTTCCCACGGTCCTCGTTTACACGAACACAACGCCGGCAGCCTGCTGCTCGCTCGCTTGCTCAATCAAAACTACGGCGACAAAGTGCTCGCCACCGTTTACCAAAACGGCTGGCCCACTGACCCCACCGCTTTCCAAAATGCCGACAGCTTGGTGATGTTCAGTGACGGTCAAAAAAACCACGTCGCCTTTGACCACCGTGACGAAGTCAGCCAACTCGCCGCCAAAGGCATCGGCATCGGCGCTATGCACTACGCCGTGGAAATGCTCAAGGACGACTCCAACCAAGATCTGATCTCATGGATCGGTGGAGCTTTCGAAATCGACCGCTCCGTCAATCCCCACTGGACCGCCCACTTTGATGAAATGCCCAAACACCCCGTCGCCAACGGAGTCGCCCCCTTCGAACTTGAAGACGAATGGTACTTCAACATGCGTTTCGCTCCTGACATGAAAGGTGTGACCCCAATTCTAAGCGCCATCCCCGATGCCGATACCATGGCACGACCCGACGGCGCCCACTCCGGCAATGCAGCGGTGCGTAAAATGGTCGCAGCCAAAACCCCACAACACGTATGTTGGGTCTATGACCGCGCAGACGGAGGACGTGGTTTTGGATTCACCGGCACCCACTTTCACGACAATCTCGCCAACGATTCTTTTCGCAAAACCTTGTTGAATGCGATCTGCTGGATCAGCAAAGCCGAAGTTCCTGAGAAAGGCATCCAAACCACCACCCCGAGCAAGGCGGAGTTCGACGCCAACCTCGACCCCAAACCCGCTAAAAAGAAAAATAAATAAACCTCACTCAAATTTCAACCTCACCATATTTATGAAAAACGAAGCTAACGAAAAACCCACCAGTGAAGCTACAAGCCAGACTTCACGCCGCAAATTCATCGCCGGCACTGCAGCTGCTACCGCAGCAGTATCCGCCCTACCCATCGAATCCTACGCCCAAGTCGCTGGCAGCGACATGATCAAAGTGGGGGTGATCGGCTGTGGCGGACGTGGCTCAGGAGCCATCGTGCAAAACCTCACCGCCAGTGACAACGCCCAACTTTACGCCATGGGTGACGCCTTTCAGGACAAAATCGACGGCACTGGGGTACGCGCCACCGGCCTGCCAGTAATCCAAAAAAATCTAGAAAAAAACGGCAAAGGCAAACAAGTGGACGTGCCTGCTAGTCGTCAGTTTGCCGGATTTGATGCCTACAAAAAAGTCATCGACGCCTGCGATCTCGTCATCATCGCTACGCCTCCAGGCTTCCGTCCTTACCATTTCGAAACCGCTGTCGAAGCAGGCAAACACATCTTCTTGGAAAAACCCGTCTGCGTAGATGCCGCTGGTTATAACAAAGTGATCAAAGCCGCTGAACTCGCTGATGAGAAAAAGCTCAAAGTTGTGGTGGGTCTGCAACGCCATTACCAGGACAGCTACCTCAAAGCTCTGGAAAAAGTTCGCGCCGGAGTAATAGGCGAACTCATTTCTGGTCAATGCTGGTGGAACAGTGGCGGAGTGTGGACCGTAGAACGTCAACCCGGCTGGTCCGAGATGGAATACCAAATGCGTAACTGGTATTATTTCAACTGGCTCTGCGGCGATCACATCTGTGAACAACACATTCACAACATCGATGTGCTCAACTGGTTCTTCAGTGACAACTCAGAAACTGGTGGCAACCCGATCTCTGCACAGGGCATGGGAGGACGCGAAGTCCGCAATGGACTTAACACTGGCGAGATCTTTGATCACCACTACGTCGAATTCCGCTACGAAGGGGGGCAAATCGCCAACAGCCAATGTCGTCATCAAAAAAACTGCCTCAACAAAGTGGAAGAGGAAATCCACGGCAGTGAGGGCGTTCTTTATACCAGCAGTGGCAAAGCCCGCATCCTCGATCGCAAAGGCAAAGAGGTGTGGAACTACCGCAACCGCAAAGCGAAAAACCCTTACCAAATCGAACATGACGTGCTGCACCAACACATCCGCGAGAACAAACCGATCAACAACGCTCATTACGCCGCGAAGAGTTCGTTCACCACAGTGCTCGGTCGCCTCGCCACCTACAGTGGCAAAAACGTCACCTGGGATGAAGCCGTGAAATCCGACTTCAGCATCATGCCCAAAGAATTCGCCTTCGACGCCGCACCGATGCCCGTGCCAGATAAAGACGGACTCTACCCCACCGCCAAACCCGGTCAATGGCCATTGCCTTGGGCAAAAAAATAAACAACATTTAAGTTATTCTTAAATCTGAAAAGCCTGCGCCAAAGCGCAGGCTTTTTTTGTAGCATGTGGCTTCCAGCCCATGAATTTCACCCCAAAAGCCACGCACCACTCAAACACGTTCAAACAACCCGCCCCCCACACATCTTCAGAACACCAGACATAGGATAAACTTATCCTGATACTGATCTAAACCGTCACCTGCAGAGCGTTGAGGCTTTACCTCAACGTTTCTCCAAATCTTCAACAAGGACTCTTGATTTCATCGCTATAACTCCATTTGCGTTGACAGGTTCACCAAACATCGACTGAATGGTTCCGTTGTTAACAAGTCAATCACATTAGAAATGAATTTCCCGAAATACTGGGCAAAAGGCTCGACCAAGCTTCCTCTTCAAACTCGAGATCCGTCAACTGGAGAAGCGGGTGAGCCCGTTTCCTGCTGGGGATGGTCAAATTCCAGCATCGAGGATGCCGAGAAAATGGGTGCTGAACGAGCGACGATGATCGCCAACATCATCCGCAAGCATGGAGCAACCAGAAGCAAACAATTCCCCTACGGTGACCGCCCTTTCCGCGAGGAAGTATTGCAACAATGGGTCGATGGTGATGAAAAACCCTACGCCGTGGTCAGCACCAACTCTTACGGGTGCAAGGTGCTGAACACAGCTTCCGCCATGTTTGTCGATGTGGATTTTCCAGAGCCGGTGGGCTGGACCTCTTTGGTAGAATTAGTCAAAAGTCTATTCGGATCCAAGAGCCCTTGTGCGCGTGAAGTATTCGAGCTGGAGGCGATAGCAAAACTGCAGGACTTAGCATCGTCCGATGCAAGCTTCGGTGTGCGCATTTATCGAACCTTTGCCGGACTGCGATACCTGATTACCCACACCCACGCAGATCCGACCTCCACCACGACCACTAGAATCATGGAACTACTCGCTCAAACACCAGAGGTGGCTCGGGACGGAATCGAACCGCCGACACAAGGATTTTCAGTCCTCTGCTCTACCAACTGAGCTACCGAGCCTTTTGATTTTTCCTTTCGCTCCATGTTTCATGGAAGGTCTGGATTGGTGCTCTCCACCCTGAGGCGAAGAAGTGCGATACCTTTACCCAAGTCCTTGGAATTGACAACCAGAAAAATCAAGGATTTCGCGATACTACCAAACGAGGTCGCTACGAGGGTCATTCTGCTGCGATCACTTGCGCTGCCTCCACTTTCCAAATTCGTGCTTCGACTCGGCTGGAGTCCAACCAATCGAGATGGGTGGTGGTGATGAGCTTTTGCGAATCCGCTGGCCAGGATCGCATCAACGCGTTGCGGCGGTCGGGATCAAGCTCGCCGAACACGTCATCGATGAGTAATACGGGCGGGCGGGCGGTTTTTTTGATAAACAGGTGGCTTTGCGCCAGCTTCAACGCCAAGGCGAGCGTGCGTTGCTGTCCTTCTGAGGAAAATTTGGCGGCTGGCAAGTCATTGATGCTGAAAATCAAATCATCGCGATGCGGTCCAGCTAAGGTCTGGCGTCGCCGTTGCTCGTCAGGTCGGCGGTGCTGCAGCTCGGCAGCTAGGTCATCGTCATCTCCTGATGCAGCGAGGTAATCGATCTGTAGATTTTCGCCACTCTCACTGATTTGTTTTTGCGCCGCTGTCGCTAAAGGAGCTAGATCCGTGATCAACTCCCGCCGGCTACGAGTCAAAATCGCTCCGTTCTCGACTAGGATTTTGCTGTAGGCATCTATCTGCGCCCAGTTCGGCGACGCATCGCGTTTGAGCAAAAAATTGCGCGAGCGTAGCGCCCGTTCGTAAGCTTTGAGCGAGGGTCGATAGGCAGGATAAAGCTGGCACGCCATGAAGTCGAGGTAGCGACGACGCAGACTGCCGCCGCCTTTGACTAGGGTCAAATCATCCGACGCGATCCATACCAACAGCCCGCTGTAGCGTAAATACGTCGATGCCCGCCCCTGGTTTTCTCCGTCCACTGCCAACTTGCGCCCCCCTCGCGCACTGTGCCTGAGCGCCAGTTCACAATCGTCGAATTTTCCTCGCACAGCAAAACCTTGACCCGCTCCAACTGCGATTCGGCTCAGATCACCCAGAGTCGAAGTGCGCGGCGATTGCAAGCGCAGCAGAGCACAGGCGGCTTCGAGGATGGAGGTTTTGCCCTGAGCGTTGTTGCCGACAAAAATCGTCAGACCTGAATGCAGCTCAAGCTGGAGGGTCTCAAAACAACGAAATTGGTTCAATTCTAGCGATGACAACATGGTTTAGAGAAATGCGAAGCTCATAGTGGCACAGGGCACGAGTCACGGAAATGATATTTTCCATTGAAATACATAATACAAAGTCATCACCCGCATCCCCGATACGAGATTGAAGCTCCATATAACAGCTTCTTATGCTCTCTTATCCGTGTTCATCCGTGTCATCCGTGGTTTAACTCTTCTATGTAAAATTGACCTGCCTGTTATTTCCCATTGAAATTCCGCTTTGCGCGTGCATCTTCTCGCGATTTCACTATGGCTCAGAAATTTCAAACGCTGCCGGGATTTCGCGATTTTTATCCGGCTGACTGCACTGCTCGCAATTACCTCTTTGGTCAATGGCGCGCGGTGGCGAAAACTTATGGCTTCGTCGAATACGATGGACCCGTGCTCGAACCGACAGACCTCTACAAACGCAAGAGCGGCGAAGAGATCGCTAACCAGCTTTTCTGTTTCACCGACAAAGGCGAACGCGAGGTGTCGATGCGCCCCGAACTGACTCCCTCCTTAGCTCGCATGGCAGCAGCGAGACAGCGCGAATTCAAAAAACCGCTCAAGTGGTTTTCAATCGGACAGTTTTTCCGCTACGAAAAGCAGCAAAAAGGTCGCTTACGGGAATTTTATCAGTTCAACTGCGACATCCTCGGCGAGGCATCGCCTGCCGCTGACGCCGAACTGATCGCGTTGTCCATCGACCTGATGTGCGAACTCGGCTTCACAGCTGAAGATTTTGCGATCAAGCTCAGTGACCGCACCGCTTGGTCGATTTTCATCGAACAAGAAGGCTTGAATGCTGAGAAAACCGACGCCTTTTTGCAAGTGATCGATAAACTCGAGCGCGACTCTGAGGAAAAAACCGACGCTAAGTTAGCGGAACTCGGCACCAGCTTAGCTGCTGTAAAAACGTTCATTAACTCTGGCATCGCTGAGGAAAAATGCGAATCGCTGCAACAAATCCTCGCTGAACTGGATGCGCGCGGCATGCGAGATTTTGTCCGCATCGACCTGAGCATCGTGCGCGGGCTAGCTTATTACAGCGGCCCTGTTTTTGAAGTCTTTGATATCGGCAAAGGCATGCGCGCCATCGCTGGTGGTGGGCGTTACGATCAATTGGTTAAACTGATCGGCGGCGTGGATATGCCCGCTGCAGGTTTTGCCATGGGCGACGTGGTGGTGACCGACTTGATCCGCGAAACGGAATCTGCCAATCAACTGCTGGAAGAAAGCATCGCCGAAGAAACCATCGATGCCTACGTGGTGATCGCCGACGAAGCGCAGCGCCGCGAAGGTCTGCAAATAGTGCAGCGCCTACGCGAAAGCGGGCTGTATGTGAACTTCCCCCTGGTCGCGGTGAAAGTGAACAAACAATTCCAAAGCGCCGAACAACAAAACGCTGATCTCGCCATCATCGTCGGCACCGACTACCCGCAGATTGCTATCAAGGTATTGAGCAAACGCGAAGAGCTCAACTGCGAACAAAGCGAACTCGAAGACAAGGTCAGCGAGCTTTTGCTTAGCTTATAAAACAAATTTCATTTTTCACATTTACCGTATCAAACCATGAGCAATATTTACCGCACCCATCACTGCAGCCAACTGCGCAAAGAGCAAGTCGGCGAGACCGTCACTTTGACTGGCTGGGTCAATTCTACACGCGACCACGGCGGGGTGATTTTCATTGACCTGCGTGACCGCGAAGGCCTCACTCAAGCGGTGTTCCGCCCGGAAGAAAGCGGCGAAGCCTCGGCGGTCAGCCACAAGCTGCGTGCTGAAGATGTGATCACCATCGTCGGTCGAGTGGACGCCCGACTGGAAGGCACCACCAACGACAAACTGGCTACCGGAGACATCGAGATTTTGGTCGAAAAGGTGGACATCCTCAACCACGCTGCAGTGCTACCTTTCCAACTGGACAAAAACAACCTGCACGAAGATACGCGGATGAAATACCGCTACCTCGACCTGCGTCGTCCTCGCATGGCGCGCAACATGAAGCTTCGCCACGTAGTGAGCAAGGCCACTCGCGACAGCCTAGACGAAGATGGCTTCATCGAAATCGAAACCCCTGTGCTGTCCAAAAGCACACCAGAGGGCGCACGCGACTTTCTCGTTCCTTCGCGCTTGAACCCTGGTAAATTTTACGCCCTCCCACAAGCACCCCAGCAATACAAACAACTGCTGATGGTCGGTGGCATCGAGCGCTACTACCAAATCGCGCGTTGTTTTCGCGATGAAGATCTGCGCGCAGATCGGCAGCCTGAGTTCACTCAGATCGACATCGAGGCCAGCTTCGTCACGATCGATGACATTCTGGGACTGACCGAAAAAATGCTCGCAAGCATTTTCAAAAACGCTCTCGATGTAGAGATCCCAGAGAAATTCGAGCGCATCACTCACTACGATGCGATGAACACTTGGGGCAGCGACAAACCTGAGCGTCGCTTCGAAATGAAACTGACCGATCTCAGCGATGTCTTTGCAGAAAGCAAATTTAAGGTTTTTAAAGGCACTCTCGATAACGGTGGCGTGGTCAAAGCGATCAACGCCAAAGGTTTTGCCTGCGTGACCACAGGGCAAATCAACCGCCTGACCGAACTGGCTCAAGAAACTGGAGCTAAAGGATTAGCTTTCATCAAAGTCGAAAACGGAGAGTGGAAATCACCCATCGTGAAGTTTTTCAGTGAAGAAGAAAAAGCTGCACTCACTGAAAAAATGGGTATCGAAGAAGGTGATCTCATTCTCTTTGGCGCCGATACTTGGAGCACCGTTTGCGAAGTGCTCGGACGCATCCGTTTGAAAGTCGCCGGCATTCAGGAGTTACTTAAAGGCAACAAAGAATACGACTTCTTCTGGGTCACAGAATTCCCACTGCTCGACTTCGACGCCGAAGAAGGCAAGTGGAATGCTGTGCATCACCCCTTCACCCGTCCAATGGCAGAAGACATGGCTTTGCTCGACAACGAAGAAACCATCGGCAAAGCGCGCGCCCAAGCTTACGACGTCATCTTGAACGGCACCGAACTCGGTGGCGGCAGCTTACGAATCCACGAATCAGAGCTGCAGCAGAAAATGTTCAGCATTTTGGGCATCGACAAAGAAACTCAGCTTAGCGAGTTTGGCCACCTAATCGACGCCTTCAATTTCGGAGCCCCACCGCACGGCGGCATCGCCCTCGGCATGGATCGCCTAGTGATGTTGATCTGTGGCGAGGAAAGCATCCGCGACGTGATGGCTTTTCCGAAAAACAACAAAGGTCAAGACCTGATGAGCGACAGCCCAGCCACGGTAGATTTCAAACAACTGCGCGAGCTGTATGTGAAATCCACTTTGAAAGAGAAAAAGGACGGCGAATAGTCAAAGCCCTATCATTCTCCCCCTCGTCATTAGCCATCTGACAGATTGTCCAAATCTGTCAGACATATCTACCCAGCCGCCCTTCCTTCGGCTCACTCGCGCCCTAGCAACGCTACATTAAAAGAGACGGCCGTCTCTTTTAATGTAGCGTTGCTCATCAGGATTTGCATATGATGTGCCTATGACCGCGAAAACTAAATTGCTTCTTTACGAATTGTATTGGCTAGGCGACCAGATCACTTGCCCTACTTTTCGCAACCTTTCTAACAGCTTCGAAGCATGGGCTTACTCCAAAGGCTTACTGCAAACCATCTTCCGCTTACAGGATGAAGAAATCCTTGAGACGCAGGGGAAATCACTCGAACGGGTGATTCAACTCACAGATAAAGGACGTCAACTGGTTCATGGAAACCGTGAACCTGAAGCCGAATGGATGCGAGAATGGAACCAATCATGGAAAATGGTTATCTTTGACATCCCAGAATCTCAGCGTCTGCTTCGCGAGCAATTGCGCAAATTCCTGCGTTCACAGCACTTCGGTTGCTTTCAGCAAAGTGTTTGGCTTTCTCCTCACCCTATGGATTCAATCAACGCATCAATCCGCGAAGTTGCACCCGACTTAAGCAGCTTGACACTAATGGAATGCAGGCTGTTACCTGGTGAAAATGACGCCGATGTCGTGAACACGGCTTGGGACTTCTCCGCTATCAACACCCATTATGAAGACTACATCAAGCACCTAGATTCTTTTGAAAACCAACTCAACTCGATCAACACCGATCACTACCTCAGCCTAGAAAGCTCTCTTTGGGAAAAGGCACTCAAGCACGACCCACTACTGCCTACCTCCCTGTTACCAAAGGGCTACTTAGGAAAAAAAGCGTATAGGCTACGCTGTAAAAAAATGCCCAAACTTATCTCCAATATCTTAAAAAAGCACAAATAACCCAAATTCCAGAGCCAAACAACACTACATTAGGAGCGACGGCCGTCCTTCCTAATGTAGTGTTGTTTTTTTCGAGCGGACACTATTTCTCTGTCAATTCACCGTAAATCGCAGCTAAATCGGCGACTTGTTGCTGCCGAGAGAACCTAAGCGCCACCGCCTCTCTCGCTGCTATCGCCATCGTCTGCCATTGCTGCTCGTCTTTCAATAAAGCGGTCAACCGCGCCGCTAAAGTCTGCCAATCGTCTTCTGCAACCAGCACTCCACTGGCACCATCCGCCACAGCCTCGGGAATCCCTCCGTGCTGCGTCGCGGCTACGGGCAGTCCTCCTGCCATCGCTTCGAGCATGGCATTGGGCACACCCTCTTGATTGCCGTCCTTGCCGATCCGACTTGGATGAATGAAAACATGCGCTTTTTTATACTGCTCTCGCATTTGCTCTTCATCGATGAATCCGGTGAACTCGACCGCTTCGCCCAAGCCTAAGTCCTGCGCTAAGGTTTCAAGCTCTGCCTGCAAAGGGCCTTCGCCGACGATCGTGAGTTGTGCGCGTGGAAAAGTTTGGCGTAACTGAGCTAAGACTCGCAAGCTCACATCTAGCCCTTTTTTTTCGATCAGGCGACAAGTCTGCACCAACCGCCATGCCCCGTCGACTGGAGCCTTGCGATCCATCACTGGCCATTGATCTAACGGAATACCTGTCCGCGATAAGCGGATTTTCTCCGCTGGACAACCCAAGTCCCGCAAAGCCGCCACCAACGAATCTGAGCGAGCCAGAATCCTATCGGCCGAACCAAAAACCCTCTGCATCGCAGTTCGATAAGCAGCTTTATCCATATCCACAGCGACGTCAGCTCCGTGAAAACTGACGATCATCGGACAGGGACGAGTCTTGGATTCCAACAAAGGCAACAAGTGCATGCCGATGTGACCGAAATAGATATGCAAAAGCTCAGCTCCTCGCTCATTTAATACCGATTCGATCTCTTTGCGCTCATAATTGTAAATCTCCCAGGGAGCCTTTTTGCATTTGCGATACCAGAAACGCCGCCACTCACGTCGCAGCCCGTTGGGGCGTGACAATGGCACCACCCGATCATCATCAAAAGGAAATTTGTCCGCATGAATCCTTTTTTGTGTTAGGATAAAAGATTCATCGTTCGACAGAGCGATGATTTGCCGGTACACGTGCAGCATCTCCGGCGCTAAAAAGGTCGAACAAAAAGAAGCCACTATTGGTTGAGAACTCATCACTGAATACAGCACATAGCACTTGTTACTCGAATGGACTACCAAGAAAAAGCACGTCGTGTCATTCAACTCGAAATCGACGAACTGCAACGCCTGCATGATCGCATCGATGGATCTTTCGGAAAAGCGGTGCAAGCCCTACAACAAGCCCTGACCCAAGGTGGCAAAATCATCATCGTCGGAGTCGGCAAATCTGGCAACATCTGCCATAAACTCGCAGCGACCCTCAACTCCACGGGTGCCACGGCGACCGTGCTCAATTGCCAAGATGCGCTGCACGGCGATCTCGGCTTGGTCGATGAGGGCGATGCCATCATCGCTTTCAGCTACTCCGGCGAGACTCGTGAACTGCTCGACATCTTACCGCACCTCAAGCGCCTGCGAATCACTCTGATCTCCATCACTGGGCAGCCCAAATCCACGCTAGCCTCAGTCGGCGACATCAGCCTCGACGTGCACGTCGAGCGCGAAGCTTGCCCTCTCAATCTCGCCCCCACCTCTAGCACCACCAACATGCTGGTGCTCGGGGATGCGCTGGCAATGACCTTACTGGAAGCGCGCGGTTTCAAAAAAGAAGACTTCGCCGAGCTGCACCCCGGCGGTTCGCTAGGACGCACTCTGCTCACCAAGGCTTCTGATATCATGCGCAGTGGCGACGACATAGCTATTCTCGGCGCGCAAGAAACGATCCAGTGCGCTTTGGAAAAAATGACCGCCACTCGAACCGGCGCGGTCATCATCACCGGTGACGACCAGCAAGTGATTGGGATTTTCACCCAAGGGGATTTCACCCGAGCTTTCCAAACTCAAAATGATCTCGCAAAGGGCAAGGTCGGCGACTACATGACCGTCAATCCCATCTCCATCCCTGCCGACAAATTGGCAGCCGAAGTGCTCGCCCTGCTGGAAGATCATCGCATCGATGACCTAGTCGTCGTGGATTCCAACAATCGCCCACTCGGCCTGATCGACATCCAAGACCTCACGCGTTTGCACATTTTGTGAGTCGACACTCTTTAAAAAGATTGATTTCCCATCACCGATAGTAGATTATGTTCACATGGAAGCTACGCTACCGCTCGAACAAATGAATACACGCGAGAAGCTACAGGCTATCGAAATTCTGTGGACTGACCTTTGCCGCAACGTAGAAGACATTCCCGTTCCCCAATGGCATCGTGACTACCTGCTCGAAACAAAAAAACGCTCTGTAAAGGGTCAAGAATCTCCCCTAGATTGGGAAAATGCCAAGAATTTGCTGCGGCAACGTTTCGAATGACCTTGAAAATACTGCCATCTGCTTTCGACGACCTTGCTAGGGGGCGTATTTTCTATGAAAAACAAGGAGGCGCTGCTTTAGGTGAGTATTTTTTCAACTCCCTATTCTCTGACATCGATTCACTCGCCCTTTTTGCAGGTATTCACAAAATGATTGACTGCACTTTTTACCGTTTACTTTATAAACGATTCCCTTATGCAATTTATTACACCTTAACTGGCGAGACAGTAGAAATCTGGCGAGTTTTAGACTGCCGCCAACAGCCTTCTACAATCGATGCCGCTTTCGAGTGACCTCACGCGTTTGCACATTTTATGAAAAATCAATTCTACTCTCGCCAAAACCCTTAACTTATGTTAAATTTCACTTACTTTATAGCTTAAATCTTTCTACTCATGGCAACCGTCGTCGCAACTCAAATCAAAAAAGGTCAGTGCATCGCTCACAAAGGCGAAACTGGCATAGTTCTTCATCTCGAGCATCGCACGCCCGGCAAGGGCAATGCCTTGATCATGGCAACTATCCGCTCTTTCCAATCTGGGAAAACCAAGGACATCCGCTTTGCCTCTGGCGACAAAGTCGACCTCGTCATGACTGAGCGTCAAAAATTGGAGTTCAGCTACAGCGATCCTAGTGGCTATCACTTCATGGATCCGATCACTTTTGATACCATCACCTTGTCTGAAGAAATGCTCGGGGATATCAAAAACTTACTGATCGATGCTTTGAAGGTCGAAGTGCTCTACCTCGACGGCAAGCCCGTCAGCGTAGATCCTCCGTCTTCTGTCGATTTGAAAATCACTGAGTCTGCTCCAGGAGTCAAAGGCGATACCGCCAATAACCCCACCAAAGAAGCGACCCTCGAGACGGGTTTACGGATTCAGGTGCCGCTCTTTTGCAAACCTGGCGATATGGTTAAAGTCGATAGCTCCACTTTTAAATACCTCAGCCGAGTCTAAACGCCTCGCGCTACCTCCTTAGCCAACGATGCTAAGGAATGGTCGCGGATCGTGTGCGACAAGGTCGCAGTGTAAGCACTGCTACTACTTGCAGTGGCAGGTGGAAATTCATTGTGACAAAATCCATCCCTACTTATGGCAGCACCAAGACGCTCCAGTTCAAGCTCAGGCAAAAAGCGCAAGCTCACGCCCTCCGCTAGCACAGGACGGCGCAAAGCTGCGACTAGGAAAAAACCTGCAGCACGACGTAAAAACTCTAGTTCTGCCAACCAGCAAATCGCTGCTTTTGTCGATGGCGAAGCTGTGCCCATCGATGCTGAATCCGTTCCTGTCGCCGCCCCCTCGATGGGCTTGATGCACTGGGTGCGCTTGTTTGTGGGCATCGCTCTCATCCCGCTGGTATGGATCTCATTGGAGTCTTTTTTCCTCAGCTTTGCGCACGCGGCTAAAAATGGTGCTTTTTGGCGCACCGGAGAATTCTGGTTTTTCACCATCGGAGCATCGCTATGGCTGGTACTCTTTTATGGCCTGCGCAGTCGGCTGATGCTTTGGTTTTACGTCGCTGGACATGAACTCACCCATGCTGTTTTTGTGCTCTTCTGTGGGGGCAATGTCAAAGCTGTGCATATCTCTAGTTCGGGCGGTCATATCCTGACCAACAAAAACAATTTCCTCATCTCCCTCTCCCCTTATTTTGTCCCTTTTTACACCATGATCGTCATCAGCTTATGGTGGCTCGGCCAGTTCATCTTCCCGGATTATCCTATCACCCCATTCCACGAGCACTTATTATTCGGCACCATTGGATTGACCCTATCCTTTCACCTCACCTTCACCCTATGGATGATCAACCGAGATCAACCCGACCTGCAGCAAAACGGCCTACTCTTCTCCGTCACGCTGATCGCTTTCATCAACATCTTGCTGATCTCTTGTTTCCTGGTGCTCGCCTCCCCCAATGTCACTTGGGAGTATTTCATCCTGACCTGGGCCAATAACCTCGCCACCTTTCACCACCGCTTGATGGAATCGGTTCACGAAATGATTCAAATGGTGATGTGATCACTTGCCATCTGCGAAAGTCTATAGCAGAGTTCCTCATGTCGAAAAAATCAGCCCACACAAACACCCCTCCATTCTCTCCCTCACGCCGCCGCTTCCTGAGCAGCGCAGTCAGTGCCACTGGCCTTTTTGCAGGCATCCAATTTTTACCCTCTGGCGTACTCGGCGCTAACGCCAAACTCAACCTCGCTTTTGTCGGAGCCGGTGGACGCGGCGCTCAGAATATCAAAGGTTGCATCAGTGAAACGCATTATGCCTACGCCGATGTGGATCAAAAACGCTGCGCCAAATCCCTCAAAGCTAGTCCCAAAAGCAAATACTACAAAGACTGGCGCGAGATGCTCTCAAAAGAAGCTGACAATCTCGATGGCGTCGTCGTTTCGACTCCAGACCACAATCACGCCATCGTCGCGATGGCAGCGATGAATGCTGGCAAACACGTCTATGTCGAAAAGCCGCTCACTCTCACCATCTCCGAAGCCCGTGCACTACAGCTCAAAGCTGAGGAAAAAGGTCTCTGCACTCAGATGGGCAACCAAGGGCACGCCGCTGAAGGCGCTCGCCGCACCAACGAATGGATCCAGTCTGGTTCCGTTGGGGAAATCCGTGAGGTTCACACTTGCACCAATCGCCCCAGTTGGCCGCAAGACATGGTGCGTCCCGCAAAAGAAGAAATCCCCGCCACTCTCGATTGGGACACTTGGATCGGACCCGCACCGATGGAACCCTACAGCAGTCAAATCGTGCCTTTCAAATGGCGTGGTTTTATCGACTACGGCACTGGCGCACTCGGCGACATGGGCGCGCACATCCTCGACCACCCCGTGTGGGCTTTAGGACTCGGCGTGCCACAGAGCATCAGCGTTGAGATCGAGCGCAAAACTGCTGGTAGCGAATTGGTATCTCACCCAGCCTCCTGCAAAATCACTTATGAGTTCCCTGCCCGAGGCGATGCCCCGCCAGTTAAGCTGATGTGGTACGACGGCTCTTATGCCATGCCTCGCCCTAAAAACATGAATGACAATCTGAAAACTCCCGCTAGCGGTTGCATCTACTACGGCAGTGATTTCACCTTCATGCACGGCAGTCACGGCGGCATGCCTCAATTGGTGCACTCCGCTGATAAAGCCAAATTTGTCGAGCCTCCTAAAACCATGGAACGCTCACCCGGCCATCACAAAGAATGGATCGAAGCCTGTAAAGCTGGAGATCCAAAAATGGCTAAATCCAACTTCAGTTACTCCGCACCCCTCACCGAACTGATGCTGCTCGGCACCATCGCCGCACAAGTCGGCAACGGCACCAAGCTCACTTGGAATCGTGACAAAATGACCACTGGCAATGCGGCAGCCGACAAACTGATCAAACGCAAATACCGCGACGGCTGGGCACAGGTCGGCTAAAGCGTCCGCGCAGACCACAAAACTGAAAACTCAAGCCTATTCTCCCGTGTCTAAAACCTACTCCGTGCCAAGCGACGATCTGCTCCAAGAACAGCTCACCACCTTGCAATATCAAGTCACCCAAAGGGCCGCCACTGAGCGGCCTTTTGAAAACGAATACCACGACAACCACGACGAAGGCATCTATGTCGATATCGTTTCTGGCGAACCCTTATTCGCCTCCAACGCCAAATACGACTCTGGCACCGGCTGGCCGAGCTTTTTTCAGCCCTTGGTAACTGATAACATCGTCGAAAAGCTCGACTTTAAGATGATCCTACCCAGGAAAGAAGTGCGCAGCAAACACGGCAACTCCCACTTGGGACACGTCTTCAAAGACGGTCCCGATCCCACGGGTTTACGCTACTGCATGAACTCAGCCGCGATGCGCTTCATCGCCAAAGATCAAATGGAAAAAGAAGGTTACGGCGCCTTTTTGAAGGACTTGAATTGATCCCCCCTCTAATCACCTATCCGATAGAGGAAGCCTTTGCTGCGCAAAAATATAGCTCCGCCCGCTGCCGCAGGAGAGGCCAGCGAACCTTCCTCCAGTTGGTTGTGAGCCAGTAGCTCAAAAGATCTAGCCGCCTTCACCACCGTCGTGCCACCTGTCTCGTCGTAAAAATAAACCCTTCCTGCCCCATAGATCAAAGAGGCCGTCACCTTTCCCTTTAGACGTTCAGACCACAGCACCTCTCCTGTTTTGGCATCGATACAAGCGGCGACATTGTCCGCTGCCATATACAACTCTCCTCCTACCAGAACAGGCGAAGACTGTTTGGACACACGCTTGATCAACTTCCACAGCAAGTGAGTTTCGCTGATGTCTCCGCGTGCTTTGTCGTCCATCTTCATTGCCATGATCTGCGGTTTCCCCAATCCTGTATTGATATACAAGATACCTAAATCTTTGCTATATACAGGCATCGACGAGCCCGAGTGCTGGGGGTAGCTGACCGACCACAACTCTTCTCCCGTTTCAGGATTGTAAGCCCAGCAAGCTTTGGCACCAGCGCTTATCATCTGGGTTTTCCCGCCGACCTCTATGAAAACAGGAGTGCCGTAAGCCTTGCGGGCATCGCCAAAACTAGAAGGGCGCCCCTTAGCATCGAGATCATTGTATTGAGTCGAACGATCTTTCCGCCACAGCGTCTTACCCGTTTTTTTGTCCAAAGCGACAAGGTACTGCTGGTCTGCCCCGTCAAAAGTGAGATAAATTTTATCCCTCCACAATGCTGGAGAAGAACCCGCGCCGCGCCAATGGCTGCATGGGAAATCCACTCGCCGCCATAGCTCTTCGTAAGTATTGGCATCCAAACAAATCGTACCAGAGGAACCAAAATGAAAATAGACCCTGCCCTTTTCTACCACTGGCGAAGATGCCGCGAAGTTATTGATTCGGTTAGATGTTGGCTCAGGATTATCATCAGTGACCAATACCCGGTCGAGCAGTATCTCACCCGTCTTTTGGTCAAGGCACATAGCTGATAGCGTCAAACCATCGGCGCGAGCGGTCGCCACCCACACTTTACCGTCCATCACCACCGGAGACGCCCAGCCCTCACCATGAATGGCAGTCTTCCACTTCACATTTTCTTTTTCACCCCACTTCAGTGGCAATTCCTGCCCCTCAGCCACATGCCCGTCCTGAGTCGGCCCTCGGAAATCCGGCCAATCAGCCAGCCCTGCCCCAGCAGATAGCACCCAGCTCGAACAAATCGCCAAAATTATCGTCAATCCTTTCATGGCACAAAACAAAACGATGACCGCCATCACGTCAATCACTCACTGATACGCATAAGCGCTAGTAGAAAAAAATTTTGTGCAACGTGCTTTTCTTTTGTAATGTCTCTTAGTCATACCACCGCTTGATGTTTAGCCAACCTAACGACAGCTCCACACACCCCAAGCTCCGCGCGCTAAGCCTGCGCATGGCTTGCTGTTGCCTAGTGCTATCGGCACTGGCTTACCCTGCAGAGCTTTCCGCACGGGAAAAAATCATACGCGACAAAAGCGACAACAAAAGCACCGCCATTTCTGAATCCTCTGACGAGATCGACAATACCCTAGATGACGTCAAACAATCTCGCAAAACCCTGCTTCCCAACGGCCCTATGTCAAGGCCCGCCGCAGCTTGGGAAGATTTCTGGCACCTGGTCGATGAAAAAAGCGGGCTATCGATGGCCTTTGCCTACACCACTCTTTTCCAAGCTGCCACCAAAGGCAACTACACCGGACCTCGTAGTGGTGGCAGCAGCGATTTCGACATGATCGGGCGCTGGAGCCTGATCAATCCCGACGATCACGAAGGTTGGATCAATGAAGGCACGATCGGTTTTGCCACCGAATACCGCAGTCAATTTGGCAACGCCACGCCCGCCGATCTAGGCGAGTCACTCGGGTCATTGTGGGGCATCACCGCGGGCTTCAATGAAGAAGACTTCACCTTAAAAGAGCTCTGGTGGCATCAACATTTATTCGATGATCACTTAGCATTCCGCCTCGGCCGCATCAGTCTCGACAGTATTTTTGATGCTTATCGATTCACTGGAGCCAATCACTTTTACACCAACAAAGCTTTTTCTCGCAATCCCACCATCCCTTTCCCCAACACTGGCTTAGGGCTTGTATTCGCCTGGAATCCTGGGCACAATCTATTTGCCATCGTTGGCGGCGGCAGCGCCGATGGAAGAGAAGCCGAAACCACCACCGCACAACAGGGGATCAAGGAATGGTTCAGTGCTACTACTTTAGGATGGAAACCCAAACACGATTTAGGCACAGGCCTGTATCAAGTCACCTTCTGGCACTCCAAAGCACGCTCTGGCAACCCACTACCCGAAGCCACTGGCTACTCTATTTTGCTGCAACAAGAATTCGCGAATGGTTGGACGCCTTTCACCCGCTACGCCTATTCTAGTGCAGCCGTCACCGATACCAAAAGAATCATCACCGCTGGCGTGGTTCATGAAGGCTCCCCTCGCAAACCCACCGACCGAGTCGGTGTCGCCCTAGCTTGGGGCCAAGCCCACAATGACAATTACCGTGATCAATGGACAGCAGAACTATTCTACCGTTATTCGATCACCCCCTCTCTTCGCATCACCCCGCTCGCTCAGATCATTGTCAATCCCGCTAAAAATCCCTACGACCAAGTGATTGGCGTATTTGGACTGCGAGGACGGTTCACCTTTTGATACCATCTCCACCATGTCCCGAACCCTCTTATAAAATTTCTCCCATTTTCTCATTGGTATCACCGCTTAATCGACGCAAGTTACTGCCAACATGAACGATCAACTCACACCATCTCACTTACCCAATCCCGACCTGCAATCTACTGCAGCCTACTCCCCAGACACTCATAGCAAAATGATCGGTTACCTGTTGTGGATCTTCGGTTTCACTGGAGCTCACCGTTTTTATTATGGCAAACCCATCAGTGGCACCATCTGGTTGCTCACTCTCGGACTGCTCGGTATCGGCTGGCTCATTGACCTCTTCCTGATCCCCTCGATGGATCGCAAAGCCGACTTGCGGTTCACTCCTGGCGAGATTGATTATTCCCTCTGCTGGATTCTACTCACCTTTTTAGGGCTACTAGGCATCCATCGTTTTTATATGGGGAAAATCCTCACCGGAATCATTTACCTGTTCACTGGCGGACTGTTCGGAGTCGGCTGGCTCTACGATTTCTGGACTCTGAATTCACAAATCAGCGAAGTGAATCACGCTAGCCAAAGCTCCTAGTCCCATCAGGCAACCGACTCGTCCTCGCCCTCGTCATCGCTTGGGTCTTTCATCACCTCGATATCAGGTTCATCACCATCGTCTTCGATCTCCCGCCGCCATTTGCGCGAAATCCACGGACGAACTCCGCCGTAGATCAAGTAGGATGTGAAAATGATCGCCGGCACCACATGCCAAAAAATCACCGCGCAAACCGCCACTAAAATAATCACAAACACCCAGGGCAGGGTCCGACGCGTGCGCCAATTCAAGCGCTTGAAGCTCGGATACTGATACTCACTGAGCATCAAAAAGGACAGCAACCACATCAGAAATAACAATCCGTATTTCCAAGGACCCACTTCCTTCTCACCCTCGTTCAGCCACAACATCAACAAAGTCAGCGAGGCAATCAAGCCTGCCGCTGCAGGAATTGGGAAACCCATGAAATCTTTGTTGCCCGATTTATCAGGATTCGCCGCCATGCAATTAAAGCGCGCCAACCTCATGCCCCCACACAACAAATAACCAAAAGCCGTCAACCAACCGAGACGATGGCTGAAATCATTAAGCACGATATCCATCACCAACAAAGCCGGCGCGATGCCAAAAGATACAATGTCCGCCAAAGAATCAAACTCCCGACCAAACAACGATTCCTGACCACGGATACGAGCCACCCTACCATCGAGCAGATCAAACACGCAGGCCCCTAGAATCAAAGCGATCGCTTTATAATAAGGCGCCACCCCACTTTGAGGATCACGCATGCCTTCAAAAATCATCAAGATTGCCAAAAACCCGCAAAACAGGTTCCCCGCCGTCATCAAATTCGGTAACAAATAAATTTTGGGTGAATTGCTTTTCATCTCCCTTTCAACTTTCTAAATCCTGACTCTAGCCTCAAAAGCACCTTTTGGCGACTTTTTTGGGCAATCTTATGCCAAGCATCGCTTGCCGCCATACCCATCGATGAACCGCACTAGGCTTCGCGATCCCCCAGCACCCGCTCCAATACATCGGCTATCGTATGCAGTGCATTGCCTTCCAACTGATTGCCAATATACAAAAATGACGGCTTCCCCGCACGCTCTTCTGCACAAATCAAATGTCTCAATATCGCCGTCAGCGACTCACGAGCATTCACATCCACCTCATAGATCCGATGATACGGTGCCATTTTTTCTTCCGCCCAATGGCGATTATGATGAGGCTTGAGCAGATAGCGAGCCGCTACAAAGTCACCTTCATGCAATCCATGCAAAGCCATCTGCTCATTGACAGGCGGCATGTGCGTCCATTGATTATAAATGTGAGCCACCCCATGCCGTTTGAGCGTAGCGAAATACTCAGGGTGCAACAGATTCTGATTGCGAACCTCCACCCCATATTGCCAGCCCTTGGGTAAGTCAGAAAAAAACTGATCCAACTCCGCGACGAAGTCCTGACCATGTTCGTAATCTTCTTTGCTAAAATGCGAAAACTCAAAAATCAACATTCCCACCTTGCTGCGAAAAGGCTCAAGGTATCTCAGAAACAAATACTCTAAGGTCAGCGCATTCAAAAAACCGTCATTGGCTTTCCCTGCCCTGTCGCCAAAACTCTTCACCTCCGGAAAATTCTTGATCGTGATCTCGTCCGGCACCTTGAAGGAGAACTTGAACCCCTCCGACACTTGAGCCATCAAACCCTCGATATACTCAGGCTTAGGGAAGCGGTAGTAGGTCGCATCAACACACACCGTGCTAAAACAAGCCGCATATTCCTGCAAACAACTGCGCTCAAAACTCGCTTTTGAAAAAGTGCCCTTCCAAAGGTAGCGTTCCTCATCATAGAGCATACCGCACCACCCCTCGTATTTCCAAGAACTGGTACCTAGATAGATCTGATGATCATCGGCCAACGCATCCAGCAAAGGCTTAAGCTTTCTACAACGAAACAACATGCACATTACCCTGCACAACAACCCGCACAAAATCTAGCAAAAAATACCTTCCCTTTGGAGTGCTGCGGCTCGACGCCGCTTTTTTTCACCCTAACCGCAAAGTCATCACTTCCTCCTCCCCACCTCAAAAATCGACACTCGCTATTCGACAATCCTCACCCATCCGCTTCAGTGGACACTGCTGACTCATCTTTCAACGCCGCCAATAAAGCGTGCCATGCCAAAGTCGCACATTTGATCCGTGCGGGAAACTTGCGCACTCCCGCCAAAGCGGCGAGATCGCCCATCGTCATCAGATCGATTTCAGGTTCATCCTGAGCAGTCAATAAAGCCACCACCTCCTCGACCTTAGCCTCGATCTCATCGGCACTTAGCCCCTTCACCGCCGAGGTCATGATCGATGCCGACGCTTTAGAAATAGCACAGCCTTCACCGGTGAAAGTCACCGCCTCGACATTACCCTTGCCCTGCTCCGCCTGACGCAAATATACTTTCAACCGGTCTCCACAGAGCGGATTGAAGCCCTCGGCAACACCCGTATGCGGATCTAGATCACCTTCATTGTGAGGGTGTTTGTTATGCGAAAGAATGATGTCTTGATAAAGGTCTGAAAGATCGTCCATGATTTTTATATTATTTCGCTCTGACTGCTACGCAAACATTTTTTGTACTTTGCGAATCGCTGCCACCAACGTATCGGCTTCTTCTTGAGTATTATAAAAGGCAAAAGAAGCCCTAGCCGTGCCTGATATTTTTAAATGATCCATCAAAGGCTGCGCGCAATGGTGGCCCGCACGTATCGCCACGCCTTCAGTGTCGAGAATCGTGCCTATATCGTGCGGATGAATCCCATCCAGAGTGAATGATATCACCCCCACCTTATTCTCCGCCCTACCGTGTATATTCAGCCCTTCGATCTCACTCATCGCCGCAGTAGCATAATCGAGCAGCTCTTTTTCATAGCGTTCGATTTCAGCGTGACCTATCTGATTCAGATAATCCACCGCCGCCCCCAGTCCAATCGCCCCACTGATATTCGGCGTACCAGCTTCGAAGCGCTCAGGAATACCACGATAAGTCGTGCCAGCAAAACTCACCTGCTCGATCATATCTCCACCTCCCTGATACGGAGGCATGCTGTTCAACCATTCTTGCTTACCCCACAACACCCCCACCCCATCGGGACCAAACATTTTGTGACTCGAAAAAGCATAAAAATCACAGCCTATATCCTGCACATCCACTTGCAAATGCGGCACCGCCTGCGCTCCATCGACCAACACCATCGCCCCTTTTTCTTTCGCCAAACGAGTCAACTCCTTCACCGGATTGATCGTCCCCAGAGCATTCGACACCTGCGTGAAAGCTGCTATTTTAGTTTTTTCGCTTAGCTTAGCAGTGAAGTCATCCAAATCAAGTTCCCCCGTTTCCGTGATCCCCGCCACCCGAATCACCAAGCCCTTGCGCTCCGCTAACATCTGCCACGGCACGATGTTGGCATGATGTTCCATCAGCGTCAGCAGAATCTCATCGCCCTCTTGCAAGCGCTCGCCATAACTATTAGCAACCAGATTGATCGCCTCCGTCGTGCCGCGCACAAATATCACCTCGTTCGTATCGGGCGCATGAATCATTTCCGCCAGCCGCAGTCTCGCGCGATCGTATTGATCCGTCGCATCCATACTCAGGTAGTGAACCCCACGGTGAATGTTTGAGTTCTCATACTCAAAAAAGCGCGAAATTTTATCAATCACCGCGCACGGCTTTTGAGTCGTCGCACCGTTATCGAGGTACACCAAAGGCTTCCCGCTCACTTCACGGGACAAAATCGGAAAATCAGATCGAACAGCAGCTATATTCATAGAACAGACAGACCAACTGGCCTGCCTACCCCTAGCACGGATCAGCGACTTTTTCCGCCAAAACTTGTAGTAAAATCATCCTACTTCACTGCGCTAGCATCGCCACCACCGGTCCCGCCTTCACTGGTCGCAAAGTGCCACGACTGTCCTTGGGCCAATGCGCACCTTGTTTGATCCACTGAAAAATCACCTCACGCTCCCCCTTGCTCATCCGATGTTTCTCAGGCGGCATCGCTTTTTTATCACCCGATTTCAACTTCAACACCTGATAAAAACGACTCGACTCTGGTTTTCCAGGCACAATAGCCCCGCCGCCTTGCCGCGCAGAAAACGCCAAAACACGAGTCTCTAAATTCAAATCACCCAACAGCAAACCTGTATTATGACAGCTCAAACAATAATTCTCTAACAGCGGCTTCACCTCAGTCAAAAAATCCACCTTCTGCGACTTTTTGTCTTTTTTACTGACCTCGCTCACTTTAGCAACATCCCCCATCGGCGAAGACTCCGTCGCCGTCTTGCTCCCCTGACATCCCATCAACAAACTCGCTACGCTCCCCGTAAACGCCAACCTCACAGTCCTACTCCAGTTATTTTTCATGATCTCTTCCATCTCCTAACATTAAGCTAGAGATTCCCATCTAACTTGCCTAGAACCATTTTCACAAAAACTGCGCATCATTTGTCATCGCATTCATCCACCGCCAACAGCTGCGTGCATTCCGCATCTAATCCATCCTCCTCCAGCTCCTCCGGCACACCCTGCTCCACCACAAAAACCTCATGCCTCACCGCTAAAAAGCTCGCCCGACCTTCTTGCCAGTCGATTTGATTGATAAAAAACCTTTCCATTTGTCCCTGATTCTGATTATAACGCTCTTTTAATTTAAGCTGTTTGATGCTTTCACTGTTCGCCAGTCCAATCCTAGATCTTTTACCACAACATGAAAACCGAAAGCAATGCTTATGCTGAGTTGATCCGACAAACTCGGCATCTCAGCCAAGCCTCCCGCAAGGATCTCTCAGATGCGGTCAACAATGCTCGCTCCACCGTTGGGCGCCAGGTCGATCAACTGGTCAAAGCCAACTACCTCGTAGAGCTAGGTCCCGAAGCGGTAAGCTCTGCAGGGCGACCTAGGATTTTACTGGAACTCAACCCCGACGCTGGTTGTTTTTTCGGCATCGATTTCGAAGCCCGCTCACTCTTCGGGGTTGCCGTCGATTTTGCCCAAAACACCATCGCCCGCCACACCATCACTCACCAACAAGTGCCTACCACAGCGCACCTCATCCACTCGATCAAACAATTATTGCAACATTTACAGGGCGAATGCGGCAAACGTCCAGCGCTCGCCATCGGCTTGGGCGTGCCAGGACACGTAGATCCCGAGAGCGGCATGGCGCTGCACTATGAGCACATCAAAGACTGGAATGATGTGCCGCTCGCCGAGGAAATCAGTCGCACCTTCCATATTCCCGTTTTTTTAGAAAATAATACCCGCACCATGATCCTTGGTGAACGCTGGTTCGGCAACGCCGCAGGCTGCGACCAACTGATCTGCCTCAATGTACGCACCGGACTCTCCGTCGCAGTCATCACCGATGGACACCTGCTGCGCGGTTCACAAAACCTCGCCGGCGAGATCCGCGGCTGGCCAGCCCCATCGCAGGATCCAACCAGCGCCCCCGTTTCACTCGAGACCATCGGCTCCCTTTCTTCCATTCTCGAACCCTATGCAGGCGAAGGCAATGACCTCACCGCCGCATGGATACGCTTCACCGATCAACTGCAATCCAAAAACCCACAAGCACAACAGAAACTTGCTGATATCGCCATCGTTCACGGCAAGACCATCGCCAACTTAGCCCAACTGCTCAATCCAGAAAAAGTCATCCTCACAGGACCCCTCAGCGAAATCGGCGACCACTACCTCGACCAAGTCAAAACCGCATCAGAGCAAGCCCTGCAAGGCATCCCACTTAGCCCCCCCGTGATCCAACTCTCCAAACTCGGACTCTACTCCGGCGCCATCGGCGCCTCAGCCCTAGCCCTGCAACACTGGGTCCCCGACATCCCTGCTTAAAATTACCGAAACTTTGTCCGCCCAGACAAGTTTTCGCTACCCGCTTTGTAAAATCGGGAAAAACCACCTGCACCTCGCGGGTGATCTCAGCTGCTCACTATAAAAACTGAAGACCTCTTCATCTTAACAAAATCGGACTTACTTACATGCGCCATTTAATTTCTGTTGAAATTAAATCAAAAAGCTTTACTTTTTTATGTTATTAAAATAAACAGTAGTAACCCTACAGCTTTACCCCTTCCCCACTATGAACCAACTCGACAACAAACCCTGGTATGATGGTATCACTCGCTATCAATGGCTTGTCCTAATCGTCGCCTGCCTCGGCTGGATCTTTGACGTTTTTGAAGGACAAGTTTTTGTCGCCTCGATGCAGGACGCGATGCCCGATTTACTGGGAACCACTGCGGATGATCCGAAGGTCAGCGGATGGAACAACTGGGCTTTTGGCTCCTTCATGCTAGGCGGTGCTGTAGGCGGTATCTTCTTCGGCATGATGAGTGACCGAGTCGGTCGCACCAAAACCATGATGATCACCATCTTGTTTTACTCGGCGTTCACCTGCGTCACCGCCTTTGCGCAACAGCCCTGGCAGATGGTGATATTACGCTTTTTTGTCGCCATGGGAGTCGGCGGGGAATGGGCGGTCGCCTCAGCCATGGTCGCCGAAGTCATGCCCAAACGAGCCCGCGCCATCACCAGCTCCATCTTTCATGCCTCCAGCGTTTTCGGAACCCTGCTAGCCGTTGCTGCCATCTCTTTACTGATCGGCAACGAAGAGTTGAACGCCAGCCTCGCCGAAAAAGGTATCGACGCATGGCGAGTCGGATTCGCCATCGGCGCCCTACCCGCCCTGCTCATACTCTGGATCCGCTGGAAACTCAAAGAACCCGATTCATGGAAAGCCGCACGCGAACGAGCCAAAAACGACCCCTCTCAAAAACAAGGACGCCTAGGCGAACTCTTCGCCAAACCACAACTGCGCGCCACCCTCGTCGGCGTCACCCTCGCCACCGTCGGCCTCGTCACCTTCTGGGGCATCCACATCTATGGGAAAAACGCCCTCATGCGCAATACCCAAGCCGAAGTCCTACGCATCGAAAAAATCGCCCCCGATGCCGACAAATCCATCATTGCCGAAGCTTATCAAAAGCACAAATCTCAGATCAAAAAATCTGAAATGCTCAGCATGACCTTCAACACTGTAGGTGGCGGATTAGGACTCATCCTCTTTGGCACCATCGCTAATCGCCTCGGTCGCAAAGGCGCCTTCATCATGTACCACGCGCTTGCCTTTGTGATGACCCTGATCCTATTTTTATACCTCATCCCCGACCCCAACACCACCAACCTAACCTACATGCTATTCTTACCAATCTTTGGGTTTTTCACCCTCGGCATGCACGCAGGTTACGCCGTGTATTTCCCCGAGCTCTACCCCACCCGCCTACGCGGAACTGGCGCAGGATTCTGTTTCAACATGGGACGCTTAGGCACCGCCAGCGCCTTTTTCTTTTTCGGAAGTCTAGCCACCCCACTACTGCCAGAGCAACAAGCCCTGTGGCTCTCGCCCTTGTACATCGTCGGCTTGATCGTCGTACTCTTTGGCAAAGAAACCCGTGGAGCAGAGCTACCCGATTGATCACCACCCGCTTTTGAGTTATCAGTGACACCAGTGTCACCCGAAATCACCATCTACCTATTGGTCGCCCTGTTCATGGCAGGCGCGGCATTTGTCCAGTCCGTCAGTGGCTTCGGCATGGCAATCGTCGCCATAGCCACCTTGCCACTCGTCATAGATCTCAAAGACGCGATTGCGCTGATCGCTGTCTTTAACCTCTTTGTTAGCACCCTCACCCTATTCTGGAATCGCAGCGGATTTTCTTGGAAAGAAGCCCGCCCTCTAGTGATAGGCATGATCATCGGCATCCCACTTGGTTATTATTTTTAATTTGTGATCACTAGCGATTGATTTACTTTCCAAAGACACAATTCCTGATCTACTCTCATGAACCCAAATCCACCCACCACTTCACCCCTCGGAGCAGGTTTCAAATGGGCCTTCCTCGGAGTGATCCTCAGCCTAGTGGCTGCCGCCATCGTTCAAAGCATGGGCATCCGTGATTTCCAATCCGCCGCATTACTCTACGCACCCGGCGGATTCATCGGTGGCTTCCTTGTTGGCTGGAAAAAATCCCAATAGCCCCTTGCCAGCACCCCTTGCTCAGCCATATATTCAGCACCCAAAACCAATAAAGCCATGAAACACAAAGTCCTCACCCTCCTACTCTTACCCTTCACCCTATTTCTTTCACAATGTGATGAACTAGATAACCTCGAACCCCCCTCTTACGACGGACCCCACGAATCCACATTCCAAAAAGGACTCGAGCGAGGACGTTACGATGGACGCACAGGACTCTCACGCTCCCCAGGCAGATACGCCGGCTCATACCCCCCGTATGAAAGCACCGCCTTCCTCGACGGCTATGAAGGCGGTTACAACCAAGGCATCCGTCCACCACAGAACTCAGGCTACGGACAGCCTCTGCGCTTAGAGAAACTACAGGGCAGGATCACCATCTACGAAGGAAGTCGCGCACTCGCCACCTGCCGCACGGCAGCACCCAATGTCGAAAGCACCCGCTTCATCAATCAACAACAACAAGTCGTCGTCAAATCCCGAGGCAACCATGGTCCCGCCACCGTGCAGCTATTTAACTCCCGCACCGGCGCAGAAGAAGGTCGCGTGATGGCCTTTGCCATAAGAAACGGCCAACCCCGCTGGGCAGCAGGCCTGGGGGAATAGTTCCACACATCATCAACTTCATCAAAAGGGGGGGCTAATTTGCCCCCCCCTTTTTTTGCCCATTTCCAAGTTCCATCACAACTCGGGATAAAAACCCCCGATGAATTTTTACACGAAAGATTTAATCACATCCTATCTCTGTGACCTCCGTTCCCTCTGTGGTTAAAATCCCCCCCTCCGATCTTATCCGCGAGCATCCGCGCTAACACCCTAAACTCCTAATATGAGCTAAATCGCTCAGTCGCACACAACTCCGCCACAAATATAGCCAAAACATACAAAGTTAGTATTGACTATATGTATTAGCGTGACCTACTTGATAAATGAAACTCAATCACTACAAAACCACCTTACTTCTGAAAGCCCTGCTATTCTTCCTAATCGCCCCAAGCACTTTCGCCGCCCCAAAACCCATAACAAACAGCCCCACCCGCGGCACCCTCCTCCAATGGAGCCCCCACGTCTCAGGCGGCCCAGACCTCGACGCCCCCCTGATCACCGACCGCCCCGACTTCACCGAAGCCAGCGTCACCGTAGGCAAAGGCGTAGCACAGCTCGAATTTGGCTACACCTACATCGACAGCGGAGACACAGACGCACACTCCATCGGCGAACCCCTGCTACGCTACGGCATCCTAGCCGACTACTTAGAACTACGCCTCGCCATTTTGCCCAGCGCAGAATCAACAGGACGCGGTTTCTCTGATCTGTATTTCGGATTCAAAATCGCCCTCACCCCTCAACAAGGCTGGCTACCAGAAATGGCTCTCATTCCTCAAACCTGGATACCTACAGGTAGTCAAACCTTCACCGATCGCGGCTGGCAGCCAGGCCTCAATTGCATCTACAGTTGGCAAATCAGCCCCACCATCTCCACCGCAGGCTCGACTCAAATCAACCGTCTCTTCGAAGACGCTGATGACGACTTCCTTCAACTAGCCCAATCTTGGACCATCGCCCTCACCCTTAGCGAAAAAATAGGCGCCTACAGCGAATGGTTCGCCCTCTTCCCCATGCAGAGCAGCAGCTCGCAAAACGAACACTACCTCAACGGCGGTTTCACTTACCTCATCAACAAAAACCTACAAGCCGACATTCGAGCCGGTTGGGGACTCAACAAAAACGCAGAAGATTTCTTCGCCGGAGCCGGCCTCTCAATCCGCTTCCAATAATTGCCCCCTTCAAAATTGCCTTCTAGAATATCTTCCAGTGGTCGCGAACACATGTGGCGGGCCACACAACTGAGCGAGAACGCTGAGTTGACGAAAAAGACCCCGGTTTTCACCCTGTTGGCGCGCAGCGCGTCTTCCATAAACCCATAAAATTCGCTACGATGATATAACTGTGTGAATGGTATAATATGCGGGGTGTGGATTTTTAGTTTCTTTTTTTAGTAGGGAAAAGTGTTGCCATTTAGCTTAAGGCTAATAATGTTTACGACGTGAGTTATCCTAAACAAGATCCGAATGATTCTCAGCAGAGGCAGGCGAAGTATGATGGGAGTGGTAATACTGGCTCTACTTCTCAGAGAGACTCCCAGCAAGCTGATCCGACAAACGTACGGCAGGACGAGGAACAGAAGTATTCGCAGTACTCAGGTCAAGGTCAGATTGCATTAGAGAATACGCAATCAGATTATACCTCCCCAATGGGGCAAAGTGTATACAATACCCCTTTCTCAGAGTCAGAGAAGGAGATGCCGAAGACAGGCTCGGTCGGCGGGAAAGCTGCTGTTTGGGCGGCGCTTGGCGGTGTGGGGACTGTGGTTGTTTTAGCAATAGGATATATGGTTTATAGTTCGATCCAAGATCCTTTTCGCACACTCGATATTTTTCCAACGGAAAAATATCTAAGAAACCATGAAAGTGTAGTAGGGAGTCGTTTTAGATTGGAGTTGACCGTAGTGGCTGAGTTAGGCGGTGATTTTGATAAAGGGAGATTGTTGTCTTTTAGAGATGACGCGAGTCAGCGGGCTCTTGCGGTATTGGTATCTCCAGATCTGGGGCAAGTTAGTTTTTCCAAAGGGCAGAGTTATTTAGCAGAAATTGAAGTCAAAAATGGAGGATTGATTTATGCACACGCGTTTAGGAAAAATTAGGTATAGGATTACTATGGTTTTGTGTGTGTCGTTTGCCTTAGTCATTAAGACACAGGCTCAAAAAGCGGCAGCGCTAGAAGGGAAAGCAGCACCAGAATCGCAGACCAGAAAGGCAAATTTGGAGGAAAAAGCTCCTGCTAAGGAAAGCTCAGCGAAAGACACTGCTACGACCAGTGCATTGGATTACTTGTTCAATCGCAAAGCAAAAGATGGATCCACAGCTGCGAAAGGCAGTAAATTGGCTGATGCTCTTGGAACCAAGGCGATTGCCGATGAGGCACTTCAAGGAATAAGTAGTGATATCGATCCCGAGTTTGAGAGTTTTCTCAATGCTCCTGAGCAGAATCTGCAGCTGGTTGAATCTTACGGAGAATTATTGGACGAAACGGTAGCGCATCTGCGCAATAAAAAGGCTTATGACGCTATTGCCAATCTTTATGTGTTGGGTCGTTATTCTTGGGATGCTCGTATCAGTGAGCAACTTGCCAATCGGGTCATGGCTCTGAGAGATGCTCGGATGAGTCAGCAGGACTTGGAAAAAAGCAATAAAGAACTAGAGGGTAAGATCAAAAAGGCTAATTGGAATGCAGATCAGCTTTCGACTAAAATTCGTCAAGAAGAAATAGATTATCAACGTAGACAGTCTCTTTCAAGTCGTAAGGCAGCTCAAAAGAATCAAAAGAGTCAGAATGGAGGAAAAAATTCTGCATTTCTTCCAAATCAAGAAATGTCTCAACAGGCTGTTAGCTCAGTCATGGGGCGCTTGCAATTGACAGAAGAATACTTCAAGTCACTTGATTCCCGTGCTCGGATTCGACTCAATGAGAGCGAAGTTAAAAAAATAGAGACCAAGGCGCGGCGGGATTTTCAGGAATTCGTGGGAGTTCTTTATCAAGGGCAACGGCATCACCATGCTCGGCTTGCTGCTGATTTTTATCGAGTTCTTTTTGGGGACGGTGACCTGCCTGCTGAAATGGCTAGCCAGGCTACTGCAGCATCGGAGATCATCGGGCGTGTTAAAGATGATGTGGAGGTGTTTAAATTTAAAGCTTCAAAGGGGCAGTTGGCTACCGCTGCAAAAATGCTGCAGGAAACGTTTTCCTTATCACGTCGCCATCCCGCTCTGCGATCGATTAACCGAGAGGAAAAACTCAAGGTAGCCGATTACCTTGGTGAACTCCAGAAACTCAAGAATATGATAGAGGCTCGGGATTTCGAAAAACTAGATAAAGCGCTCAATCAATTAGAGCAGGAAATTTCAGATTTTGATGCTACCAAACCTCGCGCCTTGGTCAACGCGGTCAAACGTGAGAGCGATATGCGCTTGGGTATGGCAAAATTGGCGGCGCAACAGGGGGATTTAGAAAAGGCAATGGAAGAGTTCAGGGCAGCGGCTCAGGGTTGGCCGGGGAACCCCAAGCTTCAGGATGCTTCGGAGCAGTTCTTTTCTACTCAGGATGTGATGAATAAATCAAATGAAGAGTTTGACCAAGCTTTTGCTGCAGATAATTACCGCCTGATTTTTAAAAAGAAATTGGCTTTTGCAGTTGCGGTTCGAGGCGATGATGAGCGTGAAAGGCAGCTAAAAAAGGCATTGGAGACAGTGCAGTCGGCTGAGTTTGCCCGTGAGAAAGCTAAGCTTCTTGAGCGTAGTCTTGACCCATTTGGAGCCTGGGAAGCTTTGGAGATTGCTGCGGAGGATTGGCCTGATGATCCAGCTTTGAACCGGAGGCGCGCTGATCTTGCGGTGCGCGCATCGGAATTTGTCAGTGCTGTGACCAAAGCTCGTGATGGAGAAGAGGCTGGTGATTTTGGATATAGCTTGTCTTGGTTCTTGAATGCGCAGAGCCGTTATCCGGCAAGCCTTTTTGCTAATGATGGCATTAAGCGTGTGACTGACAGGGTGTTGGGGAAGCCAGTGCCGGAAGATAGGTCTGCCGCAGGAGAGGATGAGGATAAGAAGAATGAGGCCGAGTCGGAGGACGAAGTGAAAAAGGATGTAGGGCTAGAGGCTCAGGGGAAGCAGGGTTAAGCATGCTTTTGTATAAAACTCTTTTAAATCGTGTTTCTTTTAATGTTGCCCCCGGAACTTTCACCGCCAATATCGGATCCTACAGGTTGTAGTAAGACGACCTTGGTTCGCTTGCTTGCCGGTCTGAGGAATCCCACCTCGGGTGCAATCCGTCTGGCTGGGCATGATCCACGCTCTCTACGAGTGAGTTTGCCGCGGGCGATTGGTTATTTACCACAATTTTCCGCTTTTCACGATTCATTTATTCACAGGGCCTAAGCCCTGGCTTCGGACGCAAATGTAAATAGTTATAATCTTTGTTGACAAAGTAAGAAGCCCAAGTACAGCTTATACGGTAGGTTAGAAATGAAAAGTAGAACACTATTGGCAATCTGTCTATTCGCGCAGAGTGCGTGCTACGCAGGATCGTTTAGCGGTCTCGCCTTTCATGATGGCGTTCAAGATTCATCTGGTAAGCTTGCATTTACCTGTGATCTAGACGACATATTGCTTCCCGAAGATGGTTGGCTGCCTATTCAGTTGGCTTTTTACCCATCACGTGAAGGGGAGGGGGCGGCGTTAGGCTATGGCTGGACGGTGCCATTGCTCGATTCTCGTGTCATGGAAACTTCGGAATCGTCATTCGTTTGCATCTCCCCTGATGGCCAATCACACCCTTTTGATGTAGTGCGAGGCGAGAAGGGGAAATTCACTAATAAGCAAGGTTGGAAAGCAACAGTTAAGGGCGGGCGTGTAGAAGTAATAACTCCAAACAACACGCGCCTCAATTACACGAATGGAAGGCTTAGGGAACTGCGTTGTAATGACGATTCTCTTGTGCTTACCATCTCAAGAGAAAGCAATGGGCTTGGAGAGGTAAAGACAAAAGATGGGAAGGTTTTGCTCGCATTGCGTGAAACGTCGGAGGGTCTATCTATGGATACCGCTAATGGTGCCTATAGTATGTCATTTCAAGACTTTCCAATCTTTGGGAAGAATGTGATTGGAAAACCAGTGTTGATCGATTTGAAAAAGTCGGTTGGCCATATTTATTCTAAGCAAGGCCAGAATATATGTCGTGCGGAGTTCGATTTCAGGGACCCGAACCAATCTGCGCTTAGTTTGAATCTACATGATCGCAATCTGCGAGTTCCGTTTTCTTCACAATCGCTAATGCTGATCGAGCCGCTGCAAAATGGCTTTTCTCAGATCGAGTACACAAGCCCTTCTAGATTAGTCATTTCACGTATGCAAAACGGAAAAAAAGAGGAAGTTTTTTTTAATGACACAAGTAAATTGCACTCAGGGTGGAAGGATTCAGTGGGAAGGTGGCATGAGGCTTGGGGCTTTTTTGATCAGCAAGGCGTACCTCGTATCAGGAAAAAGGTTCTAAAAGGGCAAGGTGGCGATATAGAAACGTATCGCGCACATTATGATGCGAATGGCAATATCTTGAAAGAAATTGGAGTGAAGGCCGCTGCGGCAAGAATCGACACAGATAAAATATTTTCTAAAGAAGGAGAAGTCATAGGGACTTTAACTTCTGAGGGTGTGGTAGTAATTAAAACAAGTAAATAATCGAATATGAAAATAAATAAATATCAAGTTCTTCTTTCAATCTTGATCGGAGCGGCTATTGGACAGACTACGTATGCAGCTTGTTGGTCAGCGAATGGATCATCAAGCGCAGGCACTGTGGGTGGACGACCTGTATGTGTCAAAATTGGCAGCAATTGTGTAGGAGGTAGTCAGGCGGAAACAGTGACTCCTGGTGGCCCGAAGGTGATACAAAGTGCTTCAGGGCTTACCAGTTACACCTTCTCTCAAGTCGGAGTGCAGTCTGTTACCACGATATACTCATGTGGAGGTGCGCCGCCATGCAACCCTATCGCTGGCCCCCCAAGCTCACAAACGGTAATGGTGGGTGGCCAACTTGCAACTGGAGATTCATGCCCCGTTGATCCAGGCAACAACGAATCATAATGAGCTTTTACACCTTAAGCCGAGGCAAAACTGCTGTTGTGTTATCTTTGCTACTATTAGGGCCAATGGTCGCTAGTGGAGCAGATGAAGATAAGGCGTTTTTACTTCGGCTAATCAATGAATGGTCAAAAAAACGCATGGGTGAAACTGTCGCCTGGGACGTTGTGCAAACCACAAACTTCCCTGAAGATGTTGTCTCTAATATGCTTGGTGATCTCGAAGTAAAGATTGCCAAGCTTGAAGGAAAGTCTAAAAGCGAGGACGTGAGTGTAGAGCTATCAAATTTACGTGCAACCTTAGAAGTGTTGCGAAAGAAATACCAGACAGGCAGTGTAATTCAACGCAATTTTGTACAGCTTGCTGTCAATGACTCAGGCAAGTACGTTTACTACCTGCCGACACACATGGAGGAAAAACACGCATGGCGATACTCGTTTGATAAAAAGGGTGTGGCTTGTTTATTTCAACGTGACCTGCATCAACAAACGTTCGATGCCTCCCCTAATAGGCTGCTAAGTTCGGTGCTATATAATAGTATACCTGCTCAGTTGATTAGTGACATTGACTTGTTATCGGGAGTAGTGAAAAAAACAAACGAAGATAGCGCAAAAATATCGTATGAATTTTCTACGAGCGCGGGATGGATGTATCAACTTGAAATTGCAAAACCGTCACTATTACCGTTGAAGCTCACAAAGCTCTCAAATGGCCAGCCTCGATTCAGTATTGAACGTAGGAAAGGCGTTGATTCTGTTGTATGGCTAGATGCAGATGGAAGCCTTCAAAGCAGGCAAATCTGGAAGCCAACAGAGGTTAGAAAAATCCAAAATGAAATGATCACAGAAATATTACCAGATATGAAGGTGGTTCTGATTAAGCACACTGGTGAGAGGATTGAACTGGAGGGATCGGCATTGGTGGGGAAACCACTAAAGTTTGAATGAAAATTCTAAACTCTATTCTAGTCATACTTCTGGCTGCCGTTAGCACTTGGGGATATAATATCCATATTGCGGAAAAGCAGTCCCCTGATGCCCGCAATATGGGCTTATTACGCTTGGGGGACCTCATGTTGTTGCCGAAATCTGAGTTAGGGTTTAACATTGAAGACGAGATATTAGACATCAGCTCAGGTTGTTCCTGTATAAAAGCCAGTATAAGTGAACTTGGTGAGATCCAAGTTGAGGCGGCAAGTGTTGGCGAAATTGAGGCGACACTTGTGATTCGCCTTGGTGGATCTGGTGAAATTGCTCTGCGCGAAATAAAGCTATCGGGCTTTGTAGTGGATAAAAATGGCCTTTACTTTCCTCCTAATCGTTTTAGTGAACTTGGTGAACTGGATTACAATGTTAAACATCACAGTTCTTTTGAAGTTTGGGGGAGTGAAGAGTCAGTATCTAAAGTTCGATTGGTCAGTGATCATATTAAAATTGTTGGTGAGGAGCTGTTGGAGTATTCACCAATTTGGAAGCGCCGGGCAATAATAGAATTCACTCCGAATAGTTCTAGTGAGAACTTTTTGACAGGTCATTTTTTGTTTGAAAATCAAAAATTAAATGAGCAGTTAATATTGCATTGGGTGCCCAAAAATTCAGGCGAGTTAGAAGACCACTTCTTTGGCGGAATGGTCACACCTGATGGATCGTTAACTTTATCAAAAGGTAGTGGTGCTTTGAGTTCTTTCCAAATGGCATCTGCTGACAAGTTTACCATATCGGATAGTCCCGATGGTAGAACGCTCGCGTGGTCAAAGTTGTCGCCTGGCTGGTGCTCAAGCTATGCAATGTACGTAGATGGTAACGGGAAAAGCAAAAGGATGACATGGACACTGTTTGTCCAATAAAGCCAGTGCTGTAAGATAGGGCTGTCGTGGGAGAGTCGGAGGATAAGAAAAATGAGGCCGAGTTGGAGGGCGAAGTAAAAAAGATGTAGGGCTAAAGGCGCAGGAGAAGTAGGGTTAGGTGTAACTGTATTTTAAAACTGATTTAACTAAAAAAAAGAGTGATAAGTGAAGTCGCGACTGGTGTCACCAGTAACACCAAGGTAGAGAACGAAGTTCCCGCTGTATTTGTTCGGGATCTTTATCTCTCCGTTCCAGATCATCAAAAAAGGGGAGAGACAAAAACTCTTTTAAATCGTGTTTCTTTTAGAGTTGCCCCTGGAACTTTCACCGCTATCATCGGATCATCAGGTTGTGGTAAGACGACTTTGGTTCGCTTGCTTGCCGGTCTGAGGAATCCCACCTCGGGTGCAATCCGCTTGTCTGGGCATGATCCGCGCTCTCTACGAGTGAGCTTGCCGCTGGCGATTGGTTATTTGCCTCAATTTTCCGCTTTCCACGATTCATTGACAGTGCGCGAGGTTCTGGCGGATGCTTTGGCGTTTCGTTTGCCGTATTCGATCTCAAGCGAGCAGCGCCAAGAGTGGCTTGAGCGGGTGATCGGATTAGTTGGTTTGCAGTCGCAGGTGGATCAAAGCTGCGGAACGCTTTCTGGCGGGCAAAAACGCCGTTTGGCCTTAGCCGAGGAATTAATCGGCGATCCTCCCGTCTTGTTTCTTGATGAGTTAACCAGTGGTCTTGATCCCAACTCAGAGCTGGAAATGATGCGTTGGCTTCACAGGCTGGTTCGCGAAACTGGTAAAACCGTTGTCATGGTGACACATTCGGTGAACAACCTGGATCAATGCGATCAAATCTTATTTCTGCACGAGGGAAACTTGCTTTATTCCGGGCCGCCTGATGGATTGTTACCCGGCTTCGGGTTTTCTACCATCGAGGAGGTCTATGCCTCAGCAGGTAAATTTGCCCCAGTGTTGCAAGAGTCGGAGCCAGGTGAACTTCCCAAGCCTCAGCCCTTACGTTCCGCCCAGCCGGCAGGTAGTTTCTTCCAGTTTCCTGCATTGTTGCGCCGTCAATTCAGGTTATTATTTCGTGATCGTGGTCAACTGTGGTTACAAATATTATTGTTATTTAGTTTCCCTGCTTTAGTAGCCGTCTTTGCTCTGGATGGACTTCCTGCAGTGCAGAACCTTTCGATGAAAGTTGAAACTTCCGTGGTGGAGGGACTGGCAGCGCAGCTCAGGTATATGACCGATTCATTCGATGTGGCAGCCTTGGTTCAGGGACTGTCGATGTTTCAGGTGATTTTGCTAACTTTGATGGGAGCTAACAACGGTGCACGTGAAATCGCAAAGGAGCGGCTCGTGTTGCACAAGGAGTTAAGGGCAGGGCTTTCGGCTTTTAGTTATTTGGCGACCAAAACCCTGCAGGTGATGCTTTTCAGTTTGGTTCAAAGTTTCTGGATGACTTGGGTCGTAAAGGAGATGTGTGGTTTTCCCGGTAGTTTCGGCGAGCAGTTTCTGACACTATTCATGGCGACTCTGGCTATGAGCACTACTTGCCTGTTTTTTTCTGCCATTTCGAGTAGCCCTGAAAAGGCGTCGCTCCTGTCCACTTACCTGGTGGGTTTACAGCTTCCTTTGTCTGGTGCCGTTCTCGCCCTGCCGGAGATCCTTCGTGTGATTACCCAGCCTTTTATTGCCGCCTATTGGGGCTGGAGTGGTTATCTTCGAAGCTTGGAGAGCTTTCGCCACTATGATGTGGTCCAACAGGTATCCAAAACGGCAATCGCGAGCTATTGGGTGGGGATCGTCGTGCTGGGCCTGCACGCCCTGTTGATGACAGTGGCCGCCTGGCTGGTGATTCGGCGGCAAAGAGAAAAACTGGCTTGAGATGTTTCAGGTTAGCTATTATTTCAACTTTTCGTGCGGTTCGTTCGACAGGAACTTCTAGAATGAACGTGTTATATGTAATAAATGGACAATGACGACTGTTTTTATTGGGTACGTTGATTTGGTTAGCCTTGCTTTAA
>JAKISY010000097.1 GCA_021648365.1 Verrucomicrobiales bacterium
TGACCTTGTCGATGGTGAAAGAGGTGCAAGCTCGTCGGGTCGCTTTGGTTTCGCTTAAAGCGGAGAATGCTGTTATTGAACAGCATGTTCGAGAGGGAGGTATTGGGCTGATAGTTGAAGGGGAGCCTGGTGAGCGGCAAGTTCTCAAATTGCGGGATGGAGGGGAAACTTACGTGATCGCAGAAGCTGGAGACTTGCCTGCCACTTTGGGAGGTAGGGCACAGCACAATGTTTTTAATGCTTTGGTGGCAAGCGGACTGAGCTACGGACTGGGGCTTTCGGTCGAGCAGATTACCGCAGGCTTAGAAACATTTCACAATCATTTTTCAAGCAACCCTGGTCGGTTTAATGTTTTTGAAGAGGGGGATTTCACTGTGATCATCGATTTCGCTCATAATCCAGAGGGGGTCGAAGCAGCTTGTGATACGGTGGCGAGGATGGAGGTGACGGGGCGCTGTTGGGTGGTTCTGGGCACGACGGGAAATCGTCACGGGGATCATATCAAAAGGGCTGCCCAAGTGGTGGCTGGGCGATTTGACCGATACTTATGCACACGGGATAATACTTACAGTTTGGAGGATGATGGGGTGCGTGGCTTTCCTGCGGAAGAGATTCCTAAACGTCTGGCTGACGAGCTTCGGAAGCAGGGTGTGGAGGAGGCACAGGTAGAGGAGGTGAGTGAGTTTCGAGCTGCGGTTGCTCTAGGTCTTGATAGCTGTGCTGAGGGGGATCTGTTGCTGATTTTCACCGATGAATATGATTGGTGTCATGAGCGGATCATGGAATTGCACACGCGAACGGTTTGAGTTAGTTGGGCTTGCCGATGAATTGTGACAGGCGGTGGTAGAGTTTGTAAAGGGGATAAATGGGGCTGGGCTTGAGGTGGTATTTGCTGAAAGCTTTCCAGCATTGGCGATTGTTGCGTAGGATGTTGGCTAGGCTGCGATTGGAGGCTCCGCCGGTGCGCATTTTGATCCATAATTCTGGTATGTAGCGAGTGGGGATTTGGTTCACTTCGATGAAGCGTAGCAGTAGATCCCAGTCGGCACCGATGCTGAACTGGGTGTCGAAGTTGCCGAGCTTTTGGTAAATCTTGCGGCGTGCAAAAAAGGTGGGGTGGGGCAGCATCCAGCCTTTGAGAAACAGGCCGGGTTGGTAGCTTTCGGATTTCCAATAGCGGATGATGTGGTCGAGGTCATCAGGGGAGACGTAGATCAGGTCGGAATAACAGGCGTCGAGGCTTGGATCCTGCATGGTGGTGGCTACGCTGCGTAGCACGTCGGTCGATGCGTAGAGGTCGTCGGCATGTAGGAAGCCGATGAGATCACCGGTGGCGAGGGCGATGCCTTTGTTCATGGCCTCGTATTGCCCGCTGTCGGTTTCGCTGATGAGCTGGGAGCTGGGGTGTCCTGTAGCTTTTATTTGTGCTAGAGTTTGGTCGGTGGAAGCGCCGTCGATGATCCAGTGTTCGACGTCGTGATGGCTTTGATCTTGAACCGAGCGAATGCAGTCGCCGATGTTGACGGCGGCATTTTTGCAAACGGTGATGATGGTGATTTTCACGACTAGGGTAAGGGAAAGATCAAACGATAGGATGATACTTTAAATGAGAAATCGAAGAATAGAACTGTAGATTTTACGAATGAACGCAGCCGCAGCGCAGCAAGACAGCTGGAGGGCACCTCCCGAAGGCAAATAAGAAAGTAGAATTGAATAGCTCTTGAATGTGAAACAGCTTTGTAAGCTGTTTCTGGTGGGAAGACAGGTTGAAAACCTGTTTCACATTATTTTTTTACTGGGGACAGCTAAGAAAGTTGTGGTAGATTTTGGGAATGAAAGCATTTCAAATGAAGGGAATAAGACGGGCGCTTGTTTTAGCGGGTTTAGGAACTGGAGTGTGGTTGCTGGTTTTGGGTTTAGTTGGGTTCGATCTCAATGCGGCGGATAAGGATGGTGATGGTTTTGTGGCGATGTTTAATGGCAAGGATTTGAGCGGTTGGAAGACGGAGGGGAATTGGGTGGTGGAAGCGGATGGAACAGTGGCTTTGAAACCTAGGGAGGGTGAAAAGGGTTGGCAGCGATTCAAATCGTATATCTGGTCGGAGAAGCAGTATGGGGATTTTGTGATTCAGTTGGAGTATAAGTATGAGAAGACGGGTAATAGCGGTTTGTTTTTTCGGGTGGGAGATATGGATGATCCTGTGAAGACGGGGATGGAGGTGCAAATCTTAGACACTTATGGTAAGCCGGAAGCGGTCACGCCACATGATTCGGGTGGTTTGATTGGGGCGGTGGGGCCGAGTAAGAATGTGACCAAGCCTGCTGGAGAGTGGAATCAGCTGGTGGTGACGGCTAAGGGGAATACACTGAAGGTGGTGCTGAATGGGGTGCAGGTGATCGATGCGGATCTGGCGACGACGAAGGCGAAGGATAAACCAGTGAAGGGGTATTTGGGTTTTCAGGATGAGGCGAAGCTGTTGTGGTATCGTAATGTGAGGATCAAGGAGCTTTGAGGGGGGGAAGAAAGAGGTGAACCGCAGATTACACAACCGAAGCGTAGCGAAGATAGCCGGAGAATATTACTCGAAGGCAAATGAACGCAGATAAAAAGGGATTTAAATATCAATAAAAAGAGCTGTGATGTTTTTGTGATGTGATGAGGAAGGTGTTTGAGAGTTGTGAGCAGGAAAAGGTGGGGCTTTTTCAATCTATTCTTGAGAGTGAAGGGATTGCGACGCTGATCAAAAATGAAAACATCGCTGCGGCGGAAGGGTGTGGCCCGCTTGACCTCGTTCTGCCTGAGCTGTGGGTGGTTCATGATGAGGACTATGCGCGTGCGCTTGATTTGCTTAAGTCTTTTGTTTGAAGCTATTTGACGCGGTAGGGAGTGTAGGAAGGGGGCGTCAAGACGGCGGGAGGAAAGGCGGCGTCAAGCCGCGCGCACTCCAAAAAAGGGGATAAATAAAAAAGCCCTGTAGCTCGATGAGCTACAGGGCTTTGAAATGGTTGCGGAAGCCGGATTTGAACCGACGACCTTTAGGTTATGAGCCTAACGAGCTACCAGACTGCTCCATCCCGCATGGCGACTATGCGGGGGAAATGAGAAGGCGCAAGTTCTTTTTGCGCGGATATTTGAAAAAGGGGAGAAGCTGGCTATGGTGTGGCGCTTTTTGTTTTGATTTTTAGATAATAGTGATATGAAAAAAATTGTAGTGGCTTATTCCGGTGGACTTGATACCTCGGTCCTGTTGAAGTGGTTGAGAGATGAATATGATGCGGAGATGATCGCGTATTGCGCGGATGTCGGTCAGGAGGAGGAGCTGGATGGACTGGAAGAGAAGGCTCTGGCGACGGGGGCGTCGAAGTGCATTGTGGATGATCTCAAGGAGGATTTCGCTACGAACTATATCTATCCGATGTTTCAGGCGGGGGCGATTTATGAGGGGCAATATCTGCTTGGCACGAGCATTGCTCGTCCATGCATCACTGCGGGTATGGTGCGGGTGGCGCGCGAGGAGGGTGCTTTTGCGGTGGCTCACGGTGCTACGGGCAAGGGTAATGATCAGGTGCGTTTTGAGCTGAGTGCGGCTTCGTTGATGCCGGAGTTGGAGATCATGGCTCCGTGGAGAACGCAGAAATTCCGTGATGAGTTCCCTGGTCGGGCGGAGATGATTGATTACGCAAAAAGAGAAAATATTCCCGTTCAGGCTTCAGCTAAAAAGTCTTATAGCATGGATAGGAATTTGCTACACATCAGTTTTGAGAGCGGGGTGTTGGAAGATCCTTGGTTTGATGCTACGGCTCCAGAATCGCGTGATATGTATGTGTTGAGCGTATCGCCCGAGCAAGCACCGGATGTGTCGGAGTATTTGCAGTTGCTGTTTGAAAAGGGCAATTGCATTGGTTTGAAGCTCGAGGGCTTGGCTGATCTGCTGGGGCAATATGGTATTCCTGCTCAAGGGGAGTCTGATGGTTATACTTTGCTCACGCCATACGGGGTGATGAAGATCTTGAATGTGCTAGGTGGCAAACATGGCATTGGCCGCATTGACATGGTGGAGAATCGCTTTGTTGGCATGAAAAGCCGTGGAGTTTATGAAACGCCGGGTGGTTCGATTTTGTTCGATGCGCATCGTCAGATGGAGAGCTTGACGATGGACCGTGAGGTGATGTTGCTGCGCGATTCGTTGATTTCAAAATACGCTCAGCTGGTTTACAATGGTTTCTGGTTCGCTCCTGAGCGTGAGACTTTGCAAGCACTGGTGACGGACAGTCAACAGCAGGTGAGTGGTGAGGTGAAGGTGAAGCTCTACAAGGGCAATGTGATGGCGGCGGGTGTGCGCTCTCCGCTGAGTCTGTATGACGAAAATGTGGCGACGATGGAGGCGGATGCGACGGAGTCTTACAATCAGGATGATGCGACGGGATTCATCAAGCTCAATGCGCTGCGTCTGAAGCAGATCGCGAAGGTGAAGTAACGTTTTTAGTTGCCAAGAAACCGCTGCACGACATTTTTTCGGAGAAAGAAGAAACCGCAGATTACGCAGATGGGCGCAGATAAAGAGGGATGAAATTAAAAAATTCAATGAAGGTTTTATGAGTTACAAATCCGTAACTGTAAAAATATCTGCGTAAATTGGACTTCAGGCAGGATCTTCTGCCTATCTCACTCCGCTCGGTTGCGTCATCTGCGGTTAAATGTTTTTTGTCATGTGGGGTGACAAAATCTATTAATCAAGGTCGGCTCGATGTTCGGGTTTGAGTAGGCGTCCCCATTTTTTGTTGAAGGGGTGGACTTGGTCGGTCGGGCTATCTTTGCCTTGGTCTTGTTTGACTAGGGGGCGGCCTTCGTTTGCCCAGGAAAATATCGAGCCGAGTAGGTTTTGCACGGGGATGTCGTTGTCCTTGTTCTTGATCACTTTTTCTGCGAGGTCGGCGGAGCGGTAGCCGACGGAGCAGTAGATGACGATGCGTTGAGGTTTCTCGCTGAGCGTGGCGAGGTAGGTTTGGACTTCCTTGGCGGTCTGTAAGTTGCGTGAGTTGGGCAGGTGGCTGATGGCGAACTCTTCGGGGGCGCGGCTGTCGATGAGTAGGATGCTGGATGCAGAGTCGGCTTGTTTGAGCTCTTTTGCCAAGTCGGCGGTGGTGATGTGTTGCACCTTGGTGAACTTGGAGAGGATTTTTTTGGTGATGCTTTCCATGGTCAGGCTTTCGCTGAGTTGGGCGTAGCTGCAGTGGGTGACTTTGAGCAGGATCGCGGCGATGGCGAAGATGCTGACGATCCAGAGGAGGTATCTACGGGACATGGGGGGGGGATTTGAGATTTGAGATTGGGGAGGTGGAACCGCAGATGACGCAACCGGAGCGAAGCGGAGATAGCCGGAGGATATTACTCGAAGGCAAATGGGCGCAGATAGGATTGAGGTCAAGGAAGTGTAGGAATCCTAGGAACTCTTATTTATTAATGAGTTGTGGTAGTTTTTACTTGAAATAAGACTGGGATTATTTTTCGGACGTGTCTATTTTTATTTCGTCGGGTTCGGCGCGGAAGGCTGAGATGACGAGGAGGACTGCGGCGATGCTGATGCAGGAGTCGGCGACGTTGAAGGAGGGCCAGTGTTTGCTGCCGATGTAAACGTCGAGGAAGTCAACTACGTAGCCGCGTCCGGGCATCAGGCGGTCGGTGAGGTTGCCGAGGATGCCGGAGATCAGTAGGCTGGCGGCGAGGCGGGAGGGGATGTTGGGGAAGGCGTTGCGTCTCCACAGCGCGGTGATGGCGATGAGGGCTGAGATGGCGACGGTGCCAAAGGCTAGGTTGGCATATTGCGAGTCGTTGAACATGCCAAATGCCATGCCGGTATTGTGGACGCGGACGAGGTTGAAAAAATTGGGGATCAGCACGACCTCTTCGCCGCGGAAGGTCTCGTGGGGGAAATGGCGCACGACCATCCACTTGCTGAGCTGATCGAGCAGGTAGAGCGGTAGGGTGAGGAAGAGGATGTATTTTTTCATACGGCGTTATGGGATCAGACGACGTCGGCGCAGCGTTGGCAGAGGTCTTCGTGGCTGGCGACTTGTCCGACGCTTTTTTCATGGCGCCAACAGCGAGCGCATTTGCCGTTGTCAGTTTTGGCGACGCTGGCGAAGAGTTTTTCCTGTCCGGACTGGATCTGGAGGTCGCTGACGATGAGGAACTCTTGCACGGTGTCTTGGTCGTCGAGCACGCTGTCGAGCACGGCGTTGTTTGGCACGTCGAGTTTGACTTGGGCTTCGAGGTTGCTGCCGATGAGTTTCTGTTGGCGCGCGCTTTCGATTTCCTGTTGGATGGTGGCACGCAGTTTGAGCAGCTCTTCCACTACGGGGCTGGCGGCGTTTTCGCCTGCGGCAAAAGCGGGGTCAGCTGTGGGGAAGTCTTGTAAATGGATCGAGTCTTTTTTGCCAAGGAATTCCCAGGCTTCGTCGGCGGTGTAAACGAGAATCGGTGCCATTAGCAGGGTGAGGCTCTCGAACACACGAGCCATGGCGGTCTGGGTCGCTCGGCGTTTGACGGAGTCGATGGCTTCGCAATACATGCGGTCTTTGGTGATGTCGATGTAGAGCGAGCTGAGATCGACGGCGCAGAATTGGTTGAGAGTGTTGAAAACTTTGCGGAACTCGTAGTTCTGATAGGCTTCGATGCATTCTGTGGTGACGAAGTGAAGCCGTTCGAGGATCCAGCGGTCGATGAGGGTGAGCTCTGCGTTGTCCACGCTTTGGTTCTCTGCATCAAAGCCGTTGAGGTTACCCAGCAGGATGCGCAAGGTGTTGCGGATACGGCGATAGGTGTCGGCGGTTTGTTTGAAGAGGTTCTCGTCGAAGGGGACTTCGTTTTGCCAATCGACGCTGCTGACCCATAGGCGCAGGATGTCGGCACCGTATTGGTTGTAAAAATGGGCGGCATCCATCGGTTTGCCTTTTTTCTTGGCATCCGATTTGGAGATTTTTTTGCGATCTTTATCAACGACAAAGCCGTGAGTCATGACGGTTTTGTAGGGTGCGGTGCCTCGGTGGGCGACGCTGAGCATCAGTGAGGACTGGAACCAGCCTCGGTGTTGGTCGGTGGCTTCGAGGTAGAGATCGGCGGGGGTGTGCAGTTCGGGACGTTTGTCGAGCACGGCGACGTGACTGCTACCGGAATCGATCCAGACGTCGAGGGTATCGTGGCAGCGGGTGGTGCCGGCGGGTAGGTCGAGTTGCGCTGCCCACCAGGCATCGTCTTTTTCGAACCAAAGGTTGGTGCCTTGTTGTTCGGTGAGATCAGCGACTTTGCGGGCAAGGTCGGCATCGACGATGGGTTGATCGGGTTTGCCAGCAGGGAAAAAGACGGGTAGCGGCACGCCCCAAGTGCGTTGGCGCGAGATGCACCAGTCGGGGCGAGATTCCACGGTGCCGTGGATGCGGTTGCGCCCCCAGTGTGGCATCCACTCAACTTGATCGATTTCTGCGAGTGCTTGGTCGCGGATGGCGTCGATACGGACGAAAAATTGTTCGACGGAGCGGAAGATGATCGGAGTTTTGGAACGCCAGCAATGCGGGTAAGAGTGAACGTAGTCCTCTTGGGCTAGCAGTGCGCCACAGTTGTCGAGCAGTTCGATGACGATGGGGTTGCCTTTGAAGACGTGCTGTCCGATCAGGCTGTCGATACCGACGTCGTCGGTGAAGCATCCGCGGTCATCGACGGGGGAGAGCAGACCGAGATCATTTTGTAGGCCGGCGATGTAGTCATCGGAGCCGTGACCTGGGGCGACGTGTACCGCGCCTGTTCCAGCTTCAGCGGTGACGAAGTCGGCGAGGATGATTTTGGAAGTGCGATCTAGCAGTGGGTGTTGGGCGGTTTGCCCTTCCAGTGCTTTGGGGTCGATGATTTGTTCTTCGCCAGTGGGGCTGAAGCCTGTTTTGGCGATGAAAGAGTCGAGCAGGGGGCGGGCGATGATGAGATCTTCGCTGCGTCCGCTTTCTGCATGAGTGAAAATGCAGCGCACGTATTCGAAGCGCGATTGCAGGGCGATGCCTAGGTTGGCAGGCAGCGTCCAGGGCGTGGTGGTCCAGATGACAAGAGAAGTCTTGCCTGTGAGATCACCGCTGGCGAGTGGAAATTTCACAAAGATCGCGGGATCGGTGCGATCTTCGTATTCGACTTCGGCTTCTGCGAGCGCGGTTTGGGCGCCAAAACTCCATAGCACGGGTTTTTTGCTACAATAGACGAGGTCTTTTTCGACCAGCGATGCGAAGGTGCGAATGACGTCGGCTTCGTAGGAGGGGTCGAGCGTGAGGTATGGATTCTCCCAATCGCCAAATACGCCGAGACGGCGGAAGGATTTGCGCTGGATGTCGATGAACTTGCGCGCGTATGCTTCAGAGCGGCGGCGGATTTCAGCGGGTTCGAGGCCGCGAGTTTTTTCGACCACTTTGAACTCGATCGGCAGTCCGTGACAGTCCCAACCGGGGATGAAGGGCGCGTAATAGCCCGCCATGGTGCGGCTTTTGATCACCAAATCTTTGAGCACTTTGTTGAGTGCGGTGCCCATGTGCACGTCGCCGTTGGCAAAAGGCGGCCCATCGTGCAGGATGAAGGTGGGTGCGTTCTGAGCTTGGCGTTGATCGACGATCTGACGATAGAGATCTTGGTCTTCCCAGTTTTTTAGGCGTTGAGGTTCACGCTCGACGAGATTGGCACGCATCGGAAAGTCCGTTTGCGGAAGGTTCAAACTGTCTTTATAGGTATTGGATTTTTTCTTTTGATCGCTCATAGCCACGCCACTTCAAGGGCGTCGGAAGAGTAGCATTGATTGTGATGGGTGCAAGGCGAAGCGCGGGAGATGAGGGGGAGGGAACCGCAGATGGCGCAACCGGAGCGAAGCGGAGATAGCCGGAGGATAATACTCGAAGGCAAATGGGCGCAGATAAGAAGGGGAATGAGGTGGGGCTGGATGTAGAGCGAAGTAGGGGAGGTGGAGTTAGCGTTGGGATTTTTTGATCAGTGGAGCGATGACTTTTTCCCATAAGTCATAACCTTTGTCGGTGAGGTGGAGGCCGTCTTTTTTGAACAGGTCGGGGGCGAGGTTTTGTTCGAGCATGGGGGTGGCGATGTCGGCAAAGTAGAGGGTAGGCAGCTGTTCGCAGTAGGCGGCGATGAGTGCGTTGGCTTCTTTCATCACGGGCCACAGTTTTTTGCGACTGATGCTAGGTTTGATGGCGATGTAGATGAGTGAGGTGCCGGGTAGTGATTTTGCTACTTTGGCGGTGAGCTGTTTGAAATCGGCTAGCACCTGCGTAGCGCTGAGGCCTCTAGAGATGTCGTTGTCGCCGGCATAGAGCACGATGGTGCTGGGGTGGAGGGGTTGGATCAGTCGATCGAAGAAGTGGATGGAGTCGGCAATGGTCGAGCCTCCAAAACCTCGGTTGATTTTTTTCAGGTCAGGAAAAAAGGGATCGAGATTCCACATTCGGATGCTAGAGCTGCCAACGAAGAGTGTGGCGTTAGTGGGTGGTGGATCTTTTTTGTCGGCTTTCTCAAAAGCGGCGATGCTGCTCTCCCATCTGGCGAAGGGATCTTTGGCGTAGGCAGTGGAAAGTAGCAACAAGCTAAGCAGTAGGGTGGTGAGTGCTGTTTTCATGGTTTTTGTTTAAAAGTTGTCAGTTGTGCGTGATTGAGCAGTTTAGCTTATTATGTGTTTAGAGCTGTGATTTAGGTGGTTCTAGGCAACGCCAACTATCTTTAGGCTAAATCTCCGACATGTGCTTGTTCGTAAAACACAAAACCTTGGTGCATTCAGATGTTGATTTGAGGCTCTTTCATCCTACACGACATTTTTTAAAATTTAAGAATTAAACCACTGATTCCACTGATTTGCACTGATAAGAAAAGAAAAATTAAATTGTAAAAACAATACATATCAGTGTTTATCAGTGTTTATCAGTGTCGATCAGTGGTTGAAATATTTTTTTTCATGTAGTGCGATGATTTTTGAAAAAAACGCAGTGGGAGTGTGATTATCCTAAGCTTTAAGCATTGAGCGGGATGTTGTAGTAATCAAGAGCCCATTCGCGCATGAAACGCACTTGGGTGGGGGTGATTTTGTAGATGATAAGTTCGGGGTTGTGGATGTTGCCTAAGTATTGTGTGAGCAGTGGGTTGCTGTCCCATATTTCTTGTTTCATCGCTGGATCGTCGAGCATCTCTGCGATACCGGAAATGCGCACTTGGTCGTGTTGATCGTCGAGGTAGCAGAGCTCTACTTTGGGATTGGCGGCGATCTGCGCGGTTTTGTGATAAGATCGCAGATTGGCGACGTAGATGGTGAAGGTGGCTTCATCCACTCGGACTGGAGAAACAGGGCGCAGACGAGGCTGATCGCCGTCGATGGTAGCGAGCTGCGGGAACTTAGCGTTGCGAATACAGGCACGGGCGAGCTCGGGCAACTGACTTGGGTCGATAGGTTTGGGGTTTGGCATGATGAAAATAGCAGGGCACGATCCACGACATTTTTCAGGAGGAAGAAGGGAACCGCAGATTACGCAACCGGAGCGCAGCGTAGATAGCCAGAGGCAACCACCCGAAGGCAAATGATCGCAGATTAAAAGTGAATGAAAAAAGAGGGATTGATGAGGATAGGTTGAATTTAAGAGGGGGGAGTGAATGCTCGTAAATGAATGTGATGGATGAATTTCAAATTTCAAATCTTAAATTTTAGATTACCCATCTACATGCGTATTTGGTGGATATTTTTGACTTTGGCGGTGCTGGTGATGCTGCCGTTTTTGATCTGGGGGGATTTTTTTACGCAGTTTTTTTCTAGTGAGGGTAGCGTGCAGTGGTTGACGCAGTATGGGGCGGGAGCGGGCATCGCTTTGTTGATTGGTGATTTGTTCCTGCCGGTGCCTGGCACGGTGGTGATGTCGGCGATGGGTTATGTGTATGGTGCGTGGTGGGGTGGGGTGTATAGTTCACTGGGTTCTGTGTTGGGTGGTTTGTTGGCGTATGGGCTGTGTCGTGTGATGGGGCATCGTGCCGCGTTGTTTTTAGCTGGGCAGCGGGATTTAGAAAAAGGGGAACATTTTTTTCGAGAAGGCGGGGTTTGGGTGGTGGTCTTGTCGCGTTGGTTACCGCTTTTGCCCGAGGTGGTTGCCTGCATGGCGGGCTTGGTGAGGATGCCCTTCCGTGTTTTTTTGGTGGCGTTGATCTGTGGTAGTGTGCCGCTGGGCTTTGTCTTTGCTTGGGTGGGGGCTGCGGGGCAGGATTCGCCAGCTTTGGCGATGGCTATGAGCGCGGTCTTGCCGGTGGTGATGTGGTTGGTGGCGCGTAGGGTGATGGGGAGGTGAAGTGGGGGATTATGTTTTTTTCAGTGCGGTGATGACTCCATGCAGCAGGTTGAGTTCTTGTTCGCTCGCCTGAGTTCGAGTGAAGAGGCTACGTAGTTTGCGCAGGGTTTCTGGGCGTAGTTCTGGGGTGAGAAAAAATTCAGCTTGCTCGAGTTCGTTTTCGAGGCGGTTGAGAAAGTTATGCAGTTCTTTTTTTGGTGCGGCGGTGAGAGGGACGGAATGGGCGATGGGCTGCGCCTGGGCGCGGCGCCACTCCCAGCCGAAGAGCAGCACGGCTTGGGCGAGGTTGAGCGAGCTGAAGTTGGGGTTGGTGGGGAAGTGGATGAGGGCATTGGCGTGGCTGAGGGCGTTGTTGTCGAGGCCCGAAGCTTCGGGTCCAAAGAGGATGGCGCTTTGCTGGTCGGAGGAGGTGGAGTTTGGCTGAGCGCGGATTTGTTGCACGGCTTCGGCGACGGGTAGCACGGGGATCGCTTGGTGACGCGGGCGGGCGGTGGTGGCGTAGAGGTGGTGACAGTCGGCGATGGCTTCTGCGAGGGTGGCAAAACATTGGGTTTGCGCTAAGACGACATCAGCATCGGCGGCGGTGGCGATCGCGGCGGGATTGGGCCAACCATCGCGTGGGGCAACCAGGCGCAATTGGTCGAGCCCGCAGTTGAGCATGGCGCGGGCACACATGCCGATGTTTTGTCCGAGTTGAGTTTGGTGTAGGATGATGATCGGTGGTGGCATGGTGATGAGCTAGGCAAAGGTGTTTAATCGTATCGCTTTAGCTTTACATATCAGTATGTTTTGATAGCATGGCTTTAGCTAAGATTTTATCAATGGAACCTAAAATAGTTATTAAACAAGGAATGAGTATTGGCTACCGCTCGGGGTGGCGCAATCGAGCTATGCCCGATTTGGAATTAGCTAGTGCTGAGCAAGAGGTGAGCCTGAGCGCGGGCCGACATTTGTTGTTGGCGAGGAATGGGCGGGGCAAGACGACTTTGTTGAAAACGTTGGCAGGCTTGTTGCCGACATTTTGTGGAGAGTTTCAAGTGGATGGGCAGGTGCAGTATATTGACGAGGAGTTACGCTTTGATCCCGAGTTAAAGACCGCTAGTATTTTCGCGGCCTTTTTCAGCGGTGAGATTTATCAGCGCGCGTTGTCCATGGCGGAGCGATTGGAGTTAGAGGTGAAAAAGCCTTACGGCAAGTTATCTAAGGGGAATCGCCAGAAGGTGACCTTGATCATAGCTGAAGTTCAGGCAACGCAGGGAGGAGCACAGGTGCTTTTGTTGGATGAGCCTTTTTCAGGATTGGATTTTCATGTGCGAGATGAAGTGGATGCGATTTGGAGGGAGAATAGCGAAGGCATATTGCGCTTGGTTTGTGTGCATCCTGACGAACCTACATTGAAAGCCGAGAGCGCTTTGATTATCAGTGATGAAAAGATCAGTCACCTACCAGTAGTGGGTGGAGAGTTGGATTGGTTCGAAACGAGGAAAAATTTATCGTAATGAGGGGATTAAGAGAGGTTTAACCGCAGATGACGCCGATGGGCGCAGATAAGAGAAAAGAAGAAATAACTATTATGCCTTTGTTTAAACTGACTTTAAAAACGATCATTGCTCGGAATACCTATTTGGTGTTTCTATTGCTTTTGGTGTTATTGCCTTGGATTTTGCCTTATCTGACGCCCTTTGAGGAAAAGCCTTCGGTGTTTGCTCCTGCCCGGGCGCAGACGGCGTGGAGTATGCTGTGGGTGATCTCGCTGGTGTGGTTGATTTACCAGGCTGCGATCATGGGGCACGATGGAGCTTCGCAGGGGGTGTTGGAGTATTTCAAAACTCTGGGGATGAAAAAACGCAGTCAGATGCTGCAGTTGTGGGCGAATAGTTTGTTGTTTTGTGGCATTTGTTTGAGTGTGGTGCTATTTACTTCCTTGGTTTTCGCCTTGCCAGAGAAAGTGGAAGGCGTGAGGCCGTGGGTGGCTACCAATTTGCAGTTTGCTTTGCTCTATTGCATGGTGATGCCTCCTTTGTTTTTGTTGGCCATCGCCTTGGGGACACGAGTGAACGGGACGGCAGCTTATGTGGTAACGGCGGGATTGGCGGTTTATGGTTTGTATGGCATCGGGTATTTAGATTTCTTTTTATCGCAGTCGGGCAATCCGGTGATTGATTCTTTGTATGTGATATCTCCCCATTATCATTTGGCGGATTTGACGAATCGCTTGGTTTTTCAAATGGGTCCGTTAGAGACAGGAGCATTTATTAAGATATTGGTGTATTTTGTCGGCTTTGATTTATTGGTCGTGGCGGTGAGCGCGTTTTTGTTTCAAGTGAAAAAATGAAAATCGGAGCGATAGTGTGTGTATTGGCAGGCGCTTTGATAGCGGTCTTTGCTTTTTTGGATTTACAAAAATCTGGGTTGGGGGCGTATCACAAAAACCCCTTTGCATTGCGGCAGAGCGGGTATGGCACGATCTTGGCAAGGCTGGGGCAGTTGAATCTTGATCGCGCTTGGCATTACGGGGCTTTGGCTAGTGAGTTGAGTCAGTCAAAAACAAAAGATCCTCATGCGGGGCATGACCATGCCGAGCACGAGTTGGAGGAGGGTGCCGAGGAGGGTGATGGCGATCATGCTGGGCATGATCATGATGGAGAATCCGAGGTCGAAGCGTTGGCTACTTGGGTGACTCCAGCTTTGAATTTTTTGGTGGATCTAGATGCGCAGCGTTTTAGCAGAACTTATTGGTATGAGCTGTCCAAACAGCAGAGCGAAGAGGTTGCGCGTGACATCGAAGCTATTCTTTTGAAGGGCTATAACATGGACCCTACGGATTACGGTGTGTATAATGCTTACTTTCACTTTTTGATCTATCACGAGTTGAGACGTAAGGAGTCAGATCGTAAGCGAGCCTATCAAATGTCGGAATATACGATTCAGGTTGCTTTTAAAAATAAAGAGGATCCGATGCCGTGGTTGACCGCAACGACGGCGACTTTGAATCAGTTTTTCATGCATCAGCAGGACTACCGCAGGGAAAAAGCGGATGTGAAAGCAGCGTTGCCGGTGGATGTGATTGTGAAATATCAAGATCGAATGAAATACTGTTTAGGTCATTATTTTAAATTACGCGATCAGGCTGTAGAAGATGGTCGATGGCGCAGCATAACGGCTGTTCGTAGGGAGGAGACTGAAAGACGAGCTGAATTAGGGATGAAAATGATGGAACAGTTTCAGGCGATGATAGATCGAGAGGGAGGCACTACAAGTAAGGAGTTCCAAGAAAAGATAAAGAGCAATGAATCTATGGGGGGAAGGAAATAACAGCTTAAAAAGCTGTAGCACATAGGCGGATAATAGTAGGGAATCGAAGGATTTAATGCCATTTGGAATCGAACTTTTTAAGAGAAATGAAAAAAAATGATTTTTATTGAAAAAAAAGCTTTCTTTCTTTTTGTTTTTGCTATCAACTGAGCACAGATGTCAGATTTCACCCATGCACTTCATGTTTTAAGCGAGGTTTTTACCCACGCTGGAGATTTTGATATATCCGATATTCAGTTGCGCACGGATAGGATTCCTTACATCCATACCAAAAAGGGATTGATGGTGATTCATTCCTTGGGAGAGTTGCCTGAGCATGTGGTGCGCAATGTGATTGACATGCTGTATGCCAATCAGGATGTGGATAAATACGCTAGTCAGCAAAATCAGTTGGTGGGGCAGATGGACGTGATTGAGCGTCTGCAAGAATACAAGGTGGCAGACTTTTCTTGTAATGGCCAGATGATGCCCAATGGGGAGCTTAGTGGTCGGATGCGTGTGCAGGCTCATTTGAGCAGCTCGGGTTTAGGGGTGACGTGTCGTATTTTGGCGGACGATATTCCTAATCTTGAGGTATTGGGTTTAGGCACGGATACGATTGATGCACTGAAAGGTTTTTTGCAAAAACGACAAGGTATGGGCTTGGTGACGGGGCAAACAGGTTCAGGTAAATCGACGACTTTGGCAGCTTTGTTGGATTGGGTGCGTCGCAACTGTGATCGACACATTGTGACGGTAGAAGATCCGATTGAGTATCGTTACCCGCATGACATGACGGGTTCTCCGCCAGAAGATCAGGATAAAATCCCTCCTGGTATTGTGACGCAGCAAGAGGTGGGCAAACATGTGATGTCTTATCATCAGGGATTGAAAGACGTTTTGCGTAAAGCTCCACATGTGATTTTACTCGGGGAGGTGCGTGATCGTGATACCATGGATACGGTGATCGAGGCCGCGCAGACGGGGCATGTGGTGATCACCACCTTGCATACCAATGGCGCAGTGAAGACCATTTCGCGTATTTTAGAGTTTTTTCCACGCGATCAACACAAGTCAATTCTTGGGCGATTGAGCGAGATTTTGATGTTCATTCTTTCCCAGGGTTTGATGAAAGGGCTCGATGGTCGGGTGCTGAACTACGAATTTCTACAAAACACCTCATCCGCAGTGAGATCAGGTATAGCGGCTTACGATGGTGGCGCTAAGTCTTTGGAGGATGTGCTGCGCCAGAGTGGTAACATTGAGTGGGATGATAACTTGAGGAACCTGTATAATGCAGGGAAGATCGATTTTGATACTTTTCAACTGAACATGATGAACCTGGATGATGATGATGCGAATCTTTTCATCGAGGACGCCGCGTTTGGCTGAGATCAAACCCTTCGGAAGAATCTGACAATGAGTGTTGTCACGAGGGAGCCGAAATATAAAAACAGACATAGATAGAAAAATGAAAGTAACAAAACTAAACAAAAAACAAAAGGGCATGACCCTTATCGAGATCACCTTGGTGATCGCCATTCTATTGAGCTTGATCGCGATCTTGTTCCTCGGGATTAACGCCTACAAAAAAGGAGCAGATCGTTCTAAATGCATCTTGACAATGGCGTCGGTGGAGAAATTGGTCATCTCACACGGTAATATGTATGATGTGCCACCGCTTCCAACGGGATCGACATCCGATGCAGCTTCTGCATTGCCAGTGAGTATTCTAACGGAGGTTCAATATGCTTATTTGGCGCAACCGCCAGTCTGCCCGACTAATCCTGCTAACTATACGTTTACAGGGTTCATGCCTAATGGTGAGGCTGATTCAGATCCTTACACTTCATGTGGACAGGCTGCACCTCCGCATCCTTTTCGTCCTTACGATACTTGAGGTCTTGTGTGAAGGTAGTAAATTTTTAGACCTTCATTTCGAAAAGGCCGTTCCGAAAGGGGCGGTCTTTTTCCTTGGCTTTATTCGACTTTGGGTATTCAATACGCTATCAATTCATCATGAAGCATTTCAGTCCTCTGTCCAAACTCAACGCCTATCAACTTTATCAGCAAGTTAACACAATAGCCAAAGGCACTAGTCGGGCAAAAAATCCGGATTGGTATGCAGATCCTTTAGGTATTCAACGACAGTGGCATCTATGGGTGGATGGTGAAGAGGTGGTCAGTGCGTTGTTTGACCGTGTTGCTAAGCGCTGGGTGGAAGGGCCCGCACTGACTTGCTTGGTGGGCGAGCTGGAGGAGGTGCTATCGAATGAGGATTTAGAAGGACTTTACGCTGGTTTGGCAGAATCATTGAGGTCGAGAGAACTGGGAGGTAGAGTCAAATCATTAGGAGTTGTCTTGCATGTGGCAGATGAATTTGCGGTTATTGATCCGTCTCGGGACTATTCTGCCAGAGGGGATTTTGATGCGGTGCAGAGCGCATTGCAGGAAAACCCTAAAGAGGTGCTGGGCGATTCGACAATCGATCCCTTATTGAATACTTGGCGACTGTTGCCCTATTGGGGCGTGAAGGAGGGTAAGCGCAATATGGTTTTGCAAATGGCGCGGGGCAGGGAGAGTCTTTTTACTGCGCTGCGGCAGTATGGGGAAGATAATAATGTGGCGATTAGAGCGTCGGGGATAGCGGCGCCTTTGCAGGCTCTGCGATGGGCTCCGCTCTACTTGGAGTGGGAAGCTGGGCGGGGAGATTTCATTGTGATGGTGTATCGTAGGTTTAGGGCTCTGGAGGTGCTGAACGAAGAA